>JBCCQJ010000386.1:0-3405 GCA_039024395.1 Bacteroidota bacterium | reverse complement strand
GCGACTCGATGCGTGATTCGTGATGCGTGACCCTTAGCTCGGGAGAGGCACGCATCACGAATCCCGCATCCGCTCTGGGCACCCCGTCCGACGCTCTGCACCTGCCCCCCATTCCTCCCGCTCTCCCCACTCCCCCCATTCTCCTAAGCGAAGCGCGAAAGGTCGGCCTACTCCGCGCCCGTCAGCTCGGCCCAGGGGTCGCGGTCGAGGACCCACACGTAGAACAGCGCGCCGAGGCCGCCGTGCGCCACGCCGAGCGGCCAGAGGTTTCCGTCGCGGAGGTAGAGCGGGGCGAAGGCGCCGCCCATCACCGTCGTCGCCGCCGTCAGCTCCCAGTTGGGCACGTGGACCGCCCCGAAGGCTGCCGCCGAGATCGGGGCGACGGCCAGCGTCGGCAGGCCCGCCTCGGCGAGCGGCCGCGTGAGGAAGCCCTGGACCAGCATGCTGCGTGAGCCCCCACGCGGGGTAGAGCACCAGCAGCGGCAGCATCGAGGCGTCGAGGCGGAGCGAGCCGTTCGCGGCCCCGTAGACGCCCATCCCCAGCGCCGCGCCGGCCGAGAGCAGCCCCACGTCGCGCGCCGCCCGGCCCAGGGTCTCGCCCGTGAACCCGAGGTCGGCCAGGTACCCCGGCTCGGTCGCCGCGCGGTAGCCGACGTAGCCGCCCCACCCCGCGATCACGACCGGGATGTACGGCCCGGAGACGCCGGCCTCCGAGGCGGCGAGGTGGCCCAGGCCGGTCAGCACCACGGCGCCCGCCTCGAGGGCGGCCCGCATGCCCAGCCGCGGCGCCTCGAGCGGCCGGTCGAGCGGCACCACGAGGCGGACCGTCTGGGCCTCCGCCGAGACGGCCCCGAGGAGGGCGACGAGCAGGAGTGCGACGCGGCGAGGGCTAAATCTGGACCGTTCGCGCCGATCTGGGTGAGTGTTCACACGCCCTAGCGAATCTCCGGTTGGTACAGGGTACTTGGTACGAGGTACAAAACGCGAGGCGCCGGGCGAGAGCCGTACCGAGTACCTGGTACCTCGCACCTACCTGAAGGGTGCTCCAGTCTCGCCCCGCCGACCGCCTCGGGGCCTGGTGCAGACGGACCAGTTTGACCCCGAGGCGGCGTCGACGAGGCGGCCCAGTCCGACCCCGAGGCGGCGAACCGCGCGCGGCGTCGGGCGTGGACCGCTCGTGGCGTTGTTCTCTCCCGGCTCCTCGAACGGCGCGGCCCCGCTGCGGGGGGCGGGCGCCGGCCGCCGCGCCGTCGAGGGCCTGAGCGTGGCCGAGCGGATCGGCGCGCTCAAGCACCTGCCGCCCCTGTTCCGGCTCCTCTGGAGCACGAGCCCGGCGCTCTTCGCGGCCAACCTCGCGCTCCGCCTCGTGCGCGCGCTCGTGCCGGTGACGATGCTCTACGTGGGCAAGCTCGTCGTCGACGAGGTGGTGCGTGTGGCCGCCTCGGAGCCCGACCTCGACGGGTGGGCGGCGTGGGGCACCGAGCTGGAGCCGCTGGCGTGGCTGCTGGCCGCCGAGCTGGGCCTGGCGGTCCTGAGCGACCTCCTCGGACGGGCGACGGCGCTGTGCGACTCGCTCCTCGGCGACCTGTTCACGAACGAGACGAGCGTGCGCCTGATGCGCCACGCGGCGGCGCTCGACCTGGCCCACTTCGAGGACGCCGATTTCTACGACCACCTCGAGCGCGCGCGCCGGCAGACGACGGGCCGTCTGGTGCTGCTCAGCCAGGTGTTCGGGCAGGCGCAGGACGCCGTGACCGTCGTGTCGCTGGGCGTGGGCCTGGCGGTGTACCAGCCGTGGCTGCTGGCGCTCTTGGCGCTGGCCCTCGTGCCGGCGTTCCTGGGCGAGGCCCACTTCAACGCCCAGAGCTACTCGCTGGCCTACTCGTGGACGCCCGAGCGCCGTGAGCTGGACTACCTCCGCTACGTCGGCGCGAGCGACGAGACGGCCAAGGAGGTGAAGGTGTTCGGGCTCAACGGCTACCTCGCCGAGCGCTACCGCGCCCTCGCCGACGCCTACTACCGGGCCAACCGCGGCCTCGCCCTCCGGCGCGCCTCGTGGGGCGGGCTGCTGGCGGCCGTCGGGACGCTCGGCTACTACGCCGCCTACGCCGTCATCGTGTACCGGACCGCCTCGGGGACGTTCACGATCGGCGACCTGACGTTCCTCGCCGGCTCGTTCGGCCGGATGCGGGGCCTGCTGGAGTCGATGCTGGCCGCGTTCTCGACCGTCAGCGGGCAGGCGCTCTACCTCGCCGACCTGTTCTCGTTCTTCGACATCGAGCCGCGCGTCGCCACGCGGCCGAACGCGGTGCCGGTCCCCGAGGCGATCCGGGAGGGCTTCGTGTTCGACGACGTCGGCTTCCGCTACCCCGGCGCCGAGGCGTGGGCGGTCCGCCACCTCTCGTTCACGCTCCGCGCCGGCGAGGCGCTCGCGCTCGTGGGCGAGAACGGGGCCGGCAAGACCACGCTCGTCAAGCTCCTCGCCCGGCTCTACGACCCCGAGGAGGGCCGCATCCTGCTCGACGGCCGCGACCTCCGCGACTACGACCTCGACAGCCTCCGGTCGGCGGTCGGCGTCATCTTCCAGGACTTCGTGCGCTACCACCTGACCGCCTCGGAGAACATCGCCGTCGGGCGGATCTCGGAGCGCGACGACCGGCCGCGCATCGAGGCCTCGGCCAAGCGGTCGCTGGCCGACAGCGTCATCGCGTCGCTGCCCGAGGGCTACGACCAGACCCTCGGCCGGCGCTTCCGCGCGGGCGTCGACCTCTCGGGCGGGCAGTGGCAGAAGGTGGCCCTCGGCCGAGCCTACATGCGCGACGCGCAGCTCCTGATCCTCGACGAGCCGACGGCCGCCCTCGACGCCCGCGCCGAGTCCGAGGTGTTCGAGCGCTTCAAGGACCTGACAGTGGGCAAGACGGCGGTCCTCATCTCACACCGGTTCTCGACCGTCCGCATGGCCGACCGGATCCTGGTGCTCGACGGCGGCGAGGTCGAGGCGGTCGGGACGCACGCCGAGCTGGTCGCCGCGGGCGGGCGCTACGCCGAGCTGTTCGAGCTGCAGGCGCAGGGGTATCGGTAGCGTCGGGGGGGAGGGGCGTGGGCTGACGGTTTCGCATCCTCCACGGGTTTCCCGCTCGGGGGAATGGGAGGAATGGAGGGCGCGCTTCGCGCGCGGAGGAATGGAGGGGAAATCCGAGAGGCCGCCTCGTGGCGGGGTTGTCCACGTCGTGGACGGGGGGTGGACAACGGGCTACCGGACCAGCGGAGCAGCCTGCGGTTCGCGGAGCGTCAGGCGCGGCGCGGCGTCGGCGACGCGGTGGCCCATCAGGACGGCGTCGAGCGCGGCGATGTAGGCCGCGTAGGGCGTCGCGCGGTGGGCCTGGAGCGCGACGCGCGGATCGG
>JBCCQJ010000385.1:0-3439 GCA_039024395.1 Bacteroidota bacterium | reverse complement strand
GGGATGGGGGATGGGGGATGGGGGATGGGGCGCGGCCGTGGAAATGTTCCCGCCAGACGGTGGACCGTAGCGCGCTGTAGAGACGCCTCGTCGAGGCGTCTCCCCCGGTTCCGGATGGCTTCGGGGCCGGGCCGACGAATCGACCGCCGGCGTGGCCCCGGGGTGTCTCCCTCGTGTCCGCCGCCTCGACGTCCCCCCCGAGGCGGACCCCTTGGGGCAACCGCCCCGAGGCGGCATCTCCGAAGAGCGAGCCCTCCCCCGAACCTTGCACCTCTACATTGAGTTCTTCCGAAGACCCGCCGACACCTCGTGGGTCACACCAACGCCCGCCTCGGGGCGTTCGGTGGCCGCCCCCTTCCCCCGGACTCCATGCCTCGTTCTCGCGTACTCCCGATCCTCGGCGCCGGCCTGCTCGTCATCGTCCTGCTCTCCGGCGTCCAGGTTCGCGACGCCTTCTCCAGCTCCGACAACGCCGAGCAGCTCCGCAAGATCGAGGAGGCGTACGAGTACATCACCCGCGCCTACGTCGAGCGCGTCGACTCGGCGCAGCTCGCCGAGGACGCCATCAACGGGATGCTGGCCGGCCTCGACCCGCACTCGATCTACGTCACCGCCGACGAGATGCGGTCGGTCCGCGAGAGCTTCGACGCCAGCTTCGAGGGCATCGGCATCTGGTACGAGTTCGTCGAGGGCCGCGCCGACGCCGACACGCTCGTCGTGCTGATGCCCATCGCGGGCGGACCTAGCGACGAGGCGGGCCTCCACGCCGGCGACCGGATCATCGAGATCGCCGGCGAAGCCGCCATCGGCTTCGACACCGACGACGTGCAGCGGACGCTCAAGGGGCCGCGCGGCACGACGGTCGACCTCGTCGTCCAGCGGCCGGGCTACCGCGAGACGCTCGACTTCACGATCACGCGCGACCGGATCCCGCTCAACACCGTCATCGCGACCCACATGATCGACGACGAGACGGGCTACATCAAGCTCCAGCGCTTCGCGCGGACCAGCCACGAGGAGATCCGCGCCTCGATCCGCGAGCTGAAGGGCCAGGGGATGCAGCGGCTTGTGCTCGACCTTCGCGACAACGCGGGCGGCCTGCTCGACCAGGCCTACGCCATCTCCGACGAGTTCCTCCCGGCCGGCGACATGATCGTCTACACCGAGAGCCGCCATCCGTCCAACCGCCGCCAGTACCGCGCCACCGCCGGCGGCAGCTACGAGGACGACCCGGTCATCATCCTCATCAACGAGAACGCCGCCTCGGCGTCGGAGATCGTCGCCGGCGCGCTGCAGGACCACGACCGCGCACTCCTCGTCGGGCGCCGCTCGTTCGGCAAGGGGCTCGTGCAGCAGCAGTTCCCGATGTCCGATGGCAGCGTGCTCCAGATGACTGTCAGCCGCTACTTCACGCCGTCGGGCCGGCTCATCCAGACGCCCTACGAGGTCGGCGCGGGCGACGAGGCCTACTTCAACGCCAAGGTGGCCATCCGCGAGGCCGTCGAGGACCGCCTCGTGGCGGGCGCCGGCTTCATCGACGCGCGCGCCTACGGCGTCGAGGTGCCCGACTCGCTGACGTACGAGACCGATGGCGGCCGGACCGTCTACGGCGGCGGCGGCATCCTGCCCGACTACATCGTGCCGTTCGACACCATGGAGACCGCCATGCGGACCATCGTGGGCAAGAACCTCGACAACGAGTTCGCCCGCGTTGAGCTGGAGCGCCTCGGGGAGGACTTCCGCGCCGAGTGGGAGGGCCGCCAGACCGAGTTCGTGCGCTCGTTCCGCCTCGACGACGCCACGTTCGCGCGCTTCCTCGACTACGCCGATACGCACGGTGCGCCGGTTGTCGAGACCCGCACCGAGGACGTCGACGAGGACGTGCTCGTCCGCTCCGAGGCGTTCGCGTCCCGTTCCGACATCGAGGCCCGCATCCGGGCGTTCATGTCCCGCCGGCTCTATGGCGCCGAGGCGTTCTTCCCGGTCGTCGGCGAGATCGATACGATGCTCCAGGAGGCGCTCGGCCTCTGGGACAACGCCCGCACGCTCGCCCAAGCGCGCTAGCACACCCGACAGTACCGGGTCGATCTGAAGGTCTCCTCCCCCCAGCGGGGGGAGGCCGGGAGGGGGCGACGATGCGACCGCCTCAGGGTCTGCTGGCCTCCTCGAGGCGGCGTGCCCGCCGAGTCAACGCTCGTGAAGGATCTCGACGTCGTGGTGGGCAGCCGTCGCCGAAACGCTCAGCCCCGAGGCGGTGCGTGACCTCGAACCGCCCCACCCCGAGGCGGTGTCGGCCGACGTTGGGCAGATGCCCTAGGGATTCCCCCGGGGCAGCGGAGCAACTTTTTGGAGGCCGCCGTGTCGTGGAAGGGTCCCCGCCTCGGGGCCGCCGCCGGGCCCGCGCCTTCGCACCGCGTTGACAATCCCGGTAGCGGTGGAGATATTGAACCAGCACGTCCGGCGCGCGGTGCCGCGCCCTTCCCGAGGTCTGGCGACGCCCGCCGCCTCCCCGTTCCCGACCCAACCCGCCTTCCCCACGAGGGAGACCCCTTATGACGCTTTCCGCCCTGCTCCTGATGCAGGAGGCCGCCTCCGACAACTTCGCCAACGAGCTTGTCTTCCGCTTCAACGAGGGCGGCAACTTCATGTGGCCGGTCCTCATTACGCTGATCATCGGCCTCGCCATCGCCTTCGAGCGGATCCTCTCGCTCAACCGGGCCGACATCAACGCCCAGAAGTTCATGGGGCGCGTCAAGGAGGCCCTCGACAACGGCGGCGTCTCGGCAGCCGAAGATGTGTGCGCCAACACGCGCGGCCCGGTCGCGTCGGTCGTCCAGGCCGGCCTGACGCGCTACGACGAGGGCATGGACGCCGTCGAGAAGGCGGTCGTCTCCTACGGCTCGATCGAGATGAGCTTCCTCGAGCGCGGCCTCGTCTGGCTCTCGCTGGGCATTTCGCTCGCCCCGATGTTCGGCTTCCTCGGCACGGTCGTCGGCATGGTCGAGGCGTTCGACGCCATCGAGGCGGCCGGCGACATCTCGCCGTCCCTCGTGGCCGGTGGCATCAAGATCGCCCTCCTCACGACCGTCTTCGGCCTCATCGCGGCCATCATCCTGCAGGTGTTCTACAACTACTGCGTCTCCAAGATCGACCGCATCACGGCCGACATGGAGGAGGCCTCGGTCGAGCTGATCGACTCGCTGGCGATGATGTCGATCGGCCGCCCGGCCCTCGGCGGTCGCACACGGGCCACGCTCCCCTCGGCCTCGGCCGAGCTGGGCACCGGCGACAACCCGACGACCGCGTAACCCACCTCGGGGACACGCCTGCGCCCTCCCGGCCGCTCGCCGGGAGGGCCGATCTCCACTCGCCCCCTTCCGATGGCATCCATCCTCATCTACCTCGTCCTCGCGATCATCTTCGTCTCTCTGCTGATGAT
>JBCCQJ010000384.1:0-3444 GCA_039024395.1 Bacteroidota bacterium | reverse complement strand
GCCGACGTGCCCACCTCGCGGTCGAGGTCTTCCCACTCGGCCGCCTCGGCCAGCCGCTCCTCGAAGGCGACGGTCGCCCCGAGGCGGCGGGCCTCGGTCGCGAACGCGCCGGCCATGTCGGCCCCGAGGGTGCCCGTCTGCGAGGCCACGCCGACGCGCCGCAGGCCGAGCCCGCCGATCGCGTAGCGCGCCATCGCCCGGCCGCGCGCCGGGAACGTCGGGTTGGCCTGGAACACGAAGCGCCGGCCCTGGCTCACCGCCTCGTCGGTCGCCAGCGGCGCCACGAGCACCACGCCGGCCGCCTCGGCGGCGGCCCCGGCCGGCCCCGCCTCGTCGCTGAAGAGCGGCCCCACGATCGCCGCCACGCCCGCCTCGACGACGCCCTCGACGGCCGCCTCGGCGCCGTCGCCGCTCCCACCCGAGTCGCGAAACACCATCCGCACAGGCCGCCCGCCCGGCGCCTGGTTGTGCTCGTCGACCGCGATCCGCACGCCGTTGAAGAGCGCCTGCCCGAGGTACCCGTCGATGCCGCCGGTCGGCAGCACCACCCCGAGGTCGAAGACCCGGCCGATGCCGCCCGGCCCGCCCGTCTCGGCAAGGCTGCGGACGCGCTGCGCCTCGGCGACGTAGCGGCTCTCCGGGTAGGCCGTCGTGAGCGTGGTCGTCGTCACGATGGCGCGGTCGAAGTCGCCGGCCGCGTAGGCCGACTTGGCCGCCATCAGCAGCGCCGACGTCGAGCGCGCGTTGAAGCCGAAGTCCTCGGTCGTCCGGCGGAAATGGCCCTCCGCCTCGGCGTAGTCGCCCACGCGGTAGGCGTCGAGGCCGTCCTGGAAGGCCGCCTCGGCGGCCGGGATCTCGTCGGCGTCGGCCGGCTGCGCCGAGGCGGGGGTCGGGGCGACGAAGACGAGGGCGAGGCAGAGCCAGAGGAGACGCATCGGAGAGGGGCCGGGTGAAGAGCCAGGGCCTGCAAGTTCCCGCCGGGCGGCCCGCTTCGCAAGGCGCCCGCGCGGACGCACAGCGCCTACCCCGCCGCCGCCCCGAGGTGGCGTCCGACAGACACTCCGATGAGCACAAACACGAGCCCGACCGCCACGCTGCCGACCGCGTTCGCGACCGCGAGGCCCGGCCGCCCCGCCTCCCACAACACGACCGTATCGGCGCTGAACGTCGAGAACGTGGTGAACGAGCCGAGCACGCCGACGAGAAGGATCAGCCGCGTCCGCTCCGCCTCGACGAGCGGGAGCGCGAGGCCGATCAGCAGGCACCCGACCGCGTTCACGATCCACGTCCCGACCGGCCAGCCGGCCTCGGCCCACCGCACGCTCGCCAGCCCGATGCCGTAGCGCGCCACGGCGCCGACCGCCCCGCTGAGGGCCACGAGGAGAACGGAGCGCATGAGGGGAGGGGCCGAGCGGGCACGACAGATCCGCAACCTACGTCTCTGCCATCCCCGCCTCGGGGCTCGAGCGACGCAGAGGCCACGTTGAGGTCTGGGGCGGCCGGCGGGTTGGCAGCCCTCCCTCCACGGCCTTCGCCAGCGGTCGGTCCTCCCTTCCTCCGCGCGCGGAGCGCGCCCTCCACGCCTCCGAGCGGCCCAGAGGGCGCTCTACGGCGCGGGGTTCTCGGCGAGGTACTCGGCGCCGCGGCCCTCGATCTGCTCCTGCCAGACCTGCATCCACGCCGGCCCCTCGTCGGCGAGGCGCTGCCAGTCGAGGTCCATCGGCGTAAACGCGCCCGACGTCATCCACGCCGGCAGGTCGGCCTCGGGGATGTCGGTGCGCGCCGGGATGCGGTGGAACCGCTCGGCCTGCTCGACGAGCGCCGCCTCGGTGGTCACGAACTCGACGAAGCGCTGCGCCGCCTCGGGGTGGGGCGCGCCGGCCGGGATCGCGATGCCGTCGACGAGGACGGGCGTCCCCGAGGCGGGCGCGGTAAACCCAAACGGGTAGCTCTGGGCCTGGAAGTAGGCGTCGGGGAGGTTCCAGAGGGTGAGGTCGGCCTCGCCGCGGGCGAGCCGGAGGTAGAGCTGCGTCGGGTCGGCGGCGTAGCCCTTCACCTGGGTGTCGAGGCGGGCGAGCCAGCGGTAGCCCTCCTCCACGGTCGGCTGGCGGAGGATCATCGCGCCCCAGATCGTGCGCATGGTGCCGCTCTCGTTGGGGAGCCGGATCAGGAGCCGGTCGGCCCACCGCTCGTCGAGGAGGGCGTCCCAGTCCGCTGGCACGTCCGCGTCGTCGACCGCGTCGGTGTTGCGCATCAGCCCGAGGGGCGTCCGGTAGGCCCCGTACCACCGGCCCTCGGCGTCCTTGGCGGATGCGGGCACGGCGTCGGCCCACGACGGCGTGAACGGCTGGAGGAGACCCGCCTCGGCCGCCTCCATGAACAGCGTCTGCGGGCCGCCCCACCACACGCTCGCCTGCGGGTTCTGGCGCTCGGTGCGGATCCGCTCGAGGGCCGTCTGACTCCCCATGTCGATCACCTGCACGTCGACCGTCGAGTCGGCCGCCTCGAAGGCCGCCTCGTATGCCTGGAGCATGTCCTTGCCGTGCGGCGAGTAGACCAGCAGCGGCGTGCGGCCGTCGTCGGCGCCGCCGCAGGCGGCGAGGGCGAGGGCGGCGGAGCAGACGGCGAGGGCGCGGATCACGGGCGGCGCGGCGGGGAGTCGCACCTATCGCGCAGACGCGAGCGACGTTCCCCGAGGCTGTCCTCGCGGAGGCGGCGAGCGGCTTACGCCTGTCCGTGCGGGGCGGCCGGGTAGTCCTGCCGGGCGCGGGCGAGGGCCTCGCGGAGGTCGGCCTCTCGGCGGGCCTCGGCGTCGGCGGCCTCCATCAGGGCGTCCTGGACGACCTCGCGGAGCCAGTCGCGGTGGTCGCGCAGCGCCGCGGCGACGGCCTCCTGGATCGCGTCTTTCGTGGCGGCGTCGAGAGTATCGGAAGAGGGCATTCCCGAAGGGCAGAGGGACTGGAAGGTAGGCGACGGCGGCGCCACGGGAAGTCCCAGACGCCGTGCCCCGAGGCGGGGTTCTCGGCGGTGGGCGAAGGTGCTGCCGCCTCGGGGCCGGTGCATGGCTGATTCGGATGCGGCCGCCGGGTGCGGTGTGTCGGTGGGCCAGTGGGCAGTGCGTCAGTGGGCAGACGGTGGACGGTGGACGGTGGACGGTGGACGGAAGGTGCCGCCGCCTCGGGGCTGCTGCTCGGTCGGATTGTGGCGGTGGCGTAGGGGCGCACCGTGGTACGCTCTCCCGTGTCGGGATTCCTAGGCCCCTGCCACGATCCGCCCCCGAGGCGGTCGATTCATCGCCCCCCTCCCAACCTCCCCCCGCTGGGTTGCAACCCCCCCCCCCCCCCCGGGGGGGGGGGTTGGGGGGGGGGGCCCCATCACTCGACCGCCTCGGGGGCGGATCGTGGCAGGGGCCTAGGAATCCCGACACGGGAGAGCGTACCACGG
>JBCCQJ010000383.1:0-3471 GCA_039024395.1 Bacteroidota bacterium | reverse complement strand
TCTACACGTTCGGCGGCGAGCGGGCGTACTCGCTGGCGCAGGGGGAGTAGTCGGCTGTCGGCTGTCGGCTGTCGGCTGTCGGCTGTCGGCTGTCGGCTAACGTGCTGCCGCCTCGGGGTCGGCGCAAGGCCGATCCGGATGCGACCGCCGGGCGCGCCGGTGGACGGTGGATGGTGGACGGAAGGTGCCGCCGCCTCGGGGACGGCACGCGGCCCCATCGGGGCGAGACCCGTAGGGGCACGCCGGTGGCGTGCCTAAATCGACCGCCGCCTCGGGGACGGCAGAATCCACGTCCCGAGGCGGAGAACGGTCGCGCCACACGAGTAGGTTAGCGGGCCGCTCACCCTGTCGCCCGTGCTCCGCCTCTCGCTCCTCGCCCTCGTCCTCGTCGCCGCCTCGGGGCTCCCGGCGGCCCAGCCGGCGGTGCCGCTCGCCATCGACTACGCCGTCGAGGGAACCGTCGCCTACGACCCGGCCGTGCCCACCCCCGAGGCGGTCCTCGGGTTCACCATCGGCGAGCGGCACACGCGCCCCGAGGAGGTCATCCGTTACGTCGAGGCCGTCGCCGCCGCCTCGGAGCGGGTCGTCGCCCGTGTGCACGGCGAATCGTACCAGGGCCGGCGGCTCATGCACGCCGTCATCACGGCCCCCGCGAACCACGCCCGCCTCGGGGCGATCCAGGCCGCGAACGTGCGGCTGAGCGAAGACCCGGCCTCGGTGAGCGACGCCGAGATCGCGCAGATGCCGGTCGTGGTGTACCAGGGCTACGCCGTCCACGGCAACGAGGCCACGGCCACCGAGGCGGCGCTCGTCTACCTCTACCACCTCGCGGCGGCCCAGGGGCCGGAGGTCGAGGCGCAGCTCCAGAACGCGGTCGTCCTGCTCGACCCGCTCATGAACCCCGACGGGCGCGACCGCTTCGTCGACTGGGTCAACGGCGCGCGCGGGCCGGCGCTCGTGACCGACCCGCAGAACCGCGAGCACCGCGAGCCGTGGCCGAACGGGCGCACCAACCACTACCTGTTCGACCTCAACCGCGACTGGCTGCCGACGCAGCTCGTCGAGAGCCAGCACCGGATGGCGTGGTGGCACACGTGGCGCCCGCAGGTGAGCACCGACCACCACGAAATGGGGCCGGAGTCGACGTTCTTCTTCCAGCCCGGCATCCCGTCGCGCAACAACCCCAACACGCCCGCCGCCACGTTCGAGCTGACAGGCGAGATCGCGACCTACCACGCGGCCGAGCTGGACCGGATCGGGGCGCTCTACTACTCGGCCGAGAGCTTCGACGACTTCTACTACGGCAAGGGCTCGACCTACCCCGACGTCAACGGCGGCGTGGGCATCCTCTTCGAGCAGGCGTCGAGCCGGGCGCTCGCCCGCGAGACGCAGTCGAACGGGCTCCTGACGTACGCCTACGGGGTCCGCAACCAGCTCGCGACGTCGGTCTCGACGCTCCGCGGCGCGCTCGCCCTGCGCGAGGAGCTGCTCCGCCACCAGCGCGGGTTCTACGCTGAGCGGCCCGCCTCGGGGGCGTACCTGATCGACCTGAGCACGCGGCGGACGCGCGGGCAGGCGATGGCGCAGGCGCTCGGCCGGAGCCGCGTCCGCGCCCACAGTCTCGCGCGCGACGTGACGGCGGACGGGCGGACGTTCCGCGCCGGCGAGGCGCTCGTGGTGCCGCTCGACCAGCCGCAAGGCCGCCTCGTCCGGGCGGCGATGGAGCGGACGCTCGAGTACGGCGACAGCCTCTTCTACGACGTCTCGACATGGACCTTCCCCCTCGCCTTCGGCGCCGACGTGGCCGAGGTGCCTGCCGCCGACGGGCTGCTCGGCCCCGAGGCGGAGACGGCCTTCGACGGCGGCCGCCTCGTGGGCGGACGGGCGCGGGTGGCCTACCTCGTCCGGTGGGACCGCTACTTCGCGCCACGCGCGCTGCGACGGCTCCACCAGGCCGGCGTCCGCGTGCGCCTCGCGACGAGCGCCTTCGCCGCGTCGGTGGGCGGCGCTCGGACCGACTTCCCCGCCGGCACGCTCGTCGTCCCGGTCAGGGCTGGCGGCGCACCGCCCGACTCGGTCCACGCTGTCATCCAGCGGGCCGTCGCACACGACCACGTCGAGGCGTTCGCGCTCACGTCGGGCCTCACGCCGGCCGGCAACGACCTCGGCAGCCGCGCGTGGCCGGTGCTCGATCCGCCGCGCGTCGCCATCCTGTCGGGGCCGGGCACGAGTTCGAACGGCGTCGGCGAGGTGTGGCACCTGCTGAGCGAGCGGTTCGGGCAGCCGGTCACGCTGCTGGAGACCGACCTCGTCGGCCGAGCCGACCTCGACCGGTACACGGTCCTCGTGCTCGCGAACGGCAGCTACGGGTCGCTCGACTCGGCGGCCGTCGCCCGCCTCGGGGCCTGGGTGCGCGGCGGCGGCGTGCTGATCGGCGTGCAGGGCGGCGCGCGGTGGGCGGCCGCGCGCGGAATGCTGCGCGCCTCGCTCCGCCCGGCCGCCCGGGACACGACCGCGCGGCCCTACGACCAGCGCGACGAAGCGCGAGGCGCGCAGGCCATCGGCGGCTCCATCTTCGAGGTGGCGCTCGACACGTCCCACCCGCTGGCCTACGGCTACGGGGCGAGCGTGCCCGTCTTCAAGTCCGGGTCGGCGATGTTCGCGCCCGACACGACGGCGGCGCAGACCGACGTAGGTGTCTACGCGGCCGAGCCCGTCCTGAGCGGCTACATCTCGTCCGAGAACCTCGCGCGGCTGCCCGGCGCGGGCGCCCTCAAGGCCGGCCGCCTCGGGGCCGGGCGTGTCGTGCTGATGGACTTCAACCCGTCGTTCCGCGCCTTCTGGTGGGGCACCGACGGACTACTGCTCAACGCGGTCTACCTCGGCCAGGCGTTCTAGAGTCAGTGGAGCCGTGATCGAGTGTGTCAGTGAGTCAGAAACGGCGACGTCCTGAATGCCGCGAACAGTCCCGTCGAGACGCATGCACCGCACCTCAGCGAAAACCACTCCAGAGCGCCCTTCGGGTCGCTCTGAGGAATGGGGGGAATGGAGGGCGCGCTCCGCGCGCGGAGGAATGGAAGGAACGGCCGCTGGCGACGCTCCCTGCGTCTGGTGCCACCCTCGGACCCACCTGCTGTCAGCTCTCGTGCGCGTGGCCATCCCGGCCACCGCCTCGGGGGCGCACGGCTGCGCCGGCCCCGAGGCGGCGGCCCTCGCGCGCTGAGGCGTGGCCCAGACGCCCTCGGACGCCGCCAGCGCCCACGTGCTCGACGCCGCCGAGCGCGTGTTCCTCGAGCGCGGCTACGCCGGCACGCGGATGCGCGACCTCGCCGACGCCCTCGGCATCCGCCCGGCGTCGCTGTACTACCACGCGCCGGGCGGCAAGGCCGAGCTGTGGCAGCGGGTCGTCGACCGCGCCTTCGTCCGCCACGAGGCGGGCCTCCGGGACGCCGCCGAGGCGGCCGGCCCCGA
>JBCCQJ010000382.1:0-3507 GCA_039024395.1 Bacteroidota bacterium | reverse complement strand
GGAAGGCTACCATGACGGCAGCGAGGGCGGGCGGTAGCGTGGGCACGGACTCCGTTTGGTAGACAGAATCCGTGATCTACGACACCGCCCGCCCCGCTACCTCAAAGAGCCAAAGTCCAGCTGAGGCGCCCGCACCGAGGCGGCACGCCGAGGCGCGTTCTTGCACCCATGCGTGACCTCTCTCCTGCCCTGCCGTCGGCCCTCGTCCTGTTCTCGGGCGGCCAGGACTCGACGACGTGCCTGTTCTGGGCGCTCGCCCCGCCCCCCCTCGGCGGCGGCTTCGACCGCGTCGAGGCGGTCGCGTTCGACTACGGGCAGCGCCACGCGGTCGAGATCGGGCAGGCGCGCAAGATCGCCGAGGCGGCCGGCGTGCCGCTCACCGTCCGCAGCCTCGACGGCCTCCTCGGGGGCTCGGCGCTGCTCGCCGCCGAGGCGGCCGACACGAACGCGGCGCACGCCCTCGCGCCGGACCTGCCGGCGAGCTTCGTGCCCGGCCGCAACGCCCTCTTCCTGACCGCCGCCGCCTCGGCGGCGTTCACGCGCGGGATCCACCACCTTGTGGGCGGCATGTGCCAGACCGATTACTCGGGCTACCCCGACTGCCGGCTCGCCTTCGTCGAGAGCCAGGCGCGGACGCTCTCGCTCGCCCTCGACACCGAGGTGGCGATCCACACGCCGCTCATGCACTTGACCAAGGCCGAGACGTGGAAGCTGGCGCGCGACCTCGGTACCGTGCGCGGACTCGACGTGCTCGAGACGGTCCGCGAGATGAGCCACACCGACTACCACGGCGACCGGACGACGCGGAACGCCTGGGGCTACGGCCGGCTCGACAACCCCGCCTCGGTGCTGCGAGCCGAGGGCTACGCCGAGGCGGTCGAGAAGGGGTGGGTGTGATGGCGAGCGGCGAACGGGTGTTGGCGAACGGGGCCGAGCAGGAGGCTGGGCTGCGCGGCCGCCTCGGGGACTCCGAGGCGGGGCAGACGCGCTACGCCGTCAAGGCGCTCTGGCGGACGGTCCAGGGCGAGGGGACGTGGGCCGGCCGCGCGGCCGTGTTCATCCGCCTCGCCGGGTGCAACCTGTGGAGCGGCCGCGAGGCCGACCGCGCGCGCGACGCCGACCGCTCCGGCGCGGCATGCCCCACCTTCTGCGACACCGACTTCACGCGCGAGGGGGCCGTCAAGCTCTCCGCCGCCGACCTCGCCGCCGAGGCGGCGCGCGTGGGCGGGGCCGTCCGGTTCTGCGTGCTCACCGGCGGCGAGCCGCTCCTCCAGGCCAATGCCGCGCTCGTGGGCGCCCTCCGCGCCGAGGGGTTCTTCGTGGCCGTCGAGACCAACGGGACCCGCAGCCTCGAGGGCGCCTTCGGCGCCGAGGCGGACCACCCGGACTGGGTCGTGTGCTCCCCCAAGCTCCCCGAGGCGTCCCTCGCGCTGGAGGCCTGCGACGAGCTGAAGCTGGTCGTGCCCGACTACCGCCCCGAGGCGTACGCCGCCTTCGCCGAGCGCGTGCGCGAGCACGGCGGGCCGCAAACCGACAGGCGCCGCGCGCTGTGGCTCCAGCCCGAGGACGGCCCCCGCCTCGCCGAGGCGACGCGGCTCGCGCTCGACCTCGTGTTCGAGGACCCGCGCTGGCGCGTCTCGGTCCAGACCCACAAGGCGCTCGGCGTCGACTGATGGCCGACACCGCCTCGGGGCTCGACGCCCTCGCCGACCTGCTCCGCGGCGGGCGCACGGCCGTTCTCGCCGGCGCCGGCCTCTCGACCGAGTCCGGCATCCCGGACTACCGCGGGCCCGAGACGCGGCACGTCGAGCGCCGGCCGGTCCAGTACGACGCCTTCGTGGGCGACCCCGAGGCGCGGCGGCGCTACTGGGCGCGCGCCAGCCGGGGATGGATGCGCGTCGCCGAGGCGCAGCCCAACGCCGGGCACCGCGCCCTCGCCCGCCTCGAGGCCGCCGGCCTCCTTACCGGCACCGTCACCCAGAACGTCGACGGGCTCCAGCAGGCCGCCGGCGCGCGGCGCGTGGTCGAGCTGCACGGGACGCTCGACCGCGTCGTCTGCCTCGCCTGCGGCACCCTCACGTCCCGCGCAGCCGTCCAGGCTCAGATCGCCGCCCACAACCCGGGCTGGACGTTCGCCCTCCCCGAGGCGGGCACGGCGCCGGACGGCGACGCGGTGCTCAGCGACGCGGCCATCGCCCGCTTCGAGCCGCCTCGGTGCGACGCCTGCGGCGGTGCCCTCAAGCCGGACGTGGTGTTCTTCGGTGAGAGCGTGCCCAAGCCGCGCGTGACCCGGGCGGCGGCGCTCGTCACCGAGGCGGACGCGCTGCTGGTCGTGGGCTCCAGCCTGACCGTCTACAGCGGCTACCGGTTCGTGCGGCAGGCCGAGGCCGAGGGCACGCCGGTCGCCATCGTGACACTCGGCGAGACGCGTGGGCACCGGCACGCGGCGGTCGCGCTCGACGCCCGCCTCGGGGACGCACTGCCCGCGCTGGCCGACCGCCTCGGGGCGTAAGGGGAGGCACCGCGGACGGTGAGGCGGCCTTCGATGACGTCGCCGCCGCCCTCCGCGACATCGCCCTCGATGGAGTGGGGAGAGTGGGAGGAAGGGAAGGAGGGCGCTGCGGCCGATGCGCGGCCTCCTTGGAGTCGATCCGTAGCGTGCACACCTGGCCTACGACCCACGCACGACGCCCCCATTATCCCATCCGGCTCTCGTGGCCCTGCGCGAGGTGGACCAGCCCGACCGGCGTGTGCCCGTGCGCGAGCCCCATCGCCTCGTTACCGCCCCACGGCCGGCCGCGACTGAAGTCGGGGTCGTTCGCCTCCAGCAGGTCGAGCGCCTGGTTGCGCAGGGCGTCCGAGCGCTCGCGCCCGAACGTGTCGTCGAGGACGAGCCCGAGCACGCCGAGGGCCATCCCGTCGAACGGCGCCCCGTGGACCTGGCACAGCCCGTCGACGACGCCGACGAAGTAGCCGAGGCCGAACGGCGTCGTCCACCTCGAGGCCGGGTCCACCGTCACCGAGGCAGTGCGCGTGCGCTGGCCGCGGACGAGGCGGAGCGCGTCGGCGAGGACGGCCTGCTGGGCGGGCGAGAGCGGGTTGTCGGACATGCAGGACCGCCTCGGAGGGCGGAGCGAGAAAACCGGAGGCGACAATCCCCGAGGCGAAAAATGTAGAGACGTCCCGCCGGGGCGTCTCGGGGAATGGCACGTCCCCCCAAAGAGCCGGCCCCGAGGCGGATCAGGCCGCGCCGTTGGCCAGCGGGTCGGGCAGGGCGCTCGCCGCGTCGTGCGGGAGCGTCCCGCGCGGGCTGCGGAGGTACACGAACGGCGTGTAGGCGAGGAAGTTGGAGACGCGCGCGGTGTAGACGTCGGCGCTGGCCTCGATCTGGCGGGCGAGGTGGCTCTTGTCGTTGCCCGCCCACATCAGCGGCCCCCAGTTGCCGTTGCCGAGCCGGCTCGACGCGGCGGCCAGCGGCCCGATCTCAGCGTCGATCACGAGGAGGCG
>JBCCQJ010000381.1:0-3514 GCA_039024395.1 Bacteroidota bacterium | reverse complement strand
TGCCCGTGGTGCTACATCGGGGAGGCCCACCTCCAGGCGGCCCTTGCCCAGCGACCCCACCTCGGGGTCGAGCGCCGCTGGCGGCCGTTCCAGCTCCAGCCGGATCTCCCGCGCGAAGGGCTCCCGAGCGGCCCGTTCTTCGAGCGGAAGTTCGGCGGGGCCGACGGCGTGGCGACCGTATTCGCCCGCACCGAGGCGGCCGCCACCGAGGCGGGCCTCCAGATGGACCTCCACGCCATGCGGCGGGCGCCCAACACGACCGACGCCCACCGCCTCGTGCTCCTCGCCGAGACCTACGGCCGGACGTGGGAGGCGGTCGACGCTCTCTTCGAGGCGCACTTCGCCGACGGCCGCGACCTGAACGACACCGACGACCTCGTCGCCATCGCCGAGCACGCCGGCCTGCCGGGCGCCGACGCGCGCGTCCTCCTCGGGGACGACCGCTTCGAGGCCGACGTGCGCCGCAGCCAGGAGATCGCGCAGCGCGCGGGCATTGGCGGTGTGCCGCTCTACCTCGTCGACGACCGGTTCGCGCTCTCGGGCGCACAGCCCCCGGAGGCGTTCGTCCAGGCCCTCGACCAGGCCGCCCTCGCGCATGCCGGCGAGGGGCGCTGACGAACCGCGGGCGAGGGGGATCGTACACAGACCTCCCCTCTCCGCCGTCCCCCCTCCCGCCACATGCAGACCCCACCGGACACCGCTCTCACGGCCGCCGTCGACTCCACACAGTCCGTCACCGAGGCGGCGACGGGGGCTTTGAGAACCTTGCAGGACTGGTGGGACGGGTTCTTCGCCCTCCTGCCGAACCTGGTGCTGGCGGTCCTGATCGTCGTCGTGGCGGCGTTCGTCGCGCGCGTCGTGCGGCGCGTCGTGCGCAACCTGCTCGACCGGGCGGCCGGGCACGCCCCGCAGGCCCGGAATGTGACCAAGCTGCTGGCGACGCTGGCCTACCTCGGCGTCCTCTCGGCGGGCACCTTCATCGCCCTGACGGTGCTCAACCTCGACGGCGTGGTGACGACGCTGCTCGCCGGCGCCGGCGTGGTGGGCCTGGCGCTGGGCTTCGCGTTCCAGGACATCGCCTCGAACTTCATCGCGGGCATCCTGATGGCCGTCCGCAACCCGTTCGTGGTGGGCGAGATCGTCGAGACAAACGGGTTCATGGGAACTGTCCGCGACATCACGCTGCGCTCGACGGTGATCGAGACGTTCCAGGGGCAGACGGTGATCGTGCCGAACGCGAAGGTCTTCGGCGACCCGATCGTCAACTACTCGGAGCAGGGCGAGCGGCGCATCGACCTCACGTGCGGCGTCGGCTACGGCGACGACCTCGGGCACGCACAGCAGCTCGCCGTCGAGGCCATCGAGAGCCTGCCGATGCGGCTCGAGTCGAAGCCGGTCAAGCTGTTCTACACCGAGTTCGGCAGCTCGTCGATCAACTTCGTGGTCGCCTTCTGGGCCAACTTCTCCGGCCAGGCCGACTTCCTCGAGGCCCAGTCGGAAGCCATCAAGGCCGTCAAGGCCGCGTTCGACGCGGGCGGCGTGACGATCCCGTTCCCGATCCAGACGCTCGACTTCGACCCCAACGGCGGCGTCAACCTCCGGGCGGCGCTCAAAGGCACGGGCGACGGCGCCGCCTCGGAGCCCGACTTCGACGGCGGCCTCGCCGAGGCGGACGCGCACGGCTGACCGCCTCGGGGCGCGAGCCCGCGAAGCGCTACGCCGTCTGGAGGGCTAGTTCCAGGGCAGTTCGACGGCCACGTCCTCGTGGAGCGCCGCGCGGACGTAGCTCAAGAGCGCCTGCCGGCCCGGCCCGTAGCGGACCATCCGCTCGGTGTCGGTCTTCATCCGCACCCGGCAGACCGGCAGGCCCGGGATCACGACGACCCCGTCGACGGTCGCGCGGCCCTGCGCGTCCTCCGAGGTGACGATGCGGACGAACTCGGGCGTCGGGTCGGAGAAGCCGAACTCGCCGAAGTCGGGGAGCAGGTGGGGCAGGGCCATGGCGATGCAGGGGAACGGTGCCCCCGGTATCGGCCGTCCGCCTCGGGGCTAAATCCTCCGCGCCCGATTCCACGGTCGCTTTCGACGGCGCGGCTCTCGCCCATGCCGGAGCCGCCTACGCGGGGGCCGCCTCGGGGAGGAAGCGCGCCCGCAGCCACCCGTCTTCGACCGCCGCGCCCCCGAGGCGGTAGTACGCCAGGAAGGCCGGCAGCGTCACGTTGCGGCGCTGGTTGGCGATCTGGACCACGAGGTTGTCGCCGAACTGCTCCGCCTCGACGGCGTCCGCCTCGGCGTGGGGCACCCGCAGGGCGACCGTGTAGACCTCGCCGTCGTTCTCGACCTTGTACGAGGGCTCGGCGTGGTAGACGGCCGCCGGGTCGCGGTCGGCGTAGAGGCCCTCGCCGATCCGCTCGAGCAGTTCGAGACCAAACACCTCCTCCCCGAGGTGGGGCACCTGGAGCACGGGCAGCGGCGCGAACGAGCGCGCGATCTCATCGAGGTAGCCGGCCTGCGCGGCCACGTACTTCGCCATCACGCCGTCCGCCTCGGCGTGGGGCAGCACGCGGTTGACGATGGCCGCGTCGACGCCGTAGCCGTAGAGCTGGAGGTAGGTGTAGGCCCGCTTGGCCTCCTGGATCACCATCCGCTCGGGGTTCATCACGAGGCGGGCGCTGGTCACCTGCGGGTCCTGGAGCACGGCCTGCACCTCCTCGAGCTTCCCGAACAGCCGGTCGAGCTCCTCGTAGCCCCTGTCGAGCGGCACGCCGGTCGTCTTGCGGACCGCGAACCCGACCGTCTTGATCGCCGTCTTCTGAAGCGGGAACGCCTTCTGGAGCCACCACTGCGTCACCTGCGGGAGCGTGAGCAGCGTCAGCGTCTCGCCCGTCGGCGCGGCGTCGAGCACGATCACGTCGTAGTCACCCGAGCGGTAGAACTCGTCGAGCCACAAGAGCGCGCTCCCCTCGCCCATGCCGGGCAGCGCCGCCAGCTCCTCGGCCGCGATGGCGTCGGCGCCCTGGAAGCGGAGCACCGACCGGACCAGCTCGCGCATGTTGCCCCAGTACTTCCGCATCGAGTAGTACATGTCGACCTCCATCGCGTCGAGGCGCGGCGCGATCTCTTGCGGCTCGGGGCCGAGCGGGCGGTCGAGGGCGTCGGCGAGCGAGTGCGCCGGGTCGGTCGAGAGGACGAGCGTGCGCTGGCCGCGCCGGGCGCACGCGAGGGCTGTCGCCGCGGCGCACGTCGTCTTGCCGACGCCGCCCTTGCCGGTAAACAGGAGAACGCGGGGCATGGCAGAGGGGGAGTCCACGCCTCAAGCGCTCCGCCCCGAGGCGGCGTTCCCGGCCCGCGCCGTCTCCCCCGCCCTTTCGCGGGGAACGGGAGGTGCCGCCGCCTCGGGGCCGGCGCAAGCGCCCGGCCGAGGCAGCCGTAGAGACGCCTCGCCGAGGCGTCTCGGGCCGGGCACGCCGCGTCGGACCCGCACCGCAGCCACCGAGGCGGTGACCGGGTACAC
>JBCCQJ010000380.1:0-3516 GCA_039024395.1 Bacteroidota bacterium | reverse complement strand
GGGGGGGGCGGCCCCCCCCCACCACTCGACCGCCACGCCCAGCCCCGAGGCGGCGGTCCTCCGAGGCGGGGAACCCCTCACCCTGTCTCTCTCCCCGTGGGAGAGGGGACGTCGCATCGACCGCCTCGGGAAGGACCGCCTCAGAACCAACCGCCTCGGTGTCTGGGAGTCTCCTCCCCCCAGCGGGGGGAGGCCGGGAGGGGGGCGACCACTCGACCGCCTCGGTGCCCATCGATTCCCAATCCCCGAGGCGGTGTGCTCGCATCGGTCCCCTCCCCCTGTCCCCTCCTGTCCACGAGGGGGACTCCCAAGCGACCCTCACAGCTGCCCCGAGGCGGCGGTCGGCCGTCGGCCGTCGGCGGTCCACGAACGGGCCGTCGTCCGCGGTCTGGCGTCCGTCGTCCCCCGCTGATGGTCTTCCTCGACCCCGCCTCGCTGCTGGCGCTCGCGCTCGTGCTCGCGCGCGTGGGCGGCGTGCTGGCCGTGGCGCCCGTCTTCGGGCAGCGCAGCGTGCCGGCGCTCTCGAAGGTCCTCCTCGGGGTCCTGCTGAGCGCGATTCTGGTCGGCTTCGCCGGCGGGCCGCTGCCGCCCCACGTGACGCACCCGGTCGGCTTCGCCCTTGCGGTGTCCATCGAGGTGCTGACGGGGCTCCTGATCGGCTACGCGATGCGGTTCGTGTTCTGGGCCGTCGAGTTCGCCGGCGAGATCATCGGGTTCCAGATGAGCCTGTCGATGGCGCAGGCGTACGACCCCATGAACGGGTCGTCGGCCAACCCGATCGGGCGGCTCATCTCGTGGATGTTCCTGCTGCTGTTCGTGCTCCTCGACGGCCCGCAGGCGGTCGTGGTGGGCCTGGCCGAGTCGTTCCTGGCCGTCCCGCTCGGCGGCGCCAACCTCGCGGCCGGCGGGCCGGTCCTGCTCTCGTGGACGGGCAGCTTCTTCGAGACTGCCGTGCGCCTGTCGATGCCGTTCCTGGTGGCCCTCTTCCTGGCCGACGTCGGGCTGGGCGTGTTCGCGCGCGTCGTGCCGCAGGCCGACCTGTTCTCGATCAGCCTGCCGCTGAAGCTGCTGGCCGGGCTGATGATCTCGGTCACGTTCATGACCGCGCTGGTGCCCCTTGTGCCGGGCCTGCTGGACACGATGACGCAGGGGCTCCGCGAGCTGCTCGCCGTCTTGGGTCAGTAGTCGCGCTAAAGGTCGCGTCGCTCGAATCGATGCTCGGGGAGACTGCCCACCCGTGTCCACCCTCCCCTCCCCGACTCCTTGGACCACCGCCCCGCCTCGGGGGGTCCAGTGGCGCCTGGGCGCTCTTCTCACAGCCGTGGTGGGTGTCCTGGTGGGCTTTACCGCCCTTGCGGTCTACGTGCTGTCGGGGGCGCAATCGTACGTCCGCTCGGAAGGCTTCTACGTCAAGTCGCAGCTCGCCGCGGCGCACCACATCGGCCACTTCGCCGAGACCGGCGACCCGGACGCCCTGGCGCAGGCGTCGGCGGCCCTCGAGCGGCCCCTCGCCTACCGGCAGTACCGACTCACGCTCCTCCAGCCCGACGCCGACCCCGAGGCGGCCCGGCGCGTCATCGAGGCGGTCGGGTACCGGCCCTCGGAGGCCGCGCGGATCACGCGGCTGTTTCCGCTCGTCCGCCACGTGCCTCCGCTGCGCCCGGCGTTCGAGGCGTGGATCGACGCCGACGCGCTCACGCTGCGGCTCGACGCCCTCCGCGCCGATGCGGAGCAGGCCGTTGCGACCGACGGAGCTGGCGCCGGCGCGGCCCGTCTCGCCGCCGACGAGGCAGCGCAGATCGCCGTCGAGGTCTCCCGCCTCGGGGTCGTGTTCTCGGACACGCTCGAGGCCGGGTCCGACGCCATCCGGCGGCTCCTCCTCGGCGCCTCGCTGGTGCTCGGGCTGGCGCTCGTGGTCGCAGCGGGGCTCCCCGCGTACCGGCTGCTCCGGCGGCTTCGCCAGGCCGACGGCCGCTACCGCCGGCTTGTGCGGCACGGGTCCGACATCGTGAGCGTCGTCGCCGCCGACGGGCAGGTGCTCTACGAGAGCCCATCGGTGGAGCGGGTCCTGGGCCATTCGCCCGAGTCTCTCATTGGACAGGACGTGATGCCCTTTATCCACCCCGACGACCACGACGTGATCGCCGAGCAGATCACCTCGGCTCTCGAGGGCGTGGGCGACGGCGCCCCGTTCCGGTACCGCGTGCGGCACGCAGATGGACACTGGGTGACGCTGGAGGGCGTCACGGTGAACCTCCTCGCCGACCCGTCGGTGCGGGGCCTCCTGGTCAACTCCCGCGACGTGAGCGCGCTCGTGCAGGCCGAGGCCGATCACGCCGCGCGTGTCGACGCCGAGGCGGCACGCCAGGCCGCCGAGGAGACCGCCGCCGCCGAGGCGGCCGCGCGCGTCGAGGCCGAGGAGCACCTCCGCCTCAAGGAGAGCTTCCTCAACAACATGAGCCACGAGCTGCGGACGCCGCTGACGGCCATCCTCGGCTTCTCGGAGATGCTCGCCGACGAGGCGGCGCCCGAGGACCGAGACCTGGCGCTCGCGATCCTCCGAGGCGGCCTCCGGCTCCGAACCACCCTCAACTCGGTCCTCGACCACGCACAGCTCGCCAGCGGCCAGACCCGCCTCGCGCCGACCCGCATGGACGTGGCCCACGAAGCCCGCGAGGCCATCCGGCTCCTCCAGCCCCTCGCCGACGAGAAGGGACTCGCGCTCGTCGGCCCCGAGGCGGGCACCGTGCCAGCCGTACTCGATGCCGACGCCTTCGGGCGCATCGTGGTCAACCTCGTCGACAACGCCATCAAGTTCACCGAGGCGGGCGCGGTCACGGTCGGCGTGCGCACCGTCGACGAGGACATGATCGAGGTGCGTGTGTCCGACACCGGCATCGGCATCGGCACCGACGACCTCGACCGGGTGTTCCGGCCGTTCGAGCAGGCGTCCGAAGGGCTCGACCGGCAGCACGAGGGAACGGGCTCGGGCTCGCCATCGCGCGCGGGCTGGTCGACCTGATGCACGGGCGGATCGACGTCGAGAGCGTGCCGGGCGAGGGAACGACGGTCCGCGTCACGCTCCCGGTGTCCTTTGCCGTGCTCGCGCGGCCGCAGGCCACCGCCGTCATGCAGGCCGCGCTGGCCTGAGGCCTGGCCCGAGGCGCAGCGCCCAGGAGCACGGCACGACGTTCCGGCCCGGCGGCGAGACCTTCCGCGCCGCCCCGCCTCGGGGCCCCACCTCAGGGGCCTGAGCCCGCCTCGGGGACGCCCGCCGGGCCTCGGCACGGGGCGTGCACGCGCTCGGAGCGATGAGCGACGCCCCCGAGAAATCCGAAAAGCAATTCGACCCGACCCCGAGGCGGCTCCAGAAGGCGCTCGAGGACGGGAATGTGTACCGCTCGCGCGAGTTCGCGTCGGTCGCGCTGCTCATGAGCGGCACCGCCGTCATCGGGCTCGGGGCGCCGGCCGGGATGGGCGTGCTTCAGGGGATGACCGCCCGCGTCTTCCTCGACG
>JBCCQJ010000379.1:0-3553 GCA_039024395.1 Bacteroidota bacterium | reverse complement strand
TGCGGCACACACGCATCGCCTCTCGTGGTCGCACTTCGCGCAGGTCTTCTGGTGGCTGTCGGCGCCCTTCTCGCGGCTGCCGCTCCGGCCGAACGTACCGACACCCGCGTCCCGTCTTCGGACGCCCACGCCGACACGCTGCGCCACACGGTCCAGGCGGGCGAGACGCTGATCGCCGCGCTGCCCGCGCCCGACTACCGGGCGGTGAACGCCCCGGCCCTCTCGTGGCTCGTCGACCGCTCGTTCATGTGGCGGACCCTTCCGCAGGAGCGTGGCACGCTGGCGATCCGGTTCGAGCACGACCGCCGCGAGCCGGTCGTGATGCTGGTCGAGATCGTCGGGTAGTGGCCACGAGCGCTGGGCTTCGAGACCGTCTCCTCGGCGACGCCACCGAGGCGGTCGTCGAGGCGTTCCGAACCGACCTGCCCGCGTGGTTCGACGGCGCCCGCCGCCCGATGCCGTGGCGCGAGCCGGGCCCCGACGGACGGCGCGACCCCTACCGCGTGTGGGTGTCGGAGATCATGCTCCAGCAGACCCGCGTCGAGACCGCGACGCCGTACTTCCTCCGGTTCGTGGAGGCGTTCCCGACCGTCCGCGACCTCGCCGAGGCGGAGCAGGACGCGGTGCTCAAACGCTGGGAGGGCCTCGGCTACTACAGCCGCGCGCGCAACCTCCACAAGGCCGCCCGCCTCGTGGCCGAGCGACACGACGGGCGCGTTCCGTCCGACCGCGAGGCGTTCCGCGCCCTGCCCGGCGTCGGGCCGTACACCGAGGCGGCCGTGCTGTCGCTCGCCTTCGACGAACCGCTGGCCGTCCTCGACGGCAACGTGATCCGCGTCCTCGCGCGCGTGTTCGGCGTCAAGGAGGATTCGAAGGCGGGATCGACGCGGTCGGCCCTGCAGGACCTGGCCAGCCACCTCCTCGACCCCGAGGCGCCGGGACGGTGGAACGAGGCCGTGATGGAGCTGGGGGCGACCGTCTGCACGCCCCGCTCGCCGGCCTGCCCGCGATGCCCGGTGTGCGCGGTCTGCCAGGCCCATGCCGAGGGCACGCCCGAGGCCTACCCGGTGACGTCGAAAGCGAAGCCGGTCCCCCACCACACGATCGCCGTCGGGGTCGTGACCGACGACGCGGGGCGGATGCTCATCCAGCGACGCCCCGAGAACGGCCTCCTCGGGGGCCTGTGGGAGTTTCCGGGCGGCAAGCAGGAGCCCGGCGAGACGATCGAGGACACGTGCCACCGCGAGATCCAGGAGGAGCTGGGCCTCGACGTCCACGTCGGGCCGCTGGTCGCGCGCGTCGAGCATGCCTACTCGCACTTCCGGATCACGATGCACGCCTTCCGCTGCCGCCACCGAGGCGGCGAGCCGGTGTCGGAGAGCGGGGAGCCGGTCGTGTGGGTGCGGCCTCAGGACCTCGACGACTACGCGTTCCCGCGCGCCAACCGCCGGGTGATCGAGGCGTTGCAGGACGAGGCCCGCGCGCCGCGGCTCTTCTGAACCAGGGCGTGTGGACACTCACCCAGATCGGCGCGCACGGCCCAGATTCCGTCCTCGCTGCGTCGCACTCGTCGTCCGGGGCTCCGGCCCCGCTGCGGATCCGGGATCCGCACTCATGCTTCTTGCGAGGCCATAATCGTGACCTCGTTCGCGCCTGACCTCGCGAATGTCCACTCGCCCAGGGCCGCCTCGGGGCCGTAGGTTGGCGTACCTCGCCGGACCCGCTGTGGACGCCCTCGCTGAACTCATTCCCCTGCTGCTCGTCGTCGGGTACTACATCCTGGCCGCCCGCCGACGTGCTGCGAAGCGCCGCGCCCTCGAGAAGCGGATGCAGGAAACGCCCGACCTGGCGCCGACGGGGACCGCGGAGGTGCGGGCGGAGTCGCCCGGCCCGACGCCCTTCGAGCAGTTCATGGCGCAGCTCGAGGACGCGATGGCCGAGGCCGCCGGCGAGGCCGAGCCGGAGCCCGAGCCTCCACCGGCCGAGCCGGAGCCGGTCGCGCCCGCCCCGAAGCCACCGCCTCGGGTGGAGGCGCCCCCGCGGCCGTCCGAGTTCCGTGCCGTCGCCGGTTCGTTCGACTCAGCCCCCCCCCCTGGCCGCAAGCGGCAGGGCACCGAGCGAATTCCGACCGTCGTCTCTCAGGTATCGGATCCGATGCCCGCCTACGACCCGCACGACCTCCACGAGCAGGCCGCCCACGCACAGAGCCGCCACCTCGATGAGATGAGGCGGCGGCTCCGGAGCGCCGAGGCGGCGCGCGAGGCGTTCGTCTTGCAGACCATCTTCGGCCCCCGAGGCGGGCGGCGGGCCGAGAATCGGTAGCGGCTAGACCTCGCCCGAGGCGTCGCCCTTCTTGAAGACAGCAGCGCCAATCGCGCCGCCGATCGCGCCGACGATCGCGCCGGCAATGAGGCCGACCGTCAGCTCGCCGATGGGCGATGACATGAAGCCGTCCTGCGCGGGAATCGTCGAGGGGTCGACCCCCATCTCCCGGACCATGCGCTCTTGCATCTCGGCCGCCGTCGGAATGACGTTCACCAAACGCAGTACGAAGGTCACGAGCCAGGACAGGACTGCGCTGAGCAGTCCGGTCTGTGCGCCCAAGCCCGCGCCGGCACCGGCCGGAATGGTGAGGCTGTACGTGCTCGTGTAGTGCCACACCGTCACGAGTGGGCCCACGAAGACGAACAGGCAGCCGAGGCAGCCGCCGAACATCATTCCGGCGGTACCTGCGTTGAGGATGACGACGTTGAAGAGCGTCCCGATCACGACGGCCACGATGGCCCCGAGGAGGATCGATTGGTTCTTACTTGGCATCGAGAGACGGTGTGGGTGAGGAGGAGAAGCGGGGCGGCGCCAGCAGGTTCGCCGCCAGCACGACGCCGACGACGACGCCGAAGAGGGCGCCCGTGAGCATGCGCGAGAGCGGCGTGTTGGCCCAGATGCCGAGCGCGCCGAGCGCCCAGTCGACCGTCGTCGGGATGCCGGCGAGGACGAGCCATCGGCCCTGGGCGCTGCGGGTGATCCGACGGAGCCGCCTTGGGGAGAGCGCCAGCGCGCCGGCCAGCCCGGCGACGAGCCCCATCAGGATGCCGAGGCACCGGTGGCAGAGCGCGACCGGGCCGCCCCCGAGGTGGAGCGACCGCTCGGGGATCTGGTGGCAGACGAACCCGAACGCCTCGTGCACGATGTGCCCGGCGCTCCCCCCCAGGATCGGGGGAACGACGGAGAGCGCCAGGAGTCCGAGGCCCGCCGCCGACGCGACGATCCATCCGGTCGTGACCGAGCGAGCGGGAGCGATCATGCGCCGAACCTACGGAGGCGGGCGGTCCGGGATGCAGTTCCCTTGATCGTGTTTTAACACCGAGGCGGGAGCAACGAGGCGGGACGGCGGTACGACCTTTTAGCACTCACCCGCCGAGAGTGCTAACCTGGCTCTCGGCACCCTCGCCACCCCCACCCCATCCCCTCATGGCAGCTATGATCAAGCCGCTCGGCGACCGCGTCGTCGTCAAGCCCCAGGACGCCGAGACCCAGACCGCCGGCGGTCTCT
>JBCCQJ010000378.1:0-3570 GCA_039024395.1 Bacteroidota bacterium | reverse complement strand
TCGTCCGTCGTCCGTCGTCCCGCCGAGCCGCACAGCGGCGAGGCGTTCGTAGAGCGGCCGCGCGGCGTCGAGCACGGCCCCGAGGCGGCGCGGCACCTCGGCCGCCTCGGGGCGGGGCGCGCCGAAGCCGGTGGACCGCCAGAGGCTCCCGTACCAGTGCTCCGCCCACACGCCGTCGGTGGGACGTGGGCCGGCCGCCCAGGCGAGCATAGCCGGGTCGAAGCCGACCCCGAGGCGGGAGCACAGCGCCCGGAGCACCGCCTCGGGGGCGCGGAGCACGTCGGCCGCGTCGACGACGGGCGGCGCCTCCCCGAGGCGGTCGGCGGTCCGCTCGAACAGCTCGACCTGCTGCGGCAGGCCGGTGTCGCCGAGGCGTGGGTCCGGCGTGACGCGGTCGAGCGACACGAGCATCGCCGCCGGCTCGCGGACCAGGAAGGCGTGGCGGAAGCTCGGGGCGTCGAGCCAGTCGCGCCCGACGTGCGGCAGCAGATGGTGCGCCATGTGCTTCTGGTACCACAGCGGGGCCGCCTCGGGGACGGGTCCGGCGAGCACCCCCGCGACCTCCCGCCAGTCGGTGGACTGGGCACGGAGTACGGCCTCCCGGCCAGGATGGTCGAGGCCGGTCGCGGCCAGGTAGACGGCGTAGAGCGGCTCGTCAACGACGGCGGTGTCGGCCCGGCTTCCCCACGCGCGCATCAGGGCGGTCGAGAGGTTGCGGGGGCCGCTCCACATGGCGATGCGTACGGGCAGGGCGTCCATCGGGGCCGGCAGGTGAGCACCGGAGTCTAGCGCGAATTTCAGACGGGTACGGGGTACGGGGTACGGGGTACGGGGTACACGAGCGCCGAAGATTCCTCGAACCGTACCTCGTACCCGGTACCGTGTACCCAGCCGAAGGGGGCTCTGGCGATCCCCGACGGCCCAGCGCGCGTACGGGTCGGCCTCCATCATCGATTCCCATGCCTCCCGTCTCCCCCGTCCCGCCCGGCCCCGGCCAGGAGTCCGTGTGGGACTACCCGCGCCCGCCCCGCCTGGAGCCCGTCCCCGAGGCGGTCCGCATCGACTTCGGGGGGCGCACGATCGCCCGGACCGAGCGCGCGCTCCGCATCCTGGAGACGAGCCACCCGCCGACGGTCTACCTCCCACCCGACGCCTTCGAGGCGGGCGTGCTGGTGCCCCGCCCCGAGACGTCCGGGTGCGAGTGGAAGGGCCGCGCGGTCTACTACGACGTCGTCTCGGGCGAGGCACGTGCGGAGAAAGCCGGCTGGGGCTACCCCGATCCGCGTCCTCCGTTCGAGGCGCTGACCGACCACGTCGCCGTCTACGCCGGCCCGATGGACGCCTGCTGGATCGGCGACGAGCGCGTCGAGCCGCAGCCCGGCGGCTTCTACGGCGGCTGGATCACGTCGCGCGTGGTCGGCCCGTTCAAGGGCGCGCCGGGCACCTGGGGCTGGTAGGCCGCCTCGGGGACGTCTCGACGCACGGCTCCGAGGCGGTCCGGCTCCGAGGCGGTCAGGTCAGCCAGTCGGCGTACAGCTCCGGCCGGCGGTCGCGCAGGAACAGCCGCCGCGCGTGGGACGCCGCGACGGCGCTCAGGTCGAGGTCGGCGAGCAGCACCTCCTCGGTGCCCTGGCCGGCGCGGGCGACCACGCGGCCGTCGGGGGCGCAGACGAAGCTCTCGCCCGCAAACGTCAGCCGCTCCTCCGGCCCGACGCGGTTGGCGAGCGCGGTGAAGTAGCCGTTCTGGAAGGCGGCGACCTGCATCTCGGCCTCGTAGAGCCCGTCGGGCCACTCCCCCACCGACCCGGCCTGCGGGACGATCACCACCTCGGCGCCGGCGAGCGCGAGCGTCCGCATCGCCTCGGGGTAGTGGCGGTCGTAGCAGATGGCGACGCCGACGCGCCCGGCGGCCGTGTCGTAGACCGGCAGGCCGGTGTCGCCCGGCGCGTAGTAGCCCTGCTCGTGGAACGCCTCGTAGTCGGTGATGTGAACCATCCGCGTCCGGCCCAGCAGCGCGCCGTCGGCGTCGATCACGGGCGAGGTGTCGAACGTCTGGTCCCCCGCGCGCTCGAACAGGTTGAGGACGACCACAACGCCGCGGTCCGCCGCGCGCTGCTGGAACGCCTCGGTGGTGGGTCCGGGGATGGGCTCGGCCTGCGCGAGCGCCTCGGGCGTGGCGTGGCGCTGGGGATAGAACGGCGTGAAGGCCAGCTCGGCGTAGGCCACAAGATCGGCCCCGGCGTCGGCGGCCCGGTCGAAGGCGTCGAGGCCGCGCGCGAGGTTGCCGGCGAGGTCGCCGGTGGCGGGCTGCTGAACAAGGGCGAGGCGCATCGGGGTTCGGGGTTCGGGGTTCGGGGTTCGGGGTTCGGGGAAGGTGCGACCGCCTCGGGGCCGGCGCCACTCCGAGACGGGGACGGCCGCAGGATGGGCTGAGGGGAATGGGGAACTGGGAAATGGGAACTGGGCAGACGTGACCTGGCGCCTCGGCGCCCGAGGGTCCCGTGGTCCGTGGTCCGTGGTCCAACCTGCCCTCGCCCCGAGGCGGTGCGGCATCTGGCTGCCCGGAACGTTTCCACGGCCGCCCCCACTTTCCACTCCCCTCTTCCCGCGCGCTTCGCGGTCCCCGAGGCGGGGCGTGCCTTGATTTCCGCTCCACCCATCCCCGACTCGACATGGAGCGCACGCTCGCCATCATCAAGCCCGACGCGGTCGCGGGCGGCCACGCCGGCAAGATCCTCGACCGCATCCTCGCCGAGGGCTTCGCCGTCCGCGCGATGAAGCTCGTCCACCTCACGCAGGCCCAGGCCGAGGGCTTCTACGCCGTCCACGCCGAGCGCCCGTTCTTCGGCGAGCTGACGGCGTTCATGTCGAGCGCGCCGTGCATCCCGCTCGTCCTCGAGCGCGACGACGCGGTCGCCACATGGCGCGAGGTGATCGGCGCGACCAACCCGGCCAACGCCGCCGAGGGCACCATCCGCAAGCAGTTCGCCACCTCGATGGGCGAGAACGCCGTCCACGGGTCCGACTCGGTCGAGAACGGCGTCAAGGAGGGCCGCTACTTCTTCCCCGAGAGCGAGATCGTCCAGCACGGCGCCGACGTGATCGACGCCTAGGGCGTGTGGACATTCGCGAGGTCAGGCGCGGACGAGATCATGATTCTGGCTTCGCAAGAAGCGCGAGTGCGGATCTCGGATCCGCAGCGGGGCCGTAGCCCCGGACGACGAGTGCGACGCGGCGAGGGCGGAATCTGGACCGTCCACGCCTATCTGGGTGATTGTCCACACGCCCTAGGGCAAACGGCGGGTGCGTGGTTCGTAGGAGGTGGGATGGCCGCCCGACCCGAGCGTACCGCATCGGGCCCGTTCCGACGGCCCGCGTCCCAGACGGGGCCGCCACCCACCTGCCCATTGCTCCAGAGCGCATCTTCCGCACGTCCCGAGGCGGGGGTCCCCGAGGCGGGGGTCCCCGAGGCGGGGGTCCCCGAGGCGGGGGTCCCCGAGGCGGGGGTCCCCGAGGCGGGGGTCCCCGAGGCGGGGGGCCCCGAGGCGGGGCCTCGGCCTCGTTCGTTTC
>JBCCQJ010000377.1:0-3583 GCA_039024395.1 Bacteroidota bacterium | reverse complement strand
GCGGCGCTTGAGGGCCTCCACCTGCCAGCCCTCGGTGCGGCCGCCCGCCTGGGCCGCCTCGGGGGCGCTCGCCCCGAGGCGGGTCTTCGCCTGGAACCGGTAGCCGGCGCAGAACACGCGGTGCTCCAGCGGCCGCGCCTCGATCTGCACGTGGTCGTCCTCGAACACGACGGCGTGGCTGAGGCCCTCGCCCAGCTCGCGGTACGTCACGTCGAAGGGGAGCCAGTCCTTGCGGAGGCCCGGCATCGCGCGCATCATCGCCTCGATGCCCTCCGGCCCCACGATGGTGAGCGGGTCGGTCCGCTCCAGCATCGCGAGCGTCGTCACGAGGCCGGGCAGCCCGTAGACGTGGTCGCCGTGGAAGTGCGTGATGCAGATCGCGTCGAGGTGGCCGCGTGTGAGGTGGGCGCGGACGAGCTGGAGCTGCGTGCCCTCGCCGCAGTCGAACAGGACCGCCCGCCCCTCGCGGCGGACGATCGTGCCGGCGAGGTGGCGCGTGGCCGTGGGCGTGGCCGAGCCGACGCCGAGGGGGATGACTTCGAACATGAGAGGAGCCCAAAGGAGACGGGACGGCCTGTACCGAAATCCTCTCGAAACGGGTCCCCCGAGGCGGAGCGGTCGTCCGCCTCGGCGTAGACTGCGCCCTCTCTTTCGCTGCGCCCGTGCATCGCCGCTTCCTCCCGCTCGCGCTCGCCCTCGGTTTCGCTGCGGGGTGCTCCGCCCCGCCTCCTGCGGCCCCACCGCCGCTGCCGGCCCCGCCCCCCGAGGCGGTCGAGCCGCCGCCCCCGCCGCCCGAACCGGAGCCGGCACCCGAGCCCGAGCCGCCGGGCGTGGTCGTCGACGCCGCCTCGTTGCCCGGCCCGGCGCGCGAGTTCCGCGGCGCCTGGGTGGCGACGGTCGCCAACATCGACTGGCCGAGCACGCCCGGCCTCTCGACCGCCGCGCAGCAGGCCGAGCTGATCGCGATCCTCGACCGGGCCGTCGACCTGGGCCTCAACGCGATCGTGTTCCAGGTGCGGCCGATGGCCGACGCGCTCTACAACTCGCCCATCGAGCCGTGGTCGGCCTACCTGACCGGCACCGAGGGCGAGCGGCCCGAGCCGTACTACGACCCGCTCGCGTTCGCCGTCGCCGAGGCGCACGCGCGCGGGATCGAGCTGCACGCCTGGTTCAACCCGTACCGTGCCGGGCACCCCGCCTCGGTGGGCCGTCGCAGCCCGAGCCACATCTCGCGCCAGCGGCCCGACCTCGTGCGCACCTACGGCGAGTACATGTGGCTCGACCCCGGCGAGCCCGAGGCGGCCGACCACTCGATGGCGGTCATCCTCGACGTCGTCCGCCGCTACGACATCGACGCGGTCCACCTCGACGACTACTTCTACCCCTACCCGATCGAGCGCCGCGGCCGTCGCGTCCAGTTCCCCGACGCCGAGTCCTACGCGCGGGCGCAGGCCGAGGGCGAGACGCTCGGCCGCGACGACTGGCGCCGCCAGAACGTCGACCGCTTCATCGAGCGGCTCTACCGCGAGGTCAAGGCCGAGAAGCCGCACGTAAAGGTGGGCATCAGCCCGTTCGGCATCTGGCGGCCCGGCAACCCGCCCGGCATCCGCGGCTTCGACCAGTACGCCGAGATCTACGCCGACGCCCGGAAGTGGCTCGACGAGGGCTGGCTCGACTACCTCGCCCCGCAGCTCTACTGGTCGATCGAGAGCCGCGGCCAGAGCTTCCCGCTGCTCCTCGACTGGTGGGGCTCGCAGAACGACGAGGGCCGCCACCTGTGGCCGGGCCTCTACGACAGCCGCCTGCTGCCCGACGTCGGCGGCTACGACATCGACGAGATCCTCGACCAGGTGCTGCTCGTCCGCGACGACGCCGAGGGCACGGGCACGATCCACTTCAGCATGAAGGCCCTGATGCCGGAGTTCACCGACCTCGGCGACGCCCTCGTCGGAGGCCCCTACGCCGAGGCGGCGCTCGTGCCCGCCTCGCCGTGGCTCGACGACGCGCCGCCCGAGGCCCCGGTCGTCACCCTCACCCCCCGAGGCGGCGCCCTCGACGTGGTGATCGAGGACGTCGGCTCCGAGGCGGCCCACCGCTACGTCGTCCGCACGCGCCGCGCCGGCGTGTGGACGTGGGAGGTGATCTCGCCCGACGTGGGCACGTACGTCCTCGAGGGCGCCACCATCGAGGCGGTCGCCGTGTCGGCTCTGGACCGGGTGGACAACGAGGGGCCGGCGCGCCTGGTCGAGTTGTAGCCCGCCTCGGGGCGGGATGACCGCCGACCGCCGCCTGAGTAATCGGTCGAGACGCCGCCGCCTCGGGGCCGACCTGCCTCGGTGGACACCCCGATCCTTTCACAGATCGAGGTACCCATGCCCAGAATCACCTACTCCGAGAACCTCAAGCGCGAGGCCGTCCGCCTCGTCATCGACGAGGGCCTCTCGCGCAAGCAGGTCGCCCGTGGCCTCGGCGTCTCCGTCGGCGCGCTCCGCGACTGGATCCACCGTTTCGTGCCTGGCGAGGCGGTCGTCTCCGACAAGCTCCCGGAGGCCGAGCAGATCCGCCAGCTCAAGCGCGAGCTTCACCGGCTCCAGCAGGAGCGGGACATCCTAAAAAAAGCCGTCGGCACCACCACCGACGGTGGTGGCTTCTCGCGGGTGCCACCCCGGACGTGATCTACGCCTTCATTCGGCGGCACGCGAGCGAGCACCCGGTGGCGACAGCTCATCCTCGCCACGGCCGCCGAGACCGAGGGCGTCGGCCCCATCGAGGAGGCGCTGCGGTGGGGCCAGCCGAGCACCCTCACGACCGCCTCGGGGAGCGGGACGGCCGTCCGCCTCGGGGTGCCGACGGACGCCGACGACCGGGTGGCTCTCTACGTGAGCTGCCAGACGACGCTCGTGGGCACCTACCGCCAGATGGTCCCCGACCGGTTCACGTTTGAGGGCAACCGGGCCATCGTGTTCCACGTCGACGACGCGATCCCGCGCGACGCGCTCGGCCACTGCGTCGCGATGGCGCTGCGCTACCACCTCGACCGGAAGCGAGCGCGGGCGTAGCCGCCTCGGGCGACGAGCCCGGCCCCGAGGCGGTGCAACAGGTGACCTCCGGGAGCACGACCTTTTGACCATGCAGACGAACCGCGCCGCACCTCCGATGGAACCCCTTCTCCGCGTCGACGGGCGGTTCGTGATCTCCGGCTGCGGCCTCGTCCTCACGCCGGACCTCCCTCTGGCGGCCGAGCCGTTCTGGCCGTTCGGGGAGCGGGTCACGGTGGTGCGGCCCGGCGGGACGGAGATCGAGACCCCGGCCGAGTTCTATGCGACGCGCTACCGGCTGACCGATGGGTCGCACCGGCACGCCGTCAGCGTGATCCTCCCCGAGGCGGGCAAAGACGCGGTGCCGGTGGGGAGCGAGGTCCGGGTCGCGCCGAGCACGCGGGACCGGCTAAGGTCGCAGCCCTGCGCGTCGCCAGAGGAGAGCTGAGGCCGGGGGCGAGCCGCCTTGGGACCGGCCGCCTCGGTGTTTACGAGTCTCCTCCCCCCAGCGGGGGGAGGTTGGGAGGGGGGCGACGAATCGACCG
>JBCCQJ010000376.1:0-3633 GCA_039024395.1 Bacteroidota bacterium | reverse complement strand
GTCTCGGGGTCGTGGAGGATGCGGCCGGCGAACACGCGCGTCTCGATGCCGTCCGCCTCCAGGCCCTCGCTCGCCGCCTCGGTGACGTCGCGCAGGTTGGGCGCGTAGCGGCTCTGCCAGACGACGCGGTCGGCGCCGGTGTGGTGGCAGACGGCCTTCAACTCGTCGAGCGTCGTGCCCTGGCGGATGATGAGGCGGGATCCCGTCTCGCGGAGCGCGCCGTCGAGGGCCTGGAGCGCGTGGTGAAGCCACCAGCGGTGCGCGCCGCCCGGTGCCCACTCGCCCTCCGCCTCGGGGTCCCAGACGAAGACCGGCACCACGTCGCCGCGCTCGGCGGCGTGCGTGAGCGCGTCGTGGTCTCCGAGGCGGAGGTCGTTGCGGAACCAGACGACGGTCGTGGGCATGGCGAGCGGGGGAGGGGGGCGCTCGGCCTACCGGGCCGCCTCGGTGCGCGTTCCGCCTGAGTGCCCGTTCCGCCTCGGGGCCGGAGGAGGGACGGGGAACGAGGAATGGGCAGACGTGCCCCGAGGCGGTAGCCCGCCGGGTTCCCGGGACGCGTCCACGACCGCCCAAACTCCGAACCCTGAACTCCGAACCCCTGAACTCCCGAACCCGCTACGACACCCGCAACACCTCCACCAGGACCGCCGCGAAGTGACACACGCTGCCGGCGAGCACGAACACGTGCCAGACGGCGTGGGCGTACGGGATCCGCCGGCTGAGGTAGAACGCCGTCCCGGCCGTGTAGGCGAGCCCGCCGCCGACGAGCCACGCCAGCGTCGAGCCCGGCAGCGCCTCCCGCAGCGGCCCCGTCGCCACGACGACCAGCCACCCCATCGCGACGTAGACGAGCGTCGAGACGACCTTGAAGCGGCCGGTGAAGAACAGCTTGAACACGATGCCGGCGAGTGCCAGCCCCCAGATCGTCGCGAACAGCGACCACCCCCACGGCCCGCGCAGGCCCCCGAGAAGGAACGGCGTGTAGGTGCCGGCGATGAGCCCGTAGATGGCGCAGTGGTCGAGCGTCTTCAGGATCCGCTTGGCGCGCGCGAACGGGATCGCGTGGTAGAGCGTCGACGACGTGTAGACGAGCACCAGCGACCCGACGAAGACCGATGCCCCGACGATCGTCCACACGTCGCGCGTCAGCGCCGAGAGCGTGATCAGGACGGCGCCCGCGCCGACGCTCAGCAGCACCCCGAGGCCGTGCGTGATGGCGCTCGCGATCTCGTCGCGCAGGTCGTAGGCGGGGGCGGAAGCAGGAGCGGGCATGGCAGGCACCGAGGCGGACCGCAGTGTAACGGTGTTTCGTGTACGTTGTGCCGCGATGCGGCAAATTCTCTCGGCCCGCCTCGGGGCGAGGAGACCGCCGACGGCGGACCGCAGACCGCCGCCATGTGTCGGAGCGACCCGGCGGGTGCTCTACACGTTCGTGCGGTCGGCGACGGGCGCCCAGACGGGCTCGGCCACGCCGGCCTTCAGGTTTACCCAGCGGGCGAGCGTGAACAGAAAGTCGGAGAGCCGGTTGAGGTAGTGGACCGCCTCGAGCGACACCTCCTCGAGGGTCGCCGTCTCGATGACCAGCCGCTCGGCCCGGCGCGTGACGGTCCGCCCAAGGTGGAGGGCGGCCGCGGCGGGCGTCCCGCCTGGGAGGACGAAGTTCTTGAGCGGCGGCAGGTCCTCGGTGAGCGCGTCGATGTCGACCTCGAGCGCCTCGACGTGGTGGGCCTCGATGCGCGGCACGGGATACTTGACGTCGCCAGGCGACGCGAGGTCGCCGCCGAGCACGAACAGCTCGTTCTGGAGCCGCGCGAGCAGGTCGTCGGCGCGGGCCTGGTCGGCGTCCGCCTCGGGGGCGAGCGCGGCGCGCGCCATGCCGAGCGCGGCGTTGGCCTCGTCGACCGTCCCGTAGGCCGAGATGCGGGGGTGGCTTTTGGCGACGCGGGCGCCGCCGAAGAGCGCCGTCGTGCCGTCGTCGCCGGTGCGGGTGTAGACCTTCATGTCGGGGAGCGGGGTTCGTGGAGATGCGCCGGCCTTTGAAGCGCCCCCACGCACTACGTTCCGCGCACCGCGCCGAGATATCGAATGCGGATGCCTCCGGGCTCGATCTCGACGTCGGCCTCGACCCCGAACACGTCGTGCAGCAGCTCCGCCGTCAGCACCGCCTCGGGGGCGCCGTCGGCGCGGAGGCCGCCGCCGTCGAGCACCCACAGGCGGTCGGCGAAGCGGGCGGCCAGCTCCAGGTCGTGGACCGCCGCGACGACCGTCTTCCCCGAGGCGGAGAGCGCCGCGACGCGCGCCATCAGGTCGAGCTGGTGGCGCACGTCGAGGTGGGCCGTCGGCTCGTCGAGGAGCAGCAGGGGGGCGTCTTGCACGAGCGCCTGGGCGAGGAGCGTCCGCTGCTGCTCGCCGCCGGAGAGCTGCGTCACCGGCCGCCCGGCGAGGGCGCCGAGGTCGAGCGCGTCCAGGGCGCCCTGCACCCGGTCGCGGTCGGCGGGGCGGAGCGCCTCGGTCCACCCGAGGTGCGGCGCCCGCCCGAAGGCGACCACCTCGGCGACGGTGAAGTCGACCGCGAGGTCGGCCTGCTGGCGGACGAGGGCGACGGCGCGAGCGCGCTCCCGAGGCGGCCACGCGCGCACCTCGCGGCCGTGGAGCGCCAGCCGCCCCTCGTACGGAATGAGGCCCGTTATTGCACGAAGCAATGTCGTTTTGCCCGCCCCGTTCGGTCCCACCAGCGCCACCCGCTCGCCCAGCTCGACGGCGAACGCGAGCCCGGACAGCACGCGCCGGCCGTCGAGACTCACGCTCAGGTCGTCGGCGGAGAGGACAGGCACCGAGGCGGGGACTGGGGCGTTGTGGGACGAACTCGACCGCCGCCATGCTACGTCCGCTCCTGCTGCTCCTGCTCGTCCTCGTCGCCTCGGGGTGCGACAGCGGCCAGTCCGAGGCGCAGCGGCAGTTCAACGACCAGGCCTTCTTCACGGTGCCCGACGGCATCACGCACGTGACCGCCTTCGGGCAGGTCGACAGCACGCGCGTCGACACCCGCGACTGGCGCATCGGCCCGGGCTTCGCGACGGCCGTGGTCGAGGTGTCGCCCGCGACCCCTAACCCGCTCCCGCCCACTGGCGAGGCGACGATCACGCTCAACCTGCTGCGCGGGCTGACGGGCCGCCCGACGCTCTACGTCGTCGACGCGCGGGGCGACCTGATCCCCATCGTCGCCCTAAACCCGCCCAACGTCTCCGGCCCGGGTTTCCCAGCGTTCCGCGTCACCGCGGCTGACCTGTCGCCCCTCGGCGGCGCCGGGCTGGTGCGCGTGCTCCTCCTCGACGACCGCCTCAACGTCATCACCTACGGCGACATCGAGGTGGAGGGGTAGGGGGAAGGGAAAAGGGAGAATGGAAAAGGGGCTGACCCAGATAAGCGTCGGGTGGCTTAGCCTCCGCCATGACCCGACGACGCAAGAGCCGCCTTCCCCGGCGGACCCAGCTCCGGCTCATTGAGCACTTCGTCGCCGGGACCACCGCCCGCATGGCCGCCGAGCTGGTGAGCGTCAACAAGAACACGGCGACGCTGTTCTACCACAAGCTCCGCGAGACGATCGCTGAGCGGATCGCCGACGAGAGCCCG
>JBCCQJ010000375.1:0-3635 GCA_039024395.1 Bacteroidota bacterium | reverse complement strand
GCCCGAGGGGGCGGACGCTCAGGCCGGGGTCCGTCCACGTCGCGCCGCCGTCGTCGGAGAGGTAGGTGGCGCTGTAGGCCGAGGCGATCAGACGCCCGCTCGGCAGCTCGGCGAAGGCGTAGAAGCTGTTCGTGCTGTCCCGGCCGAGGCCATCGGTCACGTGCTCCCAGGCCGTCCCCGAGGCGGGCCGCCGGTAGAACCCGCGCTGGGAGCCGACGTGCACGTCGCCCGCGCTCGTGACGAAGACGGACCAGACGTACGCCTCCGGGAGGCCCTCGTAGATGGGTGTCCACGAGTCGCCGCCGTCGGTCGAGCGGTGGAGGCGCGCGTCGAGGCCGGCGACGTACACCTCGTCCGACGGGCCGACCGCCATCGCGCTCGTCCGCAGGGTGTCGAGGCCGGTGTTGGCGAGGCTCCACGAGACGCCGCCGTCGGTCGACCGGGCGACCCCGTCGTACGTGCTGGCGTACAGGCGGTCGTTGCCGTCCCGCACGAGATCCGTCAGGAGGCTGAACCGGAAGCCGTTGGCCGTCGAGGTCCACGTCTCGCCGCCGTCCGTCGAGCGCACTACGTCGGACGACGACGCCCCGATCAGGTCGCCGCTTGCGAGCTGCGTGAACGCCTCGTAGCGGCCTGCTGGCAGTCCGTCGAGGTGCGCCCACGTCGCCCCGCCGTCGGTCGAGCGGTAGGCCGACGAGTAGGTGTCGCGCGTGCCCGCGAGCACGTCGCCGGCGTCGGTCACGAGGAGGCTCCACGTGAAGCCCGCCTCGGGGCCGCCGAGGGGATCGAACGTCGTCGGCTGGGCGGCGAGGGCGGGCGCGGCCATCAGGAGCAGCGCGACCCCGAGGCGGCGGGCGAACGGAACAACGGGCATGGCAGGGAAGAGGGGTTCACCTCTGGACGCCCCGTTTCGGCCCCGAACCGATCACGGCCGCACCAGAACCGCCTCGGGGTTCCCGCCACGGCCGGTTGCGCGCGGCCCATCTTTCTCCCTATTCCTCCCGTTCCTCGATTCCTCCGCGCGCGGAGCGCACTCCTCCACTCCTCCGAGCGACCCGAAGGGCGATCTACGCTCCTTTGCGTTCGGCGAAGTCGAGGAAGCGGTGCGCGAGCGTCCGCCCCAGGTCCGGCGTGTTGCCCCACGCCCGGTTGTTGCCGATCACGTTGAGCACGACGCCCGCCTCGACGGCCTGGTACATCAGCGCCGTCGTCTCGTCGACCATGCGCCGCGCCTCGCGGTTGTCGCTCAGGCCCGCCGCCGGCCCCTCGAACGGGTACGCGAGCCGCCACGATGTCGCGAAGTCCATGTCGCGCGGCTGCACGAGCCGGATCACCGCCTCCCCCGAGGCGGACGTGAAGCGCTCGCCCGCCAGCCGCCACTGGTCGACGATCGGCGGGAGCCACCGCCAGTGGCTGAAGCAGAACCCCACCTCGGCGTTGGCCACCCACTCGAGGTAGGCCGGCGAGAGCTGGTGCGACGACCGGACCTCGAGGTGGTAGGCCGCGTCGTTCGGGACGTCCGCGAGGAACCGGTCCCACTCGGCCACGAACTGCTCCGGCGGCGGGCTCTCGCGGGCGCGCTCGTACGGCTGCTCGACGATGATGCCCGCCAGCTTGACGCCGAGCTTCTTCTGGGCCGGCACCACGAACCGGCTCGTGAACGCCTCGGCGTCGAGGAAGTCCAGGTTGTCGACGTAGGCGAGCCGGCCGTCGACCTTGCGGCGGAGGCGCCGGGCGACGAACTGCTGCGGCGCCTTGAGCAGGAAGCGCGCGTTCGCGGGCGAGGCGTCGGCGTAATGCTCGAGCGTGAACAGGTTCTGCGACGGCTTGCCGGTCGCCTCGATGAGCGGGCGGTAGTACGTGAAGTCGATCTCGAGCACGCCGAAGTGCTGGAAGTAGTCGTCCACCGAGGCGGTCGGCAGCAGGCGCTCGTCGTAGCTCTGCCCGCCGACAGATTTCTTGCGGCTCGTCACCTCGCCCGCCCACACGTCGCGGGGGTAGATCTGGTCGAGCCACGCCGCGTAGCGGTCCGACATCGACCCGAAGCGCAGGACCGGGTGGATGCGCCGAAGGTCGAAGCGGTCCGCCTCGGCGCGGCGGTCGGCGACGGGCCGGGTCACGGGATCTCGCGGGCGGCCGGCTCGGCCAGCGCCGCCTCGGGGGGCGCCGCCTCGGGGGCGTCCTCGGGCGCGGGGGGCGTCTCGCCGGCCAGCAGCGAGCGGATCGCGCCGCCGGCTACAAACGCCCCGAGCACGAGGATGCCGTAGTACGCGATGCCGCGCCACGCGAGCAGCGCCGGGCCGCCGTAGCCCGGCGGGAGGAGCGGCGCGAGGTAGAGCACGTAGAGCGCCTCGATGCCGCCCGAGCCGCCCGGCGTGGGCATCGCGAGGCCCGCCAGCCACAGCCCGGCCGTCCGCAGCACGAACAGGATGTGCCGGAACTCGCGCCAGAAGCTGAGGGCGACGAGGAACACGATGCCGTAGCGGCCGACCCAGTAGAGGAGCGTGTAGCCGGCGCCCTGGAGGTAGAACGAGAGCGGCTGCCCGCGCAGCACCTTCGCCTGCCGGCGGAGCTTCCGCGTCTCGCGGCGGACGGTGCCCTCGAACCGCCGCAGCCACTTGATGCGGACGATTTTCGTCGCCAGGCGCTCGATCAGCTCCGGCCGGAAGAGCGTGGCGTAGGCGAAGAACGCGATGTAGATCAGCATCCCGCCCAGGTAGGTCGCGATCGTCCCGATGCCGGCCGCGCCGAGCGCCGTGGGGAACACCGGCACCCAGATCGCCGAGACATAGAGCGTCACGATGAGGAGTGCGAACCAGAGCTGGTCCATCAGCATCGTGAACAGCATCAGCGACGTCATCTCGCCGTAGGCCATCCTGTTCTCGCGGGCGATGAAGAAGGCCGCGAACGGTGCACCGCCCATCGCCGACGGCGTGACGGCTGACATGAGGTCCCACGTGAGCTGCGCGCGGACGCCCTGCTTCGCGCCGAGCAGGCCCTTCGAGACGTGCCGCAGCCGGAGTCCGCCGGCCGTGATCTGGAGCCCAAGCGCTCCCAGCGCGGCGAGGAAGATCCACGGGTTGAACGTCGCGCGGACCGACGCGAACGCGCCCGGCTCGTACGTCAGCCACAGGATGAGCCCGATGGCGCTCAGGCTGAAGGCGACCGGCAGCACGAGATCCCGCTTGCGCACGCGGCGGCGCGGCGGCGCCTCGGTAGGCGGGGGGGGCGCAGCCGGAGGGGCCGGGGGCGGCACCGAGGCGGGTGGAGGGGAGGCGTCGTCCATGCAGCGGGGGAAGATAGAATCCTCTCGCCGCAGGGTTCGGCTCCCCGGCCGCCGGGTTGCACGCCTCGTGGAGGCAGGACGGACCGAGACGCCTCTCCGAGGCTGGACGACGGACCGAGACGCCTCTCCGAGGCTGGACGACGGACCACGGACGACAGACCGCTGCCTGAGCGGTCGGGGCAGAGGACCCCGCCTCGGAGCCGCCCGCCTCCGCCCACATTCAGTCCCCTCCCCCCAGCGCTACGGTGTATACACAGCCCCATGAGCGAGTGCCCACCCTTCACAGAGACCCCGGAAGCGGGTCAGCCCTCGGTGGTACGTGATGGGTCCCGCCCGGCGTTGGCTCCGG
>JBCCQJ010000374.1:0-3650 GCA_039024395.1 Bacteroidota bacterium | reverse complement strand
CCGCCGGTGCCGCCGTGCCGGTCGCGGCGAGCTGCTTCTCGATCTTCCGCGCCTTGCGCGCCGCCCCGATCCGCCCCGGGAGCGCCACGAGGTAGCCGAGCACAAAGCCCACACCCAGCGAGCCGCCGATCCACCCCAGCAGCGGGCTCGTCAGGTTGACGTCGACGAAGGGAAGCTGGAGGGCGACCCAGGTGTCGACGTTCGCGTCCTGGGTCGCCAGCAGGATGCCGAACACGGCGATGATGAGCAGGAAGAAGAGGGCGAGACGCATGGCCAGGCGAGAGAGGGAAGGCAGTGTACGCCCGCCTCGGGGATTGGTTGAGGGCGCGACGTTGTGCGTGGGTCGTGGGGTTGCCGTGTCCGTATCCGCCCGGACTCTACGTCCTACGCCCCACGACCGACGTGCAGCTACCCCACCGTGCGGCCCTTCCAGGCGACGGTCCCGCGTGCGTGCGCGGCGGCGGAGTCGAGCTGGAGGAGCGCGCCAAACGTCAGCGTGACCGGCCCGAGCAGACTCACCCACAGCGGGAACCGCCCTGCGCGGTCGACGAGGAGCTTGACGAGCGCCAGCGTGCCCAGGCCCACGAGCCCGGCCGCGCCGCCCAGCCAGAGCAGGCTCGGCACGACCCACGCCAGGGCGTAGAGCGTGAAGAAGACCCCGAACGCGATGGGTCCGCCGCCCGCCAGCAGGTAGGCGTTCTTGCGAAACCCCTGCCACGCCTCGCCGAACGTCCGGTACATCCGCACGACCACCTCGCCGCCGAGGTCCTCGAAGTGAAGGCGGACCCCCACACGCTTGAGGAAGCGCCCGATCATCACGTCCTCGAGCACCTCGGCGCGGTTCGCCTCGTGGGGCTCAAGCCGTCGGTAATCGGCTGCGCCGAGCACCCAGATCTGGCCGTTGAGCGCGCCGATGCCCGGCGCGCGCGTCCGGTGGACGAGCGGGATGGGCAGGGCGGCCAGGATGGCGAACGGGACGAGGCTGGTCAGCAACGCCGGGCCGCCGCGGTCGAGGTAGCGCGGGAGGCCGGTCAGCGCCGTCCCGTCGCCGCCGTTGCCGAGCCACCGGCCCACGAGGCGGGCCAGCGCGCGGTCGTCGCGGAGCTTCGCGTCGGCATCGAGGAACACGAACACGTCGCCCGTCGCGCGGCGCGTGGCCTGGTAGAGCGCGTGCACCTTGCCCACCCAGCCCCGCGGCGGCCCGCTGCCCCGGACGGCCACGAGGCGGTCGTCGGCGTGGGCCTCGAGCACCGCCCACGTGCCGTCCTCGCTCGCGTCGTCGACCACGACCACCTCGAAGTCGACGCCTTGCTGGGCGAGAAGTGATGGGAGGAGGGCCTTCAGGTTGTCCTCCTCGTTGCGCGCCGGCACGAGCACCGAGACCCGGCGGTCCGCCTCGGGGAGCGGGCGACGCCGGTTGCGCGCAAAGCTCAGCAGGTTGGCGCCCAGCACTAGCAGAACGCCGGCATGGAGCGTCAGGGCGACCGCGAGGAGGGCTGTCACGGAGGGTCGATCAGGAACTGCCGGAACATGGGCAGCGGGTTCTGGGCGAGCAGGCGGCGCTGGAGCGCGGCGCCCTGCCCGTTGTCCTGCTTGCGGACCGCCATCCAGATCCAGACCTCCGCCTCGAAGGGGTGGATGCCCGGTGTGCTCCGCTGGGCGAGCACCTGCCGCAGGCGCTCGAACGTCCGCTGTGCCTCGGGCACGTCGCCGCCGAAGATGCGCGGCTTGTAGAGCAGCGCCTGACCGCGGACCAGGAGCGCGTAGGCGTCGTTCGGGTCGCGCGCGAGGGCGTCGCCCAGGATGCGCTCCGAGCGGCGGCCGTACGTCGGCACGCGCCACGCGGGGCTGTTGGCCGTCTTGAAGGCCCAGAGCGCCGAGATGAGCGCCAGCTCCCGGGCCGACGTCACGCCCGCCTCGGAGGGGATGCCGTCGAGGTAGCGCTCGTCGAGCGTCATCGGGAAGAGCCGGTAGAGGCAGAGCAGGCGCTCCTCGCGCGTCCGCGCGGTCCGGTAGAGCCGCTCGATCGCCGCGGCGTCGCGCCGGGCGTAGTAGTACGTGATCGAGTCGCGGACGGCCGACGTCTCGACCGCCTCGTGGACCGAGGCGGGCAGCCCCGAGGTGGGCAGCCCCGAGGCGGGGGCGAGAGGCGCGAGGCCGACGAGGAGCGATGCGAGAACAGCGAGCATCGGTCAACGGGGGGAGAACGGTCGAAACCTACTCCCGAGCCACCGTACTTCGTCTGCCGAGCGGGCGGTCGCTGTCACCTTCATCGGATCGCCTTCCAGGCCTCCGTCTGCCGCGGCAGCACGTCCGCCGCCTCGATGTCCGGGTGGAGGACCGCTCCGGAGACCCGCTCCATGCGCGTCCCCTGCGAGCCTTTGACCAGCACCACGTCCCCCGCCTCGGGGACGCCCGCCGCGCCCGACCGGACCGCCTCGGCGAGGTCCTCCGAGGCGGCCCACGTCGTGATGCGCTTGCCGCGTGGCCCAAGGGAGCCGACGGCCTCGGCCATGATCGGCCCGACCGCGTGGACCACGTCGGCGTGGTCGAGCGCGGCGCGGAGCGTGTCGGCGTGCTGCGCCACCTCGGTGTCGCCCAGCTCCAGCATGTCGCCCAGGCAGGCGACGCGGCGCGTGCCCGGCAGGGCGCGGAGCACGCCGAGTGCGGCGACGGTCGCGTCGGGCGAGGCGTTGTAGGTGTCGTCGATGAGCGTGCTCCCGGCGCGGCCCGGGAGCTTGTTGAGGCGGCCCGTCTCGGGGACGATGACCGCGAGCCCGCGGTTGATGGCCGCGTCGTCCATGCCGAGCGCCTCGGCGACGGCGAACGCCGAGAGGGCGGTCGGGACGGCGTGCGCGCCCAGGATCGGGAGGTCGGCCGTGATGCGGTCGGGCCGGAGGTCCGCCTCGGGGCCGAGGCCGAACGTCCGCACCGAGGCGGCGGTGACGTCGGCCATGGCCCGCACGCGCGGGTCGTCGGCGTTGAGGACGGCCGTCCCCGAGGCGGGCAGCGCGCGCACGATCTCGGACTTCTCGCGCTGCACGCCGTCGATGCTCCCCAGCGTCTCGACGTGGACCGCCTTGACGGCCGTGACGACGGACACGGTCGGCGGGAACGCCGCGCACAGCTCGGCGATGTCGCCGGGGAGCCGGGCGCCCATCTCCAGCACCAGCACGCCGTCGGCGTCGAAGTCGCGGTTGAGGAGCATCAGCGACAGCCCGAGCGGCGTGTTCTTGTTGCCCTCCGAGGCGGTGACCGAAAATCCCTCGCGCAGGACCGCCTCGATGGCCGTCCGCGTGGTCGTCTTGCCCACCGACCCGGTGATGGCAACCACCTCGGGGCCGACGCGCCGCAGCTTCGCCGACGCCTCGGCGACGAGGTGGGCCACGCTGTCGTCGACGCGCGTGAGGCGGACGCCTTCCGGCACGTCGACGTCCACCTCGGTGACGATGCCCGTCGCGCCCTTGTCGAGCGCCTGCGGGATGAAGCGGTGCCCGTCGTGCGTCTCGCCGCGGATGGCGACGTAGGTGTCGCCCGGCTGGAGCGTGCGGGTGTCGGTCGAGTAGGGCATCGAGAGGGGCAGGGGAGGGGAGCCCCCTCAACGCCCCGAGGCGGGCGGCGGGATCCCGGCGCACCACCCTCGGCGACCT
>JBCCQJ010000373.1:0-3674 GCA_039024395.1 Bacteroidota bacterium | reverse complement strand
TCATCGCCCCCCTCCCAGCCTCCCCCCGCTGGGGGGAGGGGACTCTTGAACACCGAGGCGGTTGTCCCCGAGGCGGCATCTCGGCCGGTCGCTCAGGCGGCGGTCTGCGGTCCGCCGTCGGCGGTCCCCGAGGTCTTCGACCCCGAGGCGGAACGGCTAAAACCTACAGCCCAAAGCCTACAGCCCACGGCCTCCAGCCCGGGGAGCCCTAAAACGTCCCTTGGGCCTTGAGCCGCAGATACGTGTTCACCGCGTCGACAGTCAGCGTCTCGGGCCGCGTCAGGATGGCGCCGATGCCGTGGCGCTCGAGCGTGCGCGCGATCTCGCGCGTCTCCATCGCCAGCCCCTCGGCGACGGTCTTGACGTAGACGTCCTCCAGCCGCTCCGACCGCGCGGCCAGCAGGTCGCGGATGCCCGTGTTCTCGAAGAGGACCACCACGAGGCGGTGCCCGCGCGCGATCTGGCGGAGGTACGGGAGCTGCCGCTCGAGTCCGGCGCGCGTGTCGAGGTTGGTGAACAGCAGCACGAGCGACCGCTGCCGGAGGCGGCCCCGGAGCGTGGCGTAGAGCGCCTCGTACGACGGGTCGGTGTAGCCGGGGTCGAGGCGGTAGAGGGCCTCGAGGAGGCGCGGGAGCTGGCTCGGGCGGCGGTCGGGCAGCACGAGCGTGCCCACGTCGCGGTCGAACGTCACCAGGCCCGCCTTGTCGTGCTTGCCGAGCGCCGTGTTGAGGAGCACCAGCGAGGCGTTGACGGCGTGGTCGAGCAGCGTCATGCCCTCGAACGGCGAGCGCATCGTGCGGCCCATGTCGAGCGCCGCCACGACCGGCTGCGCCCGCTCCTCCTGGTACGTGTTCACCATGAGCTGCGTGCGGCCGGCGCTCCGCCGCGCGGTCGCCTTCCAGTTGACGTCGCGGCGGTCGTCGCCGGGCACGTAGGGGCGGATCTGGTCGAACTCCATCGTGTGGCCCACGCGGCGCACGCGCTTCACGCCGACCTCCTCGAGGCGGTTGGTCGTCGCCAGGAAGGCGTAGCGCTGCATCTGGAGGATCGACGGGTACACCTTCGCCTCGGCGCCGGTCCCGGCGCGGAACCGCCGCGCGACGAGCCCGACCGGCGTCGTGGCGTACACGTTGAGCGTGCCGAAGTCGTAGACGCCCCGCTCGGTCGGGCGGAGCGTGTAGGCCACCTCGGTCTCGGCGCCCGCCCCGAGGCGGAGCACGCGCCCGGCCCCCCGCTCCTGGAACTGGACCGGCACCTCGTCGAGCACCCGGAGATCGGCCGCAAACCGGTAGCGGTTGGCCAGCGAGATGCGGATCTCGTTGGGGTCACCCATCGAGAGCTTGTCCGGGACCTCGCGCGAGGCCACGACGCCGCCTCGCCCCCACAGCAGCAACACGTCGGCGAGGGCGGCCACGGCGAGCACCGCCGCCCCGAGGCGGCCCACCCACAGCAGCGGCGCCCAGAAGTAGGCGACCACGAACACGACCACCAGCACGCCGATGGCCCCGAACGGCCGCGCGGTGAGGTAGACGTTGCGGAAGGGGTTGGGGATTGGGGGTTTGGGGGTTGGGGAGCGTTCCCGAGGCGTCTTCGTGCGGGTCGACCGCCTCGGAGCAGGTGTCCGCCTCGGGTCACGGCGGGGCGATGACTCCGAGGCTGTCGACGGTGCGACGGGCACCTGAGGGACGCGCGCATCCGCCTCGGGGACCGTCGCAAACGCAACCCCGAGGCGGGGCGTCAGGCCCCGACTCCCCAATCCCAAACCCCAAACACCCACGCTCACCGCGGCACCTCGATCTCCTCGACGATCCGCTGGAGGACCGTCTCGGGGCGGACGCCCTCGATCTCGCGCTCGGGCGTGAGCAGCACGCGGTGGCGGAGCACCGGGGCGACGATGGCTCGGAGGTCGTCGGGCGTGGCGAAGTCGCGGCCCGACATGGCGGCGACGGCCTTGGCGCCCTGCACCAACGCCAGCGTCGCGCGCGGGCTCGCGCCGAGCGACAGCGCCGGGTGGGCGCGCGTGGCTGCGACAATCGCGGCGGCGTAGCCCAGCACCGGGGCCTCGGCGCGGACGGCCCGGACCGCTGTCTGCGCCTCCCGAACGCCATCGGCATCGAGGACCGGCGCCACGCGCTCGAGGTCGACGACGCCGCCGTGGTCCTGGAACCGCGTCAGCATCTCCACCTCCTCCGCCTCGGAGGGGTAGCCCACGACGACCTTGAACAGGAAGCGGTCGAGCTGCGCCTCGGGGAGCCGGTACGTGCCCTCGTGCTCGACCGGGTTCTGGGTCGCCAGCACCACGAACGGCGCCGGCAGCGGGTACGTCGTGCCGTCGATGGTGGCCTGGCGCTCCTCCATCGTCTCGAAGAGCGCCGCCTGCGTCTTGGCCGGCGCCCGGTTGATCTCGTCGATCAGCACCACCTGCGCGAAGATCGGGCCCGGGTGGAAGTCGAACGCCCCCGAGGCGGGCGAGAACACGTTGGTGCCGAGCACGTCGGCCGGCATCAGGTCGGGCGTGAACTGGATGCGGCTGTAGTCGAGCCCGAGGGCCTTCGCGAGCAGCTTCGCCGTGAGCGTCTTGGCCACACCCGGCACGCCCTCGATCAGCACGTGGCCGCCGGCGAGGACGGCCGCGATCAGCTCGTCGATGAGGCCGGCCTGCCCCACGATCAGCTTGCCGATCTCGGCGCGGAGCGCGTCGACGGCGTCTGCGACGGGCGCGAGGTCGGCGGCCGGCGCGAAGAGGGCGTCCGCCTCGGAGGCGGGCGCAGCGGCAGGGGCGGGCGCCCCCTCGGGGGGGACCGCCTCCGGGGACGCCGCTTCGGAGGCGGGCACCGAGGCGGGAGGGACCGAGGCAGGAGGGACCGAGGCAGGGGGCGAGTCGGGCCCCGAGGCGGGGGCAGTGTCAGGAGTCTCCACGGGCGGGGTCGGCGGGCGCGGCTGCGCCGGAGGTGTGTCGGAAGAACGCATCGACGCGGCGGTCGAGGCGGATGAGGGTGTCGGCGTCGACGCGGCGCTCGCGGCGGACGCGGTCGAGGGTCGCGAACAGCGCGCGGGCCTCCTCCTCGGGGACGCCTGCGCGCGCGGCGGCGAGGCGGGCCGTCTCGTCCGAGAGGTCGGCGTCGGGGATGCGGAGGGCCGTCCGCATGCGGTCGAGCACCACGCGGACCTTCTTGTGGGCCAGCGCGATCTCGTCGCCGTGGACGAGGTGGAGGCGGCCGACCGTGCGTGCGAACTCGCGCTGGGCGTTCGGCGGCGGCGCCACGACCGGGATCGGCCGCTGCCACCGCCGCCCGCGGAAGGCGACGAAGAGACCAAACGCGAGCAGGAGCAGGACGTAGGCCCAGCGCAGTGCGGGCGTCTGGAGCACGTAGCGGAGCGGCGTCTGCGCGTTCTGGCGGAACGTCTTGTGGTGGTCGTCCCACCACACCGGCTGGTCGGGCAGCGCGGCCAGCACGGCCCCGACGTACGCCTCGGCGTCGCCGTCGCCGGTGAGCGCCGCGTTCGTGAACGCGAGCGGCGTCGACGACAGGACGACCTGCCCAGCCCCGTGGCGGACCCGCACCAGCGTCAGGTCGCCGTAGGGGTCGGCGCCGAGTACCTCGGTGCGCGTCGAGTCGATGCCCTCGATCCGGTCGGCGCCGACGTAGATCGGGAACCCGTAGACGTCCTCG
>JBCCQJ010000372.1:0-3679 GCA_039024395.1 Bacteroidota bacterium | reverse complement strand
TGACGACCACGATCCCTGTGCCGCCCGCCCCGCCGGCCGCCCCCCCGCCGCCGCCCGAGGCGCCCCCGAGCGCGCCGCCGCCCCCGCCGCCGCCGGAGCCTGAGCCGACGGAGCCGGAGATCTTCGAGGTCTCCGAGGTGCAGCCCGAGCTGATCGGCGGGCTGGAGGGCCTCCAGGCGCGCGTCGTCTATCCTCCTCTGGCCGTCCAGGCGGGCGTCAGTGGGCAGGTCGTCGTCCAGTTCGTCGTCGACGAGCGCGGCAATGTCATCGACCCGGTCATCCTGCGCTCTCCAAACGACCTGCTCTCCGAGGCCGCCGTCGAGGCCGTCGTGGCGAGCCGCTTCACGCCGGGCACGCAGCGGGGCCGGCCGGTGCGCGTCCGCTACGCCGTCCCCGTCCGCTTCGAGCTGCGCTGACGCACGCTACGCCTGGCGCGCGAGGAGCGGGTTGTGCGCCGACTCGACGCGGACGCGCCGGACCGCCTCGGGGCGCATCCGCTCGGCGGCCGCCTCGGCGGGCGTCAGTCCGGTCTGGGGGTCTCGCCCCGCCTCGCGCGCGGTGAGCCGGTCGACGAAGGCCGCGAAGGCGAGGCCCCGCTCCGACTCGGCGTGGGCGCGGCGGAACGTGGCGATGCGATGCGAGGGCACGGGGAGGCGGTCCGTCATCGGAGACACCAGGCGGTGAGACGGAGGGCCGGCGTTCCCAGGCCATGCCCGCCTCGGGGAGGGGCGGTTTACCTCGCGGCAGACGTCGCCTCAGCATTCCAGGGCGTGCCAAGAGAATCGACGCCCCGGAGCGGAACGGCTTGCACCGAGGCGGTGCGGCGGCGAGGTTGCGGCTCGCCTTCCCTGCTCGCCCCATGCGCCTCGCGACCCTCGCCCTCCTGCTCGCCGGCACCGCCTCGGTGGCGGCCCAGCCGCAGAGCCTCGTCGACCAGTTCCAGCGCCGCTCGCTCGAGGCGCGCGGCCTGACGATGAGCTACGGGCTGTTCGTGCCCGAGAACTACGACCCCGAGGTGGACTACCCGCTCGTGATGGCCTTCCACGGGCTGGGCGAATCCGGGACGAGCCTCGTCAACCTCGAGCGCCACCGGCTGGCGACGGCCTGGGCCGACCCGGCCGTACAGGCCGAGTATCCGGCGTTCGTGCTCGCGCCGCAGACGCTCGTGGGTCGCCGCTGGACGAGCGACCAGGACCCCGACGCCTCCGACTACACGACCGTCGAGCTGGTGGCCCTCGACATCCTCGCCGCCGTCGAGGCCGAGTTCTCGATCGACCCCGACCGGATCTACGCCGTCGGGCTCTCGCTGGGCGGCCACGCCACGTGGGACGTCGTCTCGCGCGACCCCGACCGCTTCGCCGCCGCCGTGCCCATGAGCGGTCGCGGCTTCACGTCGCAGGCCGACGACCTCGGCGACCTGCCCGTGTGGGCGTTCACAGGCGAGACCGACACCGTCGTGCCGGCCTCGCAGACGCGCCGGCTGGTCCAGGCGATGGAAGACCTGGGGCGGCAGGTCGTCTACACCGACTGCCGGCGGTCGCCCGTCGACGCCCGCGCCTTCGACTGCCCGGGCACGGTCTCGCAGGACTCGCTCGCCGAGGCCATCGCCGCGCACGCCGACCTGATCTACACCAGCGAGCGCACGACCGGCCACGGCCCCTGGGCGCCGTGGTTCGACCGCCCGCTCCTGGCCGACTGGCTGTTCTCGAAGGTCCGCCTCGATGCCGACGCCGTCGCGATCACGGCCCCCGAGGCCGGCGCTGCGTGGACGGGCACGCAGAGCGTCACGTGGACCTCGGCTCGCGACGCCTCCGAGGTGGTCGAGGTGTGGCTGAGCCGCAACGACGGCGACGACTGGGCGAAGGTCGGCGAGGCGACGGTCGGCGACGGCAGCGTCGCGCTCGACGTCTCGGCGGTGGCCGACACGCCGCTCGCACGCATCCGCCTGATCGTGCTCGACGCGAACGGCCGGGTCGTCGGGCGGGAGGTGAGCGCGCCGTTCCGCGTCGACAACGCGGGCAACACCGCACCGACGCTCCGCCTCGACGACGAGGCGCTGCGGTTCGCGCCGTCGCTCACGGCCGAGACGTTCGACCTGCCCGTCGTCGCGGCCGACCCCGAGGGCGAGGCCCTCACGGCGACCGTCCGCTACAGCGTCGACGGCGGCGCTACGTTCGCCGACGTCGAGACGATCCCGCTCGCGCCGAGCCCGGCCCCGCAGACGATCCGCCTCGAGGCGGCGTCGCTCCCGAACAGCGTGGCGGCCGTCGTGCGCGTCGACCTCAGCGACGGGACCCGCACCGTCTCGGGGCAGACGGCGCCGTTCGCCAAGCTCACCCCACGCGACGAGAACTTCTCGGCCGAGCAGGTCGAGGGCGAGGGCACCGGGACGGTCGTGCTCCACTTCATCGACGAGGCCGCCCTCACCGACCACCGCTACCGCATCACGATCGACGCCGCCGACCCCGAGGCGAAGACCTACACCGTCGTCGACCTCGACGAGAGCGAGACCGTGCTCGCGGGCGTCCCGCTCTCGGACGGCACGCAGGAGAGCCCGCTCTTCGACGGGATGGCGCTCATCGTGCAGGACCTCGCCGAGGGCGCGGCCGACGAGAGCGCGACGGGCTGGACCGAGGGCGACACCGACCTCGGCGTCGCGGTAGAGGGCGGCTCGGTGCGCATCTCGATCCTGACGATCCCCCTGCTGGCGACCGAGGACGACTACACGATCCGGATCACCGACACGGTCGTGGGCACGTCGGTGGCGCGCTTCACGATCCCGGCGCAGGACCTCCGGTTCGAGGTCACGGCGGCCAGCGACGACGCGGTCCGGTCGGTCGTCTTCGACGACCAGAACGACGACGGCCTGCCGGGCGCCGGCGACGTGCTCTACATCCAGGAGCCCGACGCCGACGGCGACCTCCAGTTCGCCTGGGCGCTCACGTTCTCGGCCGGCACCGTCGCCCCCGAGGCGGGCGACGCGTTCACGCTCGTGCCGCTGCGCAGCCTCGGCACGGGCGACGCGTTCGAGTTCACGGCCCGTTTCGGCATCGCCACCGAGGCGGGGCCGGCCGCCGCCGACCTCGTCGCACTCTACCCCAACCCGTTCGCCGGCCGGCTGACCGTCGAGGCCCGCCTCGGGGCGCCGGGCGAGGCCCGCGTCGAGGTGTTCGACACGCTCGGCCGCCGCGTGGCGACGCTCCACGACGGGCCGGCCCCGGCCGGGACGCTCCGCACCGAGTGGGACGGCGAAGCCGCGTCGGGCGTGTACGTCGTCCGCCTGACGACCGCCTCGGGGGCGGGCGCCGTGACCCACGTCGACCGGACCGTCGTGCGCGTAGGCCGATGAGCGAGGTGACGGTCCGCGTGCTGCTGTTCTCGGTCCTCCGCGAGAGTGTGGGAACGGGCGAAGTGCAGGTGGCGCTCCCCGAGGCGGCGACCGGGACCGACCTCCTCGACCGCCTCGGGGCCGAGCACCCCGCGGTGGCGCAGCACCGGCCGACGGTCCGCCTCGCGGTCAACCGCCGCTACGTGCCGGTGGAGACGCCGCTGGCGGAGGGCGACGAGGTGGCGCTCATCACGCCGGTCAGCGGGGGGTGAAGGGGACCGCGGACGACGGACCGCGGACCGCCGTCTGAGCGCTTCGGTCTGAGGCGGGTCGGCTGTCGGCTGTCGGCTG
>JBCCQJ010000371.1:0-3766 GCA_039024395.1 Bacteroidota bacterium | reverse complement strand
GGCGCCGGCGACCGAGGCCGCGACCTCGGGGGGCGACCACGCCGAGACGGCCGCACCGACGCCGCTCCCCACCCCTGAGCCGTCCTCCCCCGAGCCCGCTGCGCCTCCGGTTGCATCCGAGACCGCCTCGGTGGACGGGGAGGCTGCCCCCGAGGCGGAGGCCCCTGCGCCTGAGGCCCCTGCGCCTGAGGCCCCTGCCCCCGAGGCGGAGCCGCCGCCGGCTCCCTCCGATGTGCCGCTGACTGGCGCCTACACGTCGGCCGAGGAGGAGCCCGGAACGCTGTCGCGCGCCACGTGGCCGTCGCCGCCCGAGCCCGCCCCGTCCGCCCCCGAGACGGAGCCCGCCCCGCAGCCGGCCGTCACCGGCGGATGGGACCTCCGCTCGCTCGTCACCGGCGAGGAGCGCAGCGTCGCCGCCTCGGAGGCCGAGCGCGAGCGGATCCGCAAGATCCTCGACGACCTCGACTAGACCGTGGGGCGTCGTGCGTGGGGTCTCCCACGTCCCACGTCCTTCGCACGACGCCCATGACCCCCGCCCCCGACACCGCCCGCGCCCAGGTCCAGGAGGCCGCCGACGTCGTCCGCGACCGCCTCGGAGGCGCTGCCCGCGTCGGCATCATCCTGGGGACGGGCCTCGGCGGGCTGGCCGACGAGATCGACGTGCGGGCGACGCTGCCGTACGGCGAGATCCCGGGCTTCCCGCTCTCAACCGTCGAGAGCCACGAGGGGCGGCTGATCGCGGGAACCCTCCGCGGCGTCGAGGTGCTGGCCATGCAGGGGCGCTTCCACCTCTACGAGGGCTACAGCGCGTGGCAGACCACGCTGCCCGTTCGCGTGATGGCGACGCTCGGTGCCGAGGCGCTCTTGATCTCGAACGCCGCCGGCGGCATGAACCCGCTCTACCGGCGCGGCGACCTCATGCTGACGACCGACCACATCAACCTCCAGGGCGCCAACCCGCTCACCGGGCCGAACGTGGACGACTGGGGGCCGCGCTTCCCCGACATGTCGGAGCCCTACGACCGCGCCCTCCGCGATGTCGCCGAGGCGGCGGCGCTCGCGCGCGGCGTGCGCCTCCAGCAGGGCGTCTACGTGGCCGTCGTGGGGCCGAACCTTGAGACGCGGGCTGAGTACCGCTTCCTGCGCGGCATCGGGGCCGACGTGGTGGGCATGAGCACGGTCCCCGAGGTGGTCGTCGCCCGGCACATGGGGCTGCGCTGCCTCGCGATCTCGGTCGTCACCGACGAGTGCTTCCCCGACGCCCTCGAGCCGGTCTCGATCGCCGACGTGCTGGCCGCCGCCGCCGAGGCGGAGCCCACGCTGACGGCCCTCATGGGCGACGTGGTGGCCTCTCTCGCCTGACCGCCTCGGGGGCGTGCCGCCCTATGTTGGCCTTGACCAGAACCCTCTGACCGATGCCCGTCGCTGCTGCCCGGACCATCACGTTCACGCCCGAGGAGTACTTCGACTGGGAAGAGCGCCAGGAGGAGCGCCACGAGTACGCCAACGGCGAGGTTTACCCCATGCCTGGAGGGACTTACGAACACTTTCTCATCATTGCCAACTGGGTTGTTGCGCTTCGAGGCGCCGTAGGAAACCGGGCTGCCGTACTGCCGGATGGAATGCGCATCCAGATCCACGACCAGCGCTACGTCTACCCCGACGCGAGCGTCGTCCTCGGCGAGCCGGCGTTCCACGACGAGACGCGGCGGGCGCTCCGAAACCCGGTCGTCGTTCTCGAAGTGCTCTCGGAGAGCACGGCGGCGTACGACCGGGGCGAGAAGTTCGCCCTCTACCGCGAGATCGCGTCGCTCCGTGAGATTGTCTGGGTGGACTCCGAGCGCCGCTGGGCCGAGGTTGCCACCAAGACCGACGATGCGTGGTCGCTTCCGTCGCCGGTCACCGACGGCACCATCGCACTCCCGTCGCTCGGCCTGACCGTTGCGCTAGACGACCTGTACCGAGGCGTCCCCGACCTCGGCTGACCGCCTCGGGGCCGTGCCGCCTCAGGGGCGCCGAGGCGGTCCCTATACTGGACGCGAACCCGCCAGATCCACGATGCCTGCCGTCGCTGCCCGCACGCTGACCTTCACGCCGGAGGAGTACTTCGCGTGGGAGGAGACGCAGGTCGAGCGCCACGAGTACCACTTCGGAGAGGTCTTCCCCATGTCCGGAGGCACCTATGCCCACGCCCGCGTTTCGATGGCTTTGGGCGCAGCTCTCGTCTCCGCCTTGCGCGGCACCGACTGCGCTGTCCTCTCCGAGGCGATGCGCGTCGAGGTCCTGGAAGACCGGCAGTACGTCTACCCCGACGTGACCGTCGTCTGCGGCCAGCCGGTGTTCTGGGGCAACGCTGAGACCACGCTCCGCAACCCGACCATCGTCTGCGAGGTGCTGTCGCCGGGCACGGCCGACTACGACCGGGGCGAGAAGTTTGCTCTCTACCGCGCCGTCCCGTCGATCCAGGCCGTGCTCTACGTCGACCCGGACAGGCGGTGGGTCCAACTCTCGCGGCGGACCGAGACGACGTGGACGCGCGACGAGCCGCTCACGGACGGGTCGATCGAGATCGGCACGCTCGGCGTCACGCTCCGCCTCGACGAGATCTACGGCTGACCGCCTCGGGGCCGTGCGGCCTCGGGGCCCTTGAGGCGGGCGAATCGGGCCGCGCTTCACGGCCGCCTCGGGGGGCGAGGGCTAGCTTCTGGGCTCCGTCACCGGCCGCCCGCCATGTCCCGCTACCCCGAGGTCGAGCGCTTCGACCCCGTCGCCGTCGAAGAAGCCGTCCTGGCCCGCTGGGAGGCCGAGGACACGTTCGCGCAGTCGCTCGCGATCCGGGAGGGCGCCCCGCACTTCGTCTTCTACGAGGGGCCGCCGACGGCCAACGGCATGCCGGGCATCCACCACGTGATGGCCCGCACCATCAAGGACCTCTTCTGCCGCTACAAGACGATGCGGGGCTTCCGCGTCGACCGCAAGGCGGGGTGGGACACGCACGGGCTGCCGGTCGAGATCGAGGTCGAGAAGGAGCTGGGCCTGGAGGGCCGGCACCAGGTCGAGGAATACGGCATCGCCAAGTACAACGCCGCCTGTCGCGAGAGCGTCCTCCGCTACAAAGACCTCTGGGACCGCCTGACGGTCCGCATGGGCTACTGGGTCGACCTCGACGACCCGTACGTCACGTTCGAGAACGACTACATCGAGTCGGTCTGGCACCTCCTCAAGCGGATCTGGGACAAGGGCCTGCTGAGCCAGGGCCACAAGATCCAGTGGTACAGCCCGGCCAACGGGACCGTCCTCTCGTCGCACGAGGTGTCGCTGGGCTACAAGGAGGTCCAGGACGTGTCGATCGTGACGCGCGCCCGCCTCGTGGCCGACCCTCAGACGTCGCTCCTGGCGTGGACCACGACGCCCTGGACGGTGCCGTCGAACGCCGCGATGGCGGTCGGCCTCACGATCCCCTACGTCAAGGCGCGCCAGATGGTGGCCCAGGCGGACGGCTCCGAGGCGGCCGAGTACCTGATCGTCGCCAAGAACCAGGTCGGCGCGATCCTCAAGGGCGACTACGAGGTGGTCGAGGAGATGACCGGGGCCGAGCTCGTCGGGCTCCGCTACGAGCCCATGTGGCCCACGTTCGCCGAGCGCGGCGGGGCCGACGCCGACGCCTGGCAGGTCGTCGCGGCCGACTACGCATCTTGGTTCGCGATACTCACCGGCTGGAACGAGACGATGCCTTCGTCATCCACGGTACGAACACCGACAGCGC
>JBCCQJ010000370.1:0-3770 GCA_039024395.1 Bacteroidota bacterium | reverse complement strand
CCTGCGGTCGCCGCCGCCTCGGTGTGGCATCGGCCCCGAGGCGGCGGCACCTTCGCTCTCCGCGCTCTCCGCGCTCTCCGCGCTCTCCGCGCTCTCCGCGCTCTCCGCGCTCTCCGCGCTCTCATGCTCCCCGTCGCCCTCCGCGCCGAGATCGACCTCGACGCGATCCGCCACAACCTCCGCGTCCTGACGGCCAAGGCCGCCCCCGCCTCGGTGATGGCGGTCGTCAAGGCCGATGCGTACGGGCACGGCGCCGTCCCCGTGGCCCGGATGCTCGTGGCCGAGGGCGTCGCGTGGCTGACCGTCGCGACCGTCCCCGAGGCGGTCCAGCTTCGCGAGGCGGGCATCGAGGCGGACCTGCTCGTCCTCGCGGCGCCACGCCCGGAGTTTCTGCCGGCCTACGAGGCGCATCGCCTCGATGTCGTGGTCTCGTCGCCCGAGGTCGCCGAGGCGGTCGCGGCGCGGGGCGGCCTGCGGGCGCATGTCAAGGTCGACACCGGGATGCACCGCCTCGGGGTCGCGCCCGAGGCGGCGGCTGACGTCGTGCGGCGGCTGCAGACGGCTGGCACCGAGGTGGTCGCGCTGTGGACCCACCTCGCCACGGCAGACGGCGCCGACGTCGGGTTTGCGATCGAGCAGGTGCGCCGGTTCGACGGCGTGCTGAAGGACCTCGGGGAGGACGCCCCGCCGCTTGTGCACATCGCCAACGGGCCGGCGGTTGTGCGCCTGCCGCCGCTCGCGTCACGGCCTGCGCTCGCCCGCCTCGGGGGCGTGCTCTACGGGATCGACTCCGACCCCGCGATGGGCGCTGCGACCGCTGGCCTGAGGCCCGCGATGCGGCTTGTGACTCAGGTCGTCCACCTCCAGACCGTCGCGCCGAGCGAGAGCGTGAGCTACGGGCGCACGTGGACGGCCGAGGCTCCGACGCGCGTCGCCACGCTCGCCGTTGGCTACGCGGACGGCCTGCCACGCGCGCTCTCGAACCGGGGGCGCATCGGCATCGGCGGGCGGCTGCGGCCGGTCGTCGGGCGCGTGTGCATGGACATGACGATGGTGTCGCTCGGCGACCCCGAGGCGGCGGGCGACGTCCGCCTCGGGGACGAGGCCGTGGTGTTCGGGCGCGGCGGGCCGGCGGTCGAGGACCAGGCGCGGGCGGCCGGCTCGATGGCCTACGAACTCACGAGCGGGCTCACCGCGCGCGTGCCGCGCGCACACCGAGGCGGGCACCGCTGAGGTGAACCTCTGAGGGCGATCCGCGAGGGCGGTTCAGGACGGCGCGGAGGCGGATCTCGTTGGGGCAGAACCCGAACGCGCGGCTCGGGTATATCGGCCGGGACCGTATCTTCACAATCCCCTCTCCCGCCCACCTCCCCCGACCCGCAATGGCTACCTCCACGCCCCAGGAGATCACGATTCTCGTCGTCGACGACGAAGAGGACGTTGTCGAAATCATCTCCCACTTCCTCCGCGAAGAGGGCTACAACGTGCTCACCGCCTACGACGCCGACGAGGCGCTCTCGAAGGCCGGCCCCGACATCGACGCGATTCTCCTGGACGTGATGCTGCCGGGCATGAGCGGGTTCGACATCGCCAAGCGGCTGCGCGGGCGCGTCGAGACGGAGAAGATCCCGATCATCATGATGACGGCCAAGACCGAGGAGTCGGACCAGCTCCAGGGCCTTGAAAACGCCGACCAGTACCTCACGAAGCCGGTCTCGCCGAAGGTCGTCCTCGCCAACATCCGCGCCGTCCTCCGCCGGACGGGCACCGAGGAGAGCAAGACGCTCTCGGTCGCCGGCCTCACCATCTACGAGGACGAGTACCGCGCCACGCTCGACAGCGACGACCTCGGCCTGACGCTCACCGAGTTCGAGCTGCTCCGCTACCTCGTCCGCCATCCGCGCAAGGCGTTTACGCGCCAGCAGCTCCTCGAGACGATCTGGAAGGACGCCATGATGGTGACCGAGCGGACCGTCGACGCGCACATCAAGAACCTCCGCGAGAAGCTGGGCGACTTCGCCCGCCACATCCAGACGGTGCGCGGCGTCGGCTACCGCTTCGTCGAAGAAGCCACCGAGGAGGCGTAGGGTTCGGGAGTGGGGATTCGGGGTTGGGCTCTCCTCAGCTCCCCAATCCCCAACCCCCAATTCCCATCCCGCGATGCGCTGGCGATCCGTCCGCGAGCTGTTCTACCCACGCCGGGCCTCGACCCAGACGTGGATGATGCTCACGTTCGCCGTGTTCGTGGGGCTGGCCGTCGTGGGCGTCGGGCTGTACTCGTTTCTCGTGCTCAGCGGGCAGGTCCGCGACGCGGCGCGCGAGACGCTGCGCGAGCAGGCCGAGCGGTTCGTGGTCCTGCTCGAGGCCGAGCCCGACCGAGACGCGCTCCTCGACCTCGGCGAGCAGATCGCGCAGCTCACCAACGTCGATGTCGTCGTGGCGACCGAGGACGAGGTGCTGGGCGCCTGGGGCTCCTCCGCCTCGGGGCGGGACGACGTCCTGGCCGCGCAGGAGGTCGCCGAAGCCCTCGCCGCGCCCGACAACGCCGGCTTCGCCGAGCGCGAAGGGCCCGACGGCGAGGAGCGGCTCTACGTGGCCGTCCACCGCCCGCAGACGGGCCTGATCGTCCGCCTCGGGGAGCCGCGCCCCGAGCTGGTCGAGGCGATCCAGACCGTGCAGGCCGTCCTCGCGGTGGGCATGGCGCTGGCCCTCCTGACGGCGCTGCTCGGGGCCTGGCTGGTCGCCCGGCAGGTGACGCGCCCGCTGACGGCCATCACGCGGAGCGCGCAGAAGATCAACGAGGGCGACCTCGACGGGCGGATCGTCGTCAAGACGCGGGCGGCCGAGTTCCAGGACCTCGCCCGGAGCCTCAACCACATGGCCGGCCGCTTCCGGACCGACATCCAGGAGCTGCAGCGGATGCAGCGCGTCCAGAACGAGTTCATCGGCAACGTCAGCCACGAGGTCAAAAACCCCATCTTCGCCGTCTTCGGCTACCTCGAGGCCCTCGGCAGCGACTCGCTCCCGGCGGAGCAGCGCAAGAAGTACGCGCAGAAGGGGCTCGTCAACCTCCAGCGCCTCAACAGCCTCTTCTCGGACCTCATCGAGATCGCCAAGCTGGAGTACCGCGAGGACCTCATTCGGCCCTCCGACTTCGACCTCCAGGACCTCATCGAGGAGATCGGCGAGATGCTCGACCCGAAGGCGGAGGCCAAGGGGCTGGAGCTGACCTACGACAACCCGCCGCTCCAGGTCGTGGCCGACCGCAACCGGATCCGGCAGGTGCTCACCAACCTGATCGACAACGCCATCGCGTACTCCGAGACCGGCTCGGTCCGCTGCCGGATGCGGCGGCACCTCGACAAGGCGCGCGTCGAGGTGGCCGACACCGGGCGCGGCATCCCCGAGGACCACCTCGACCGCATCTTCGACCGGTTCTACCGCGTCGACACCGCGCGCTCGCGCAAGGTGGGGGGGACCGGCCTCGGGCTGGCCATCGTGAAGCAGATCCTGGAGGACCACGGCGAGACGATCCAGGTCGACATCACCAAGGGGCGCGTCACGCGCTTCTGGTTCGACCTCCCGCTCGCCTCCCCCGAGGCGGCCGAGCGGCTGGCCTCCGACGCCCGCGTCGAGGCGGTCTGAGGGAGGCGCGGCCGGGGAAACGTTCCGGGTGACCGAGTCGCGCGCCGCCTCGGGGGCGAGGGGAATGGGGGGAATGGGGGGAATGGGGGGAATGGGGGGAATGGGGGGAATGGGGGGAATGGGGG
>JBCCQJ010000369.1:0-3796 GCA_039024395.1 Bacteroidota bacterium | reverse complement strand
GCGGGTAGGCCGCCTCGTCGGAGCCCGAGACGGCGTAGCCGGCCTCGGCGAGCAGCTCGGCCAGGGCGCCCATGCCCTTGCCGCAGATGCCGATCAGGTAGACGCGCCGGATCGCCTCGGGGGGCGGCAGCGGGGGGCGCGGGAAGACGCGGAGGGCGGCGTCGGGGAAGTCTTCGAGGCGGCGCATGGCGGAAGCTACGGGCGCCCCGAGGCGGACGTGCGGCCGCGTCCGGCGCTGCCGCGTCTGGCGGTCACCCTTCGGGCGGGCGCTCCTCGGCCTGCACCGAGGCGGGCGCCTCGCCGCCGGTGATCCCGAGGCGGGCGGCCCGCGCGCGCCATCGCGCCCGCGCCTCGGCCTGCATGTCGTGCTGGCGGTCGGCCTCGTCGACGATCTCGAGCCCCAGCATCGTCTCGACGACGTCCTCGACGGTCACGACGCCGGCCGTCCCGCCGTACTCGCCGACGACGAGCGCGAGGTGCTCGTGGCGCTCCAGGAACCGGTCGAAGAGGCGCGGCAGCGGCAGCGAGTCGGGGACGGTCATCAGGTCGCGGGCGAGGATCGAGGCGGGCTCGTCGCCCTTGCCGGCGGCGACGGCCTCCAGCACGTCGTCGCGCAGGACGAGGCTCGTCATCCGGTCGCGGTCGCCCTGGTAGAGCGGGATGCGCGAGAAGCGGCGGTCGCGCTCGGCGATCTCGCGGAGGGGCGTCGCCTCGTCGTAGGCCACCACGACGGTCCGCGGGGTCATCACGTCGCGCGTCTTGAGGCTGTTGAAGCGGAGGAGGCTCGTGAGGATGCGGCTCTCCGACTCCTCGAAGACGCCCTCCTCGGTGCCGATCTGGGCCAGCGCCGCGATCTCCTCGCGGCTCACCGAGCCCTCCTTCTTGCCCCGCGCGATCAGCTTCGTGATGCCCTGCGAGAGCCACACCAGCGGCAGCGTGATCCAGATGAGCAGCGGGAGCATCCGGCTGACGAAGCCGGCCAGCCCGCGCCAGTAGACGGCCCCGAGCGTCTTGGGGATGATCTCGGAGAGGACGAGGATGCCGAGCGTGAGCACGGCCGAGAACACGCCGATCGCTCCGCTCCCGAACACCGCCGCCGCCTCGGCGCCGGCGCCGGCCGCGCCGATGGTGTGCGCGACCGTGTTGAGGCTCAGGATGGCCGCCAGCGGCCGGTCGACGTCGGCCTTGAGGGCCTTGAGCTTCCCGGCCACCGACGGGTTCGTCTCCTGGAGGGCGCCCACGTAGGCCGGCGTGATGCTCAGCAGGACCGCCTCGAGGATCGAGCACAGGAACGAGACGCCGATCGCGATCGCGACGTAGACGATCAGGAGCGTCATCGACCCCGAGCCGGCGGCGACCTCCGCCTCGGGGCCGCCGCACCCGCCCGCGCCGAGGGTGAAGAGGGCGACGACGGAGAGGACGGCGACGGTGGCGGGGAGGCGCATCGGGGGAGGAGGAGAGCGCGCCTCCTACTCCACAGGCGGCGGGCCGGGTCCGAGCGTCATCGGGGTGCGTCGCCCGTGACGGCGGCCAGCCGCGCCTGCGCGTCGCGCGTCCGCGGGTCGTCGGGGCCAAGCGCCTCGGCAAGGGCGGCCGCGCCCGACGCCAGCAGGCGCTCCGCCTCGGCGCGGTCCCCGAGGCGGCCGAGGCACGCCCCGAGCACGCTCTCGGTGTTGGCGATCGCCCAGTGGCCGGGCGGGAACGACGCCCGGCGCCCCTCTAGGCTGGTCCGCAGCAGGTCCGCCCCGCGTGCCGGGTCGCCGCCGTCGCAGAAGCTCTTGCCGCCCACCGTCTGCGCGTAGCCGAGGTACGGGTGGCCCTCGGGCAGCGTCGCCTCGGCGAGGCCAAGGACGGGCGCGATCTCGTCGGCCGCCGGCCCGAACCGGCCCAGCGTGTGGAGGTGGTTGGCGTACGAGGTCCGCGCGGCGAGGGTCTCGGGGTGGTCGGCCCCGAGGCGGTCGTCGAAGGCCGCCACCGCCTCGCGGTAGGTCGCGACCGCCTCGTCGGGCCGGTCGGCATTGGCAAGCGTGTTGGCGAGGTTGATGCGCACGAAGGCGCTGCCGTAGGTCGCCTCGGGGTCGTCGCTCTGGCCGTAGGTGGCGATCAGCGTCTCGAGCGTCTCGATGGCCTCGTCGAGGCGGCCGTCGGTCGTGAACAGGTTGGCGAGGTTCTGGAGGGCGGTCGCCTCGGTGAGGGGGCGCCCGGCGCGCTGCGCCGCGTCGATCGCCTGGCGGTACTCCCGCTCGGCGTCCTCGTTGCGACCCAGCGTGGAGAGCGTCGTGCCGTAGACGTTGTGGGCAACGCTCTGCTCGTAGTGCGCCTCGGGCGCGCCGGCCAGGGCGTCGAGCGCCTGCTCGTGAATTGGGAGGGCCGCCTCGGGGTCGCCGCCGTCGGCGACGGCCTGCGCCCAGTAGGTGGTGGCGATGGCGCGGTCGGCCGCCTGATCGTCCCCGAGGCGGTCGGCGGCCCGCTCGCCGTGGTACGCGGCCCGCTCGGTGTCGCCGCGGCCGAGGTAGACGTTGGCGAGCGCGAGGTGGACGGCCCCGGCCACGGCCGTGTCTGCCTCGGCGTCGACGCGTGCCGAGGCGCTGTCGAGGACGGCCGAGAGGCGCGGGTCCTCGTCGTTCACCTGCGGATCGCCGAGGAGGATCGCCGCCTGGAGGTAGTCGAGCGTGCCCTCGGCCTGGCGCTGCGCCGCGACGGCGCGGTCGCGCTCGGCCTCGGCCACGCGCGCCTGCCACAGCGCCACGCCCGCCCCGCCCACGACCGCCGCGAGTGCGACGGCCCCGGCCGCCACGCTCGCCCGGTGCCGGCGAACGAACTTGCGCGCGCGGTAGCCCCACGTGTCGGGCCGCGCGCGGACGGGCAGCCCGCCGAGGTAGCGACGGAGATCGTCGGCGAGGGCCTCGGCCGAGGCGTAGCGCCGGTCGGGCTCTTTGGCGAGCGCCTTGAGTACGACCGTGTCGAGGTCGCCGCGGAGCCGGCGGGTGTCGGTCGAGCCGCCCTCGGTCGCGCTCGGGCGAGGCGCGGCCGCCTCGGTGATCACGCGCGCCGCGGCCGTCGGGGGCAGCCCCTTGACGTCGTACGGCCGCTGGCCGGTCAGCAGCTCGTAGAGGACGAGCCCGAGGGCGTACACGTCCGTCGCCGTCGTGATCGTGCCGCCCGCGAGCTGCTCCGGCGCCGCGTACTGCAGCGTCACCGGCCCGCCGCCCGTCCGCGTCAGGTCGTCGTCCGCCTCGGCATCGAGGAGCTTGGCAATCCCGAAGTCGAGGAGCTTGATGCGCGGGGACGGGGGAAGAGGGAAGCGGGAAGAGGGCGCCCACGGGGTCCCCCCTTGCCCCTTCCCGCTGGCCCCATCCCCCGAGTCGCCGGAGGTGACGAGGATGTGCGCTGGCTTCAGGTCGCGGTGGACGACCAGTCGGTGGTGGGCGTGGGCGACGGCGTCGCACGCCTGGAGAAACAGCCCGAGGCGGTCGCGCAGGGCCACCTCGTTCGCCTCCGCGTAGTCGGTGATCGGCTCGCCCTCGACCAGCTCCATCGCCAGGTAGGGGAGGCCGTCGTCGGTGAGGCCGCCGTCGAGGAGGCGGGCCACGCCCGGGTGGTCGAGCCCGGCCAGGAGCGCCCGCTCGCGCAGGAACCGCTCACGGAAGTCGGCCCCGAAGCCCGGCCGGATCAGCTTGAGCGCCGCCCGCTGCTGGAAGCTCTCGTCGGTCCGCTCGGCCGCGTAGACGACGCCCATCCCGCCGGCCCCGAGGCGGTCGGTCGGTCGCCAGGGGCCGACGGCGGCCGGCAGCGG
>JBCCQJ010000368.1:0-3799 GCA_039024395.1 Bacteroidota bacterium | reverse complement strand
TCGACGACGCCGAGGCGGGCCTGACGTACGGCCTCCAGGTGCCCGCCCGTACGACCGTCGTCTACCGCCCCGCCGAGGCGGCCGACGTCCGCCCGCGGGGGCTGGACGAGTGAGGGGCGCCGCCAGTCTCCTCCTCGGGGCCACGTTTGCGACGGCCGCCGCGGCCCAGCCGGCCGGCTCGCTGGCCGCCGACCGCGCCTTCGCCCGGTGGGTGCTCGAGGCCGCCCCGCCCGGGGCCGTCCTCCTGGCCGACGGCCCCGCCGACGCGCCGGTCCTGCTCCAGGCCCAGGGGGAGGGCCTGCGCCCGGACGTCGCCGTCGTGCCCTTCCCCAGCCTCGCCGCCCCGGAGGCGGCGCGCGCCCTCGCCGAGCGGCACGGCCTGCCCCTGCCGGACTCCGTCGAGACGTTCGCCCCCCGCCTCGGAGACCGGGGCAGCACCGACACGCCGGAGGGGCGCCTCTACACGCTCGCCGACCGCGTGCTCGACCACTGGCTCTCGGGCGCGCTCGACCGGCCGCTCGTGGCCGCGGTCACGCTGAATCCGGCCGTGCTCGGGACCAAGACCGACGTGGCCGACCGCGGCGCGACGCTCGTGCCCGCCCCGATGAGCGCCTTCGACGCCTCGGCGGCGTGGGCGTCGATGGCCCGCCTCGACGGCGCCGACTTCGCGGCACCGGCCGACCTCGACCCCGGCCGCCTCGACCCGGGCGGGATCGTGCTCTTCCAGATGCTCCAGACGGCCGTCACGTTCGCCCAGAGCGGCGACCCCGAGGCGGCCGAACGGGTGTACGTTGCCGCCGCCACGTTCGCGCGCACGTCGGGCCGGCCGGGCGACCCCCTCGTCGAGGCGGCCCGGTTCTGGATCGACGACGCGCTCGCCGACCGATGACTCGTACGCTCCTCCTCGCCGCCGCCCTCGGGCTCGCCGCCCTCGCACTCTCCGCCTGCGCCGGCACCTCGGGGCCGCCGCCGCCGGGCGAGCCGACCGTCGTCCGCATCTGGCACCAGAAGGACGCCGCCGAGCGCGGGTTCCTCGAGGACTGGGCCGCGGCCTACAACGCGCGTCAGGACTCGGTCCGCCTCGAGACGCTCTACAAGGAGACCGAGGAGCTGCGCAACCACTATGTCTTCGCCGCCATCGGCGGCAAGGGGCCGGACCTCATCTTCGGCCCGGCCGACAACGTGGGCACGCTCGGCATCACCGAGACGATCCGCCCGCTCGACGACCTCGTCCCCGAGGCGTTCCTGGACGGCTTCTCGGAGGACGGCCGCGTGATGTACGACGGCCAGGTGTACGGCCTCGCCGACCAGATCGGCAACCACCTCACGTTCGTCTACAACCCCGCGATCCTCGACCGGCCTCCGGAGACGCTGGCCGACCTCGCCCGCCTCGGGGCCGAGCACACGCGCGACACCGACGGCGACGGTGACCCCGACCAGTACGCCCTCGTCTGGAACTACACCGAGCCGTTCTTCTTCATCCCCTTCCTGACGTCGTTCGGCGGCTGGGTGATGGACGACGACGGCAACCCGACGCTCGACACGCCCGAGACGGTCGCGGCCATCCAGTACGTGCTCGACCTGCGCGACCGCTACGGCGTCATCCCGCGCGAGGCCGACTACGAGACCGCCAAGGCGCTCTTCCGCGACGACCTCGCCGCGGCGACCATCGACGGCCCGTGGTCGTGGGCCGGCTACCGCGACGCCGGCGTCGACGTCGCGCTGACGCCGCTGCCGGTCAACGAGCAGACGGGCCTGCCGGCCCGGCCGATGGCGGCCCCGAAGGCGTACTCGCTCAACCCGGCCGTGCCCGACTGGAAGCTGCCCACCGTCATCGGCGTGCTCCAGATGCTCACCGGCGACACGATCCAGGCCGACATGGCCCGCGCGCTGGCCACGATCCCGGTCCGCACCGCGGTCCGCAACTCGGACGTCATGGAGTCGAGCGAGGCGCTCCAGCAGAGCCTCGCCCAGATCGAGCAGTCCTACCCGATGCCGACCGCCCCGCAGATGCGCCAGATCTGGGACGCCATGCGCGGCCCGTACCAGCTCGTGATGAACGGGCAGGTGACGGCCGAGGAGGGCGCGCGCCTCATGCAAGAGCAGGCCGAAAAACGCATCGCCGACACCTTCCTGAACTAGGTGATGGGTGTTGGGGAGTAGGGATTGGGGAGAGCCCCCGACCCCCAACCCCCAATCCCGAACCCCCACCTTTATGCTAAACGCCCCCAACGACGCGATGGGCCTCGAGGCGGCGACGATCGCGGCCGACCGGCCTCGAGGAGCCTCGCCTCGGGGACACGCGGATCCGCCTCGGGGGCGGCTGAGCGAGGCCTGGCGCCACCGGCTGTTTCTGACGGGGCTCCTCGGCCCGACCGCGCTCGTGGTGCTGGCCGTGGTCGCCTTCCCGTTCGTCTACAACGTGGCGATCTCGTTCAGTAACATGAACATCTACACGCTGCGCGACTGGGAGATCGTGGGCGTGGGACAGTACGTGGCCGTCTTCGCCGAGCCGGCCTTCTGGGGCGTCTTCCTCAAGACGATCATCTGGACGGCCGTCAACGTGGTCTTCCACGTCGGGCTGGGCGTCTTCCTGGCCGTCATCCTGCACCAGACGTTTATCAAGGGCAAGAGCGCGTGGCGGATCCTCCTCATCCTGCCCTGGGCGGTGCCGCAGTACATCACGGCGCTCACGTGGCGCGGGATGTTCAACTTCGAGTTCGGGGCGGTCAACCTGCTGATCGAGTCGTTCGGGGGCGGCGCGGTCTCGTGGCTGAGCGACCCCGTGACGGCCTTCATCGCGGCCATCATGACCAACATCTGGCTCGGCTTCCCCTTCATGATGGTGATCGCCCTCGGCGGCCTCCAGTCGATCCCGGCCGAGCTCTACGAGGCGGCCGACGTCGACGGCGCGAGCGCGTGGACGCAGTTCCGCCAGATCACGGCGCCGCTCCTCCGGCCGGTCATGATCCCGGCCATCACGCTGGGCACCATCTGGACGTTCAACAACATCAACGTCGTCTGGCTGATCTCGAACGGCGGCGAGCCCAACGACGAGACCCACATCCTGGTCAGCTACGTCTACGAGGCGGCCTTTTCGATGTACCGCTTCGGGTGGGCGGCGGCGCTCTCGATGGTCATCTTCGCCGTCCTGTTCCTCTTCACCCAGGTCTTCCTGAACCGCACCAACGCCACCGAGGCGGTGTACTAGACGTCGCCCGCCCTCTCTTTCACTCACCGTCATTCCCGCGTACGCGGGAATCCATCCGACCCCCTAGTCAACGTGCCGCGCTCCGGGTATGTCTATCTGCTTGCGAGCAAGCCAAACGGGACGCTGTACGTTGGGGTGACAAGCGACCTGGCTCAACGCGGGGCTCAGCATCAGGGCGGAGACGAGCCAGGTTTCACGCGCCGCTACGGAGTCGATCATCTGGTGTGGTTCGAGCGCCACGAGGACATCCGGGATGCGATCCTGCGGGAGAAGCAGATCAAGAAGTGGCGACGTGAGTGGAAGCTCGATCTCATTCGGCAGGCCAACCCGACGTGGCGTGACCTGCTGGGAGACGTCGTGAGTCACCCCAGGGAGCCTCTTGCGATGCCCGACCGCAGCATGGATTCCCGCGTTCGCGGGAATGACGAAGGGGAGGGATGGCGTGGTGGCCAAATGCTGCTGGCCCTGCTCCTCCTCCTCGCCGCCTCGGGGTGTGGCGAGGCGCCGCCCGAGAGCCAGCTCGTGGGCGAAGGCCCCGAGGCGCTCGTCGCGCTCGCCGTCGAGGTCGACGCCCCCGAGGCGGACGAC
>JBCCQJ010000367.1:0-3813 GCA_039024395.1 Bacteroidota bacterium | reverse complement strand
GGCCGCCGGCCGGTCTGCCGACGCCCGCGACGCCGCCGAGCGCGGCCTCCAGGCCCTCGACATCCTGGGCGATGTCGACGGGGCCGACGCCTTTCGAGCGCGGCTCCAACGCGCCCTCGCCGACGCCGGCTGATCTCTTATGCGCTTCACGCTCCTGGTCTTCGCCCTTCTGGCTGCGGGCTGCTCGTCGGGCCCGCTCGTGACCGACGCCCCCGAAGCGGAGACGCCGACGGGCTACCCCGACCACTCGGTCGCCGACATCCTGGCGGCCGTCGAGGCCTCCGTCGCGTCGGTCGGCAGCGTCGCGGCCGACGGAGATCTGGACATCGAAGGCAACGGTGGCAGCCAGAGCGCCACGTTCAGCCTTCGCGCCCGTCTCGCCGACAGCCTGACGGTCGTGGTGCGCGGCCCGCTCGGCATCGAGGGCGGGCGGGGTCTCGTCACCCCCGACTCGTTCTACGCTGCCGACCGCATCAACCGGCAGTTCCTCCTCGGGCCGGTCGAGGCGGCCGACCGCTACGTGCCCGGCGCTGGCTCCTCGGAGCGGATGGCGCGGGCCGTGCTGGGCCTCCTCGTCCCCGAGGCGGACGTCGACTGGTCGCTCTCGGCCGTCGACGGCGCGTACCGCCTCGTGGGGCGCCTCGGGGCGGGCGCGCGCGAGTACACCATCGATCCGGGGCTGTGGCGGGTCGTCCGCGTGCGCGAGTTCGACGCGGAGGGCCGCTCGACGGGCACCCAGACCGCCGAGGCGTTCGACACGATCGACGGCGTCGTCCTCCCGCGCCGGGTCCGCCTCGACGGGGGCGGGACGTCGGTCGAGCTGGAGCACCGGCGCCTCGTTGTGAACCCGCCCGACCTCCGCCTCCGCTTCGCGCGGCCGGAGGGCTACGAGGTGGTCCGGATCTACTGAGCCGACCCATAGTTTCTGTCCGAGACGCCGATATCCGAGCCATGCTTCGCGCGCTCCCGCTTCTGCTCGCCGTCCTGCTCGTCGCCCCGGCCCTGGCCCAGGACCGCGAGGCAACTGAGCAGCGTCTCGCCGCCCTCCGCGACCAGGTCGCAGGCGTCGAACGGCAGGTGCGCCAGACGCGCGGCGAAGAAGTGTCGGCGCTGAGAGCCGTCGAGAACCTCGACGCTGAGATCCAGCTCCGCGAGGAGCTGGTCGCCGGCTACCGGACGCGCGTCCGTGAGACGCAGGCGCAGACCCAGACGCTGCGGCGGTCGATCGAGCGCCTCGAGACCGAGATCAACGAGGCCAAGCGTTCGTATCGCGAGCGCGCCCGGCACGCCTACATCCACGGCCGACGCAACAGCCTTGCGCTGATCCTCGCCGCCGGCTCGGTGACGCAGATGATCGTCCGCGCCCGCTACCTCCAGCAGTTCGCCGAGCGCCGCCGAGCGCAGGTCGAGCGGGTCGCCCAGAAGACGGCCGAGCTTCGCGTGCGCGAGCAGGACGTTCGCACCTCCCTCGAAGCGACGCAGCGGACGCTCGCCCAGACCGAGGCCGAGCAGGGCCGCCTCGCCCAGAGCCGGCGCGACCGCACGCAGCTCGTCTCGAGCCTCCGCTCGCAGCGCGGGCGCCTGGAGAGCGAGCTGGCCCAGCGCCGAACCGACGCCCGGCAGCTCGAGGGGCTCGTCCGGGACCTCGTGGCCGAGGAGCGTCGCCGCGCCGAGGCGGAACGGCGTCAGCGCGAGGCCGCCGCTCGCGTCGAGGCGGAGCGCCAGGCCGAGGCCGCGCGGCAGGCCGAGATCCAGCGCCAGGCCGACCTCGCCGCGCAGCGCGCCCGCGAGGCCGAGCAGATCCGCCGCGCACCGACGCCGCGCGCCGAGGACCCCAACGCGGTGCGCCCCGCTCCGCCGGAGCCCGAGCCGTCGCCCCCCGTGGCGGTCGCGCCGCCGCCTCGGGAGACGCCCCCGCCTCGCACCGAGGCGGCGCCCCCTCCGCCCGACCGCACCGTCGACCTGACGGGCTCGTTCCGCCAGAACCGCGGGCGCCTCCCCTGGCCCGCCGACGGCACCGTGGTCGGACGGTTCGGCGTCCAGACGGACCCGGTGACGAACACACGGATCGACAACAACGGCATCGACATCGCGACCGCCTCGGGGGCACCCGTTCGCGGCGTGTTCGAGGGCACCGTTCAGCGCATCGGCCAGATCCCAACGTACGGCACGTACGTGATGGTCTCACACGGCGAGTTCGTGACGTTCTACGGCAACCTCTCGCAAGTGTCTGTGTCGCGGGGCCAGAGCCTCCGCGCCGGGCAGGCCATTGGGCGGGCCGGGACGGAATCCTCGCGTCGCGGCACCCAGCTCTACTTCGCCGTGTTCCGCGGGGGGCAGCCTGTCGACCCGATGGGCTGGCTCGGCGGCCGGTAGCGCCGCCTCGGGGCCGCACGAGCGCTACGGTCGATCTCGTTGAGGGGAAGCCGGCGTTGGGCGTCTCCGCTCCAGTCGTCAGAGCTGTTGGGGTCGGGCGCGGTTCCCGTCATTCTCGCCCTTCGGCTCCGCTCTGCCCAGGCTCCAAGACGGCGCGGCCAATCCATACGGCGTCGATTCTGAGAACCCTCGCATGGGTCCCTGCCTTCGCGGAGATGACTCCACGGGAGGGAATGGAGCCACGAGGTCAGCACGCAACAGTCCCGGTTCGTGTCGGGGATGAGCGCGCGACCCCGAGGCGGGGAAACGCCCGAACGCGAAGCGGCGACCCCCGAAGGAGCCGCCGCTCGTCGTCTGCACCGAGGCGGAGCGCTACTTCTCCTCCTCGCCGTCGTCCTCGGAGCCGAGGGCCTCGTCGACGACCTCGCCGGCCGGCTTCGAGAGCACGTCAGGCGTCTCGACCTCCTCGGGCGTCACGTCCGCCTCGGGGGCGTCCGCTTCGGCCTCGGCCATCTGGTCGCGCAGGGCGGCCAGGCCGGAGATCTCGCCGAGGGTGGCCGGGCCGGACTGGCTGCGGCCGTAGCTCTCGACCTGACGGCGCTCCTCGCGGCGAGCCTGCTGCTTCTGCCGGTACTCGGCGTCGCGCTCGGCGCGCTCGGCCGACCGGATCTTGGCCGTCTCCGACATCACCAGCTCGCGGTCCTCGCGGTCCATCCGGATCACCTGGAGCTCCAGTTCGTCGCCGACCTGGTAGGCGTCGGCCGGGCGGCCGGGGCGCTGGAGGTGGCTCGCCGGGACGAACGCCTCGACGTCGAGCGGGAGGTCGACGACGAGGCCGCCGTCGTTGATCTCGCTCACCGTGCCGGTCGCGTCGGCCCCCTCGGTGTACACCTCGGCGACCTTCGACCACGGATCGGTCGAGACCTGCTTGTGACCGAGCGAGATGCGCCGCTGGGCGATGTCGATGTCGAGCACGATCACGTCGAGCTCCATCCCCTTCTTGACGACCTCCGACGGGTGCTTGACCCGCTTCGTCCACGAGAGGTCGGAGACGTGCACGAGCCCGTCGATGCCGGCCTCGATCTCGACGAAGGCGCCGAAGGTCGTGATGTTGCGGACCTTGCCGCGCGTGATCGTGCCGACGGGGAAGCGCTCCAGCAGACCCTCCCACGGGTCGGGCTCGAGCTGCTTCATGCCGAGGCTGATCTTCTTCGTGTCCTGGTCCACCTTGAGGACCTTCACGTTGACCGTCTGGCCGAGCTGCACCTTCTGGGTGGGGTGCTTGACGAGCTCCGTCCAGGACATCTCGGAGATGTGGACGAGGCCCTCAATGCCAGCCTCGATCTCGACGAAGGCGCCGTAGTCGGTGATCGAGACCACGCGGCCCTCGATCTCCATGCCCTCGACGAGGCGCTCGGCGAGGTCGTCCCACGGGTG
>JBCCQJ010000366.1:0-3821 GCA_039024395.1 Bacteroidota bacterium | reverse complement strand
CGCCGGCGTGTCGGCCGTGCGGGCGACCGGCCGGGCCGGCACCGCCTCGGGGAGAGCATCGATCCCTCCGGCGCGGACGACCGCGCGGCGCGTCTCGGGCGACGCCCGCCGCAGCCGGCTCGGCCGGACGAGGCCGAGGTCGCGGACGGTCTCCAGGACAGGCCGCCGGTCGACCTCCCGCAGCGCCTCCCCGAGGCGGCCCATGTCACGGCGCAGGGCGGCCAGCCAGACGGGCACCGGCGGCGCCCCGGCGTCCGCCTCGGTGCCGGTCGTGGTCGGGCGGAGGGCGGAGAATGCGAGCCCCGAGGCGGCGGCCTCGACCGCGTCGCGCATGGCCTGCACGTCGGCGGGCGGGAGCTTGGTCGGGCGCACCTCGACGTCCAGCGCCGCCTCGGGGCGGCCAGCCACGTCGAGCGTGAACCGGGCGCGCCCCGCCTGCGACCCGAACCGGACGCGCCCGTGGACGACGCGCCCGCCGTCGGCCTCGACCAGCCCGGCCGTCACCACGGGGTCGCGGTGGCGGAGGGCGACGGGCTCGTCCGTGAGGCTCTGCACGAGGACGGCGTAGCTCGTCTCCTCGGCGAGGGCGAGGTCCGCCTCGACGCGTGCGCCCTCGTCGTCCCCGAGGCGGACCGGCCCGTCGCCGAGGCGGCGCACGACGAGGCGCCCGGCCGCGCGGTGCGGGCCGCTCCACGTCAGGCGAACGCGCGGGGTCTCGACGGTGAACAGGGTCGGCACGGGCGTATGCTACCGCACCTCCGAGGCGCCGTCGTGTCCGATCCTCCCCTCCTCCGCCTGACGCTCCGCGACGGCCGCCCGGTCGCCCTGCGGCCCGTCATGCCGTCGGACCGCGACCGGCTGCGGGCCGGCTTCGAGGAGCTGTCCGTCGAGTCGCGGCGGCTGCGCTTCCTCGGCTCGGTATCGAGCCTCCACGACGCACAGCTCCGCTACCTCACCGAGGTGGACCATGTCGACCACGTGGCGTGGGGCGCCCTCGACCTCGCCGACCCCGAGGCGCCCGGCTTCGGCGTCGGCCGGTTCGTCCGCCTCGACGACGACCCCGAGGTGGCCGAGTTCTCGCTGACGGTGCTCGACACGGCGCAGGGGCTGGGCGTGGGGCAGCTTCTGCTGGCAACGCTGGCCGTCGTGGGGCAGGTGCTCGACGTGCGTGTGCTGCGGGGCCTCGTCGCACGAGAGAACGACAAGATGACGGCATGGATGCGCCGCCTCGGGGCGCGCGCGACGCCCGACGGGCAGGACCTCGTGATGGACCTCGCGATCCCGCTCGATCCGTCGGTCTCGGACTCGGCGGCGGCGTTCGCCGAGACGTGCGCCCAGATCCGCGAGGCGGCGCGAAACGCGAGCTGAGCGCCCGATGCGGGAATGGGGGGAATGGGAGGCGCGCTTCGCGCGAGGGAATGGAGGGATCTCCAGAATCAGGGCGTGCAGTGTGTCTCCGGCCTCGTTCCACGGATGCTGGCGAGGGGAGGCTGTCTGACTAGGCGACTCACGAGTCTCGCTAGAGTCGGCCACTGCGTTCAGGAAAGGGCGTTTCTGCCCCACCGACGCACTGACGCACTGACGCACTGACTCTACGCCCAGAACGAGGCGACGCCGTCGTCCAGGGCGCCCTCGACGATGCGGGCGAGGCGGGCGGTCGTCCGGGGGAACCGCGCGCCCTCCACCGAGGCGGGCCGGCCGGCGTCCACCCAGTCGTCGACGAGCCCCGAGGCGGGCGCGCCGGGCTCGCCCCACGCCCACGCGAGGAGGGCGCCGACGGCCGCGCGGACCGGCGCCCGCGCGCCGTCGATGCGCGGCACCAGCTTGGTCAGCAGCGCGAGGTCGACCGGGTCGACGGGCTCATCCGCCTCGGTGCGGAAGGCGCCGGGGGTCTCGGTGGCGTGGAGGACGAACAGGGCCGCCTCGTCGCGGGTCCGGTAGCCCGCGTTCAGCCCGGCCGGAGCGAGGAGGGTGCTCGCCTCGGCCACCGCCTCGACGGCGTCGTCGACGGCGCGCTGCTCGCTGGCCGAGAGGCCGTCCAGTTCCCCGAGGCGGACCGCGCGGGGCGCCCACGCCGAGGCGGGCCAGGGGTCGGGTGCCGCCTCGGGGCCAGGCGCCTCGGGGGCGGCACGGAGGTCGGGCGCGGACAGCTCCAGCACGAACGCCCGGTCGAGCACCTTGCGGCTGAAGGCGTGCGCGCTCTCGTCCACGTTCACCGTCCCCACGAGGGCGAGGGTGGGCGGCAGGCGGACGGCCTGCCACGCGGCGTCGGCGTCGGGCGCGTCGAGCAGCGGCGGCGTCTCGTAGCCGCCGGGCGCGCGCGCGCGCTGCTCGATCCGGATCAGGACCTCGGCGAGGTAGTGCTCGGGGCGGCCGAGGTTCATCTCGTCGAGGACCAGCGTGTGGAACCGGTCGTCCTCCGAGGCGGCGCGCGCGGCGCGGAGCACGGCGCCCGGCCGGAAGCGCCCGGCGAGGTCGGTGTAGCCCATCGTCTCGGCCGGGTCGGTCCAGTCGGGGCGAACCGGCAGGACGGTGGCGGCGGCGCCCGTCGCCTCGGCCACGAGCACCGGCAGGCGGCTCTTGCCGACGCCCGTGACGCCGGCCAGCAGCACGAACGGCTTGGTGCGCACCGCGGCCGCGTAGGTCGCCACCTCCCACGGCGCGTAGACGAACCCGCGCGCGGCGAGGGCGTCCCCGAGGCGGGCGAGCGCGGCGGCCCGGTCGAAGCCGGACGGCGCGACGTACCCCACCGGGGCCTCGGCCACAATGGGCGCCGCCTCGGGGGTGGCGCTGTCGGGAGCGGCGCGCGCCTCGCGGACCGCCTCGACGTGCCGCATCAGCGTCTCGGGGTCGGCCCCGAGGCGGGCCTGGACGACGAACTCGAGCACCTTGCCGTCGAGGGGCGGGAGCGGGTGGAGGACCTGCCGGATCAGGCGGCGGAAGCGGGCCTCGGGCGGCAGCTCGGCGTAGCCGTCGAGCGCGTGCAGGTGCGGGGCGAACCCGTCGTAGGGCACGCGCGCCTCCTCGGGGAGGACGTGGACCGGCCGCACGCGGAGCCGGTGCGGGAGGTGGCGGCCGGGCACCAGCGCGGTGGTGTCTTCGAACGCCTCGCCGACGGCCTCGAACTCGCCGGCGAGCACCCGACGGCCCGGCAGGTAGGCGAAGATCCGGTCGCCCGGCCGCACGTCCCCGAGGCGGGGCCGCCCCTGCCGGCGGAGCGCGAACGTGCCCGTGCGGACGAACGCCGGGAAGGCGTCGGGGGGGACGGACCAGATCCAGTAGGCCACGGACAGCGAGGCGGAGCGGCCTCGAAGGTAACCGGGCGACGGGCCGCCTCGGGGACGGCCTGGAACTCGGCCCGCAGCCGCTGGAAGCGCTTCGGGGCGGGTTCCCCGCGTGGTAGCTTCGCGCCGCTCACACCCCTTGACTCTCCATGCCGCGCCTCGCCTCCCTCCTGCTCCTCGTCGCGAGCGCCCTCGCGTTCTCCGCCTGCGACTCCGACGACCCCGCCGACAGCGCCCTCGCCGAGGCGGAGGCCAACCTCGGGGCCTGGACCTGGATCGACGTCGAGGGCTCGGTCTGCCGCGACGGCTCGGCGACGGGCATCGGCGTCCGGCTGCAGGACGGCGCCGACGATCTCGTGATCTACCTCGAGGGCGGCGGCGCCTGCTTCAACGGCGTGACGTGCGCCACCAACCCGTCGCGGCAGACCGAGCCCTCGACGTCGATCCAGGTCCAGGCCCCGAGGTTGGCCTCCGCCTCGGCGAGGGCGCTGTCGGCGGGGTCGTCGGAGTCGCAGGCGGAGAACGCGAGGGCGCTCG
>JBCCQJ010000365.1:0-3822 GCA_039024395.1 Bacteroidota bacterium | reverse complement strand
GTGTATCCGTAAATGGGCATTCCTTATCCACTGACGCACTGAACCACTGTCCTCCTGACTCTATTCCCACTCGATGGTCGCCGGCGGCTTCGAGGACACGTCGTAGGCCACACGGTTGATACCGCGCACCTCGTTGATGATCCGGTTCGAGGCGCGGCCCAGGACCTCGTAGGGCACCTTCGCCCAATCGGCCGTCATGCCGTCGGTGCTCGTGACCGCGCGCAGGCAGACGGCCTGCTCGTACGTCCGGAAGTCGCCCATCACGCCGACGCTCTTGACGGGCAGCAGGACCGCGAATGCCTGCCACACGTCGTCGTACGTGCCCGACGTCTCCAGTTCGTCGAGCCAGATCGCGTCGGCCTGGCGGAGCAGGTCGGCGTCGGCGCGCGTGATCGGGCCGAGGATGCGCACCGCCAGCCCGGGGCCCGGGAACGGGTGCCGCCGGATGATCGCCTCGGGGACCCCCAGCTTCCGCCCGACGTCGCGGACCTCGTCCTTGAACAGCTCCCGGAACGGCTCCAGGAGCTCGAAGCCCAGCTCCTCGGGGAGCCCGCCCACGTTGTGGTGCGACTTGATGGTCGCGCTGGGTCCCTTGAACGAGACCGACTCGATCACGTCGGGGTAGAGCGTGCCCTGGGCCAGGAAGCGCGGCGTCGCCCCGAGGCGGGCCGTCACCTTCTCGGTCTCGGCCTCGAACACCTCGATGAACGTGCGGCCGATGATCTTGCGCTTCGCTTCGGGGTCGGCGACGCCGTCGAGGCGCGAGAGGAACAGGTCGCTCGCGTCGACGGCGCGGAGGTCGATCTGGAAGCCGTCGCGGAACGTCGCCTGCACCTGCTCGAACTCCCCGAGGCGGAGCAGCCCGTTGTCGACGAACACGCACGTGAGCTGGTCGCCGACGGCCCTGTGGATCAGCGCCGCCGCGACCGACGAGTCGACGCCGCCCGAGAGCCCTAGGATCACGTGGTCGTCGCCGACCTGCCGGCGGATCTCGTCCACCTTCTCGTCGATGAACGAGCCGGTCGTCCAGTCGCCCGAGAGCCCGCACACGTCGCGGACGAAGTTGCGCAGCATGAGCGCGCCCGCCTCGGTGTGGACCACCTCGGGGTGGAACTGGACGCCGTAGATCGGGCCGTGCCCCGAGTCGGCCTCGGCGGCGACGGCGGCGATGGGCGCGTTGTCGGTCGCGGCGACGGCCCGGAAGCCGCCCGGCAGGCGCGTCAGGTGGTCGCCGTGGCTCATCCAGACGACCGAGCGGTCGGGCACGCCGGCGAAGAGCGGGTTGTCCTCGTGGCTCACGATCGGCGAGCGGCCGAACTCGCGCCGCGCGCTCGGCTCGACGCCCCCGCCGAGGGCGTGCGCGAGCGCCTGGAGCCCGTAGCAGATCCCGAGGACGGGGACCTTCTCGCCGTCGCCCGGCCGTGCCAGGTCCAGCAGCGCCGGGTCGAGCTGCGGCGAGCCGTCGTCGTAGACCGACATCGGGCCGCCCGACAAGATCAGACCGGACGGCTGCATCGCCGCCACCTCCGAGGCGGGCAGCGTGCACGGGTGGATCTCGCAGTAGACGCCCGCCTCGCGGACGCGCCGGGCGATCAGCTGGGTCGTCTGGCTCCCGAAGTCGAGGATGACGACGAGTTCGTGGTGCATGGTGCGTGGGTCGTAGAGCGTGGGTCGTGGGGCTCGCCGGTTCCGTGGGAGCCCCACGTCCTACGCCCCACGCCCTAAGCTCCGATCATCTCCTGGTACTCGCCCGCGCTCAGCAGGCCCTCCACGGCCGCCGCGTCGGTGGGGCGGATCTTGACCATCCAGCCGTCGCCGTAGGGGTCGGCGTTGACCGCCTCGGGGGCGCCGTCGAGGTCCTCGTTGATGGCCTCGATGGTGCCGGCGACGGGCGCGAAGAGCGAGCTGACCGTCTTGACCGCCTCGACGGTCCCGAACTCGCCCTCGGCGTCGACCTCGGTGCCGACCGGCTCGATCTCGACGAACACGATGTCGCCCAGCTCGCCCTGCGCGTAGTCGGTGATGCCGATGACCGCGAGGCCGTCGTCGATGCGGACCCACTCGTGGTCCTTGGTGTAGCGGAGGTCGTCGGGGAAGGTCATGGAGGATGGGGGTTGGGGGATCGGGGTTGGGGATTGGGGACCTGGTCCGGGGCGAAGCCGCCAACCCCCAATCCCTAATCCCCAGGAGCTTTCAGGTCGAACGATTCGAGGAACTTGGTGTCGAAGTCGGCGGCTCGGAAGCGGTCGTCCCGGAGGAGCTGCTGGTGGAACGGGATCGTCGTCTGGAGGCCCTCGATGATGAACTCGTCGAGGGCGCGGAGCATCTTGGCGATGGCCCGGTCGCGGGTCGACTCCTTGACGATGAGCTTGGCGATCATCGAGTCGTAGGTCGGCGGGACGGTGTAGCCGGCGAAGACGTGGGTGTCGCACCGGACGCCGCGGCCCTTGGGGCTGTGGAACGCCGTGATCGTGCCCGGGCTGGGGCTGAAGCCGCGGAACGGATCCTCGGCGTTGACCCGGCACTCGATCGAGTGGCCGTCGAGCGTCTTGGTGCCGCTCGTGATCGCCTCCCCCTCGGCCACCCGGAGCTGCCACTCGATGAGGTCGGTGTCGGTCACCTCCTCGGTGACCGGGTGCTCGACCTGGATCCGGGTGTTCATCTCCATGAAGTAGAAGTCCCGGTTCTTGTCGACCAGGAACTCGACCGTCCCGGCGCCGCGGTAGTCGACCGCGAGGGCGCCCGCGATGGCGGCCTCGCCCATTCGCTGGCGGAGGTCTTCGTCGACGACCGGGCTCGGGGCCTCTTCGAGCAGCTTCTGGTGGCGGCGCTGGATCGAGCACTCGCGCTCGCCGAAGTGGACGACCGTCCCTTGCCCATCGCCGACGAGTTGGATCTCGATGTGGCGCGGCTCCTCGACGAACTTCTCGACGTAGAGCCGGCCGTCGCCGAAGGCGTTCTCCGCCTCGATGCCCGCGGTGACGAAGAGCGTCTCGAACTCGGCCTCGTCGCGGGCCATGCGCATCCCGCGCCCGCCGCCGCCCGCGCTCGCCTTGATCATGACCGGGAAGCCGGCCTCGCGCGCGGCCCGGAGGCCGTCTTGGACGTCCGCCACGGCGCCGTCGGAGCCGGGCACGACCGGCACGCCGGCCGCGTGCATGGTCTCCTTGGCGACCGACTTGTCGCCCATCTTGGCGATCGTCTCGGGCTTCGGCCCGATGAACGTCAGGTCGTGGTCGTCGCAGATGCGCGCGAACTCGGCGTTCTCGCTCAGGAAGCCGTAGCCGGGGTGGACGGCGTCGGCGCCGGTGACCTCGGCGGCGGCGATGATCGATGGGATGTGGAGGTAGCTCTTCGCCGACGGCGGCGGCCCGATGCAGACGGCCTCGTCGGCGAACTTGACCGGCAGCGAGTCGCGGTCGGCGGTCGAGTAGACGGCGACCGTGGGGATCCCCATCTCGCGGCAGGTCCGGATGATGCGGAGCGCGATCTCGCCGCGGTTGGCGATGAGAACCTTTTTCATTTGTGATTGCTGATTGTTGATTTCCGATTGTGGGGCCCAATCATCCAATCGTCAATCGTCATTTCTCAATCACAAAGAGCGGCTGGTCGAACTCGACGGGCTCGGCGTTCTGCACGAGGATCTGCCGGATCGTCCCGCCCTGCTCGGCCTGGATCTCGTTCATCAGCTTCATCGCCTCGATGATGCAGAGCGTCTGGCCCACCTCGACGCGGTCGCCGACCTTCACGTACGGGTCGGCGTCGGGCGCGGGGGCCGCGTAGAAGGTGCCCACGATGGGCGCGAGCACGAGGTCCTCGTTG
>JBCCQJ010000364.1:0-3827 GCA_039024395.1 Bacteroidota bacterium | reverse complement strand
GGACGGCGACGGGGGAGGCGCGGTGCCGGCGCTCGATGCGGCGGAGGTCATCGGGGGACTCGGCGATGAGGTCGTCGTAGCGGAGGTACATGGCGGAGCGGATCAGGTACTGATCAGCATACGGACACCAGGCCTCCGAAACGGTATGACACGAACTCTACCCCGAGGTGGGGCATCTTTCCTGCGCTCCTGCGCTCCTCTACTTCGCCAGCTTCCGCGCGGCGAGGGCGGCGCCGACGATGCCCGCCTCGTTGCCCAGCTCGGCCGGCTTGAGCTTCGCCGTCGTCGAGAGGAGGTGGCCGAAGAGCTCCCACTTGTCGGGCTTGCTCACGCCGCCGCCGACGATGATGAGGTCGGGCGAGAGCAGGAACTCGTACATCTCGAGCACGGGCTGCACGCGCCGCTCGGCCCACTGCTCCCAGGTCAACTCGTCCTTGGTGCGCACCGAGTCGGCCGCGACGTGCTCGGCGATGCGGTCGTCGTAGCGGACGTGCCCCAGCTCAGTGTTCGGCACGAGCCGGCCGTCGACGAAGAGGGCGCTCCCAATCCCGGTCCCGAACGTCAGCAGGAGGACGGTTCCAGCCTTGCCCTTTCCGGCGCCAAACGTGACCTCGGCGATGCCGGCCGCGTCGGCGTCGTTGAGGACCGCGACGGGTACGCCGGTGTGCTTCTTGAACAGCTTGGCCGCCTTCGTCCCGATCCACGCATCGTCGATGTTGGCCGCCGTCTCGACGACGCCCTTCCGGACGCGTCCGGGGACGGTGCACCCGATCGGGCCGTCGATCTTGAGGTGGGCGTGGATCCGGGAGACCGTTTGGGCGACCGCGTCCGGTGTGGCCGGCTGCGGGGTGGGGATGCGGTGGCGGGCCGTCAGAAGCTCTCCCTTCTTGACGTGGACTGGCGCCCCCTTGATGCCCGAGCCGCCGATGTCGATGCCGAGAACGGTGGAGGGCTTCTTTCCCATGTCAGAGACTGTTGAGGTTTGGGACGCGCCAGCGAGCGGAGGATGCGGGCGGCGCCGGCAAGGCGCCCGAGGAGCGCGGGGCCAGAGCCCCGGGCGACAAGGGCAACGTCGCAGGCGGTGTCCGCGGCCCCGCGCAGCTCGCTGCCCTGAATCTCAACAGTCTCTTAGATGACGCTGTAGAGTTCGAGGGCGAACCAGCCGCGCGGGTCGGTCCACCGGCGGTCCCGGCGGAGGCCCGCCTCGGAGGCCAGCGCGGCGAGGCCGTCCGGACCGTACTTGTAGGAGTTCTCGGTGTGGATCGTCTCGCCGTCCCGAAAGCTAAAGGCCCGGCCGCAGACATGGGCCACCTGGTCGGTGCGGCTCGCGAGGTGCATCTCGATCCGCCGGGCCGCCTCGTCGTAGCGCGCCTCGTGTCGCCAGGCCCCGAGGCGGAAGTCGCCCCCCAGCTCGCGGTTGATCCGCCGGAGCAGGTTGAGGTTGAACGCCGCCGTCACGCCCTCGGGGTCGTCGTAGGCCCGCTCCAGCACGTCGTCGTCTTTGACCTGGTCGACGCCGATCAGCAGGGCGCCCCGCGGGCCGGCCACGTCGCGGACGTGGCGGAGGAAGGTGCCCGCCTCGGGGGGCGTGAAGTTGCCGATCGTCGAGCCCGGGAAGAACACGACCCGGCGCGTGGTCTCGGGCGGCAGATCCGGCAGGTCGAACGGCGTCGTGTAGTCGGCGGCGACGGGGAGGATTGGCAGGCCGTCGTAGGTCTCGCGGAGGCGCCGGGCCGTGGCGAGCAGGTAGTCCTCGGAGATGTCGATCGGCACGTAGGCCGCGAGCGTCCGCCGGGCGTGGAGAGCGTCGAGGAGGATCTGCGTCTTGTCGCTCGACCCGCTCCCGTACTCGATCAGCGCCGCGTTCTTGCCGATCGCGTCGACCATCTCGTCGCCGTGGTCGAGCAGGATCTGCCGCTCGGTCCGCGTCGGGTAGTAGGCGTCGAGGCGGGTGATCCGGTCGAACAGCTCTGACCCGCGCTCGTCGTAGAAGTACTTCGACGGGAGGGACTTCGGGGTGCCCGAGAGCCCGTCGAGGACGTCGGCGGCGAAGGGCGAGACGGGCGCCTCGGTGTCGGTGCTCTCGGTCATGCCGGCGTCCGGGCGAGGCGGAGGCCGGTGAACTGCCACGTCGCCTCGGGGGGGAAGAAGTTGCGGTAGGTCGGCCGGATGTGCGTCCGCGAGGTGGCCACGCTGCCGCCGCGGAGCACGAACTGGTTGGCCATGAACTTGCCGTTGTACTCGCCGAGCGCGCCCTCGATGGGCCGGTAGCCCGGGTACGGGCTGTACTGGCTGTGCGTCCACTGCCACGCCTCGCCGTACATCTGCCGGAGCCCCGAGGCGGCGCTGAGAAGCGGCGCGGCGCCATCGCCCCCCGAGGCGGGCTCGACGGGCGCCGGGTGGAACCGCTCGGCCTCGACGAACGACCCCGGCGGCTCGCCGCCGCCGTCCCACACCGACCGCGCCGCGACCTCCCACTCCGCCTCGGAGGGGAGCCGTGCGCCGGCCCACCGGGCGTAGGCGTCGGCCTCGAAGTAGGACAGGTGCGTCACCGGCTCGTGCGGGTCGACGGGCCGCATGCCCGACATCGTGAACAGCGCGTAGCCGGTCGGCGAGGCGTCGTCGCGCTCCCAGTAGAACGGCTCGCTCCAGCCCTCGGCCTCGCGCGTCGCCCAGCCGAGCGAGAGCCAGAGCGGCGCCTCGGCGTAGCCGCCGTCGGCCATGAACGCGAGGTACTCGCCGCACGTCACGAGGCGGTCGGCGATCTCGAACGTCTCGACGAACGCCCGGTGGCGCGGCCCCTCGTTGTCGAAGTGGAACCGCGCGCGCGAGGTCGCGCCCCCCGCCTCGGTGCCGATCTCGTGGAGCCCGGCCTCGAAGCGCCGCCACCCGAGCGCGCCCGGGTCGTCGGCCTGGAGGTGGACCCGCTCGCGGTACGCCGGCCGCAGCGGGTTGACCGAGAACACGTGCTTCAGGTCGGTCACCATCAGCTCCTGGTGCTGCTGCTCGTGGTGGAGCCCCACCTCCACAACGTCGGCCACTCCGGGATGCTCCGCCTCGTCGAGCTCGGCCAGGAACGCCGCCATTGCCGCGTCGACGTGGTGGCGGTAGGCGAAGACCTCCTCGACCGTCGGGCGCGAGAGGTAGCCGCGCTGCGCCCGGCAGTGGCGCTCGCCGGCCTGGACGTAGTAGCTGTTGAACAGGAACGGGTAGCGCTCGTCGTGGAGCCGGTAGCCGTTGGCACGGGGCGCGAGGACGAACGTCTCCCAGAACCACGTCGTGTGGGCGAGGTGCCATTTCGTCGGCGACACGTCGGCCATCGACTGGACGACGAAGTCTTCGGTCGCAAGGCCGTCGCACAGGCGCTCGGTGAAGGCGCGGACGGCGGCGTAGCGCGTGGCGAGGTCCGCCTCGGTGGCGGGGAGAGTGGCGGGCATAGGTCGGGAGGGGGGAGGCGGCCGAAGACTACGACGCGACCTCGCCCCGGGCCTCAGGCGAGGCCGGAGGCGAGGCTGTGGTCACAATTCCGTGGTCACGATTCCGTGGTCACGATGTGAATCTCGCCCTCGAGCGTCCGGTGGACCGGGCACCGGTCGGCGATCTCGAGCAGACGTGCCCGGTCCGCCTCGGCGAGGTCGCCCTCGAGGCGGAGCACGCGCGTGAGCCGGTCGAGGTGGCCGTCCTCCGTGTCGCACACCGCGCAGTCGTCGGCGTGGACGGTGTCGTGGGTCACCGTCACGGCCACGCCCTTGAGAGGGATCGTCTTGCGGTTGGCGTACATCCGGACCGTCATCGCCGTGCAGGCCCCCAGGGCCATCCCCAGGAGG
>JBCCQJ010000363.1:0-3842 GCA_039024395.1 Bacteroidota bacterium | reverse complement strand
GGCCTTCAACGCGCGGCTCGGCGCGAGCCAGGGGCGCCTCGAGGCGGCGGCGGCAGACGTCGCGCACCGAGAAGCCGAAGCCGCCGCGGCACGACGTGAGCGGCTGGCTGCCGCTGTTGATGCCGAGGTGGTCGTCGATGAACTCGGCCATCCCGGGCACCGGCTGCCAGTCGGGTGGCGTGCCGAGGGCGTGTGCGTCGAGGTCGTTGCGGAACACCTTGAGCACGACGTCGCCGTTGGCGTTGACGATGACGTCGAGGCGCAGGTGCAGCCACGTCTCCTGCGCGAAGCTCTCGCTCGACTTGAGCAGCACCCCGGGCCCGTCGGCGTCGGGCAGCCCGGTGGTCACGGTGCCCTTGCGCAGCACGACGCGGTGCGGGTCGTCGTCGGAGAGCCCGAGCAGGTACGCCTGGTCGTTGACCGAGTTGCCCTGGCAGCACAGGTAGAGGAACGGCGAGAAGCCGGTCGGCCCGCCACCCGGCCCGCGCTGCACCACGCCGCGGATGGAGCCGCCCTTGGCCATCGGCGCGAAGTCCACGACGTTCGCGAACAGCGCCACGCAGCCCTCGACCGCGGCGAGAGAGTTGAAAGCGTAGAGGAAGCTGCCGCCGCCCGGCGGGCGCGCGACGCCGGCCGTCACGCCACGGTCCACCGTGGCGATGTCGAGCCCGTCGTTGAGGAAGGTCCAGTCTGTCGATGCCATCGCGTGTTCTCCTTCAGATCGTAGTGGCGGGGTCCCAGTCGTTCTCGAAGTCCTCGCGGGCCTGCGCCCCGGCGTCGAAGAGCGCCGCCGCGCTGGTCACCGCGCCCCAGGTCCAAGCGAAGGCCTGGTTCCCGCTCCACTGGTCCTCGAAGTCCTCCCGCGGCTCGCCGTCGAACACACCCACCGCACCCGCCACCTCGGCCCAGGAGGTCGCGTAGCTGTCGTTGGCCCAGCCGCCCTCGCAGTCCTCGACGTCGTCGGGCCCGAAGCTCGCCGGCAGCTGCTGCGCGGGCGGCAGCTCCCAGAGGTAGAGGTCGTTCTCCCAGGCCTCCTCGAAGTCCTCGAGGCCCTCGGGCGAGGTGTCGAAGAAGGCCCGGACCACGGGCACGTCCTCGAGCGCCAGCCACAGCTCGACCCAGCGCTCGAAGCCCTCCCAGGCGAGCTCTGGATCGGCCCCGAGCCCGGCGATCGACTCGAGGCCCGTCACGGACGCCAGCGTCCAGTGCTCGGCCTCGCCCGGCAGGAGCCCGGCGTCTTCGAAGCTGGGGTTGAGCACCGGCATCAAAGCGGCCCTCCCGTGTCGCCGTTGGTCAGCGTCACCGTGCCGAGCACCGGGAACTCCTGGACGCTCAGTCGCACGTCGGCGGGCAGCCCGTTGAGCGTCAGGTCGCCGGGCGCGTCGCCGATCTTGCGGACGCCCTCGGTGTCGCGGATGACGTTGAACACGTCGGACCAGGCGATCTCACCGACCGGGTTGCCCTCGGCGTCCTTGAGGTTGAAGCCGAAGTCGACGCGCCGGTTCGGCGTGCCGTCGGGCTCGGTGACGCGGAAGTACGCCTGCAGGTTCTCGACGACGCGGGCGCGGACTGTGGTGCCCGACACGCCCGCGCGGAGGAACACGCGGGCAGCGACGTTCAGGCGTCGGTAGACCGGGTCGAGCACGCTCACCTGGAAGGTCAGCGTGCAGGGGTAGACCTCGGTGACCTGCTGGAGCACGAGGTTCTTGAGCGCCGGCGTGGGCACGCCTCCGCCCTGCGGGATGACGTAGAGGACGCCCGCGTTCTCGTCGATGCTCAGGTCCTCGTTCGAGGTGAGCATCAGGGCCCGCGCCACGCCGGGCAGCCGCCGCGCGTTGATCTCGAAGTCCTCCCTCGCGACGCTCCGGGTCATCGCGCGCAGGCTCTCCGGTGCGAGCAGCCGAGCGGAGGCGACGCTCTGCCGGTCGGTCCCGCCGGTCGCGGGCAGCGGGTTCGTCACCGAGACCTGGACCGGCCGCCCGTGCACGTCCATGAACGCGCCCTCGATGACGACGAGCCGCCCGGCGTCGACGTTGCCGCCCGTGCCGCCGCCAGTCTTGTAGCGGACCGTGACCGTCCCGGTCGGCGGTAGCCCGTTGCGCCCGTCTCCGAAGCGGACGGACGCGCGGTCGTTCTGGTCGACGCGGACGAGGAAGTGGCGGTCGTTCGGGCCCGAGTCGAGGAAGCTGTCCACCTCGGTGTACGCGCCCGTCGGCGTCGACACCTCCGCCGAGCCATCGAGGTACGGCGCGCGGTCGAGCAGCAGCTCGAAGCCCTTGAGCCCCCGCGCCTCGGCCAGCTGCTGGTGCGGCCGCGAGTGCTCGGCGATCACGGTGGCGGTGGGCGGGTCCTGGCCGGCGTTGATCTGCGCGTCGCCGAGGAGCTGGAACCGCACTGGCTCGGTCACCTCCTGCGTCCTCACGACGGTGCTAGCGGGGATGACGACGTTCGCGGTCGGCGGGCGCGTGAGGGTGACCGCCAGCTCGGCCGTCGCGGCCCGCGCGCCCTGCAGGCGGTAGCCGAGCATCTGCGCCAGGGCCATGACGTTCTTGCGCTGGGTGGCGGTCACGAGCCGCGACTCGCGGGCGAGGTTGTCCTGGTAGAACGTCAGGACGTCGCCGACGAAGGCGTAGAGCTCGATGAGCACGTTGCCGAAGCTGGCGACCTCGAAGTCAGTCCAGTCCGGGAACACGCTCTTCACCAGCTGGATCAGCCGGGTCCGCAGCGCGTCGAAGTCCTTGTCGGTGTAGTCCACCGCCTCGGGGAGAAGGTTCATGGGCGCACCTCCGCCGCAGCCTCGGCGCCGGTGGCCTTGTCGCGCACCCGCAGGCGCAGGACGAGTGAGGCGTCCTCGCGCGTCACCTGGAGGGCCACGAGCCGCGCGCTCGGGACCCAGCGGGCCAGGGCGTCGCGGACGTAGACACGGGCCAGCTCGGCGAGGACCTCGTCGTTGCGCTGGTGGCGAAGCAGGTGCAGCCCCGCGCCGAAGCTCGTGCGCCATGGCAGCTCGCCCGACGAGCGCGGCGTGGCGCCCTCGGTCATCAGGGCTTGCAGGACCTTGCTGCGCAGCAGCTCGGCCCCGCTCCCCGACGCGAAGTCGCGCTTGCGGTCGCGGCGGAACGGCGTGAGCAGCCCGTGGAGCTCGTTCATCGCGTCCTCCATCACGGCACCGGCACCGCGTCGCGGACGCCCTGGAGCGTCTCGATGATGGCGTCGATGGGCGCGATCGCATCGTCGAGCGGCCGGCCCGCGAGGTCGGAGAGATCGGGCACCTCGGGCCCGCCCACCATGCCGAGGAAGAGGTTAAGCAGCCCGATGAGCTTGCCGAGCGACGCGAGGCTCTTGCCAACATTGGCGGCCTCCTGGGCGACGTTGGCCTGAGCGCAGCTGGTGATCGCCATCAGGCCCGCGTCCTCGAGCTCGGTGGCGCGGTCGATGGCGCCGAGGATCTGGACCATCTGCTGCTGCAGGTGCAGGAGCTGGCTGCGCGCCTGCCGGAGCGTGTCGATGACCAGGTCGATGATCCCGATGATCGTGTACGGAAGCGACAGCTGCGGGATGAGCCGCAGCAGCGCGTTCACCTTCTCGGCGAGCTCGGGGATACAGGCCGCGATGGCGGTCGGATCCGGCGGCGGCCCGAGTGTGTCCGGGATGGCCTTGATGCAGTTGAAGACCGCGACGACGGTGTCGATGATGTTGAACAGCGGCACCAACGGCGTGAGCGCCGGCTGGATCACCTCCATCAGGTTGATGTGCTCCATCGTCACGCCGCCGGGCAGCGTGATCTGGAAGGGGTCGGGGATCTCTGGGATCTCGATGCAGATGGGCAGCGGCACGTCGTC
>JBCCQJ010000362.1:0-3859 GCA_039024395.1 Bacteroidota bacterium | reverse complement strand
CTCGGAGCCGGGGCAGCTTTTCGCCGACAGCCGACAGCCGACAGCCGACAGTCGACAGCCGACAGCCGACAGCCGACAGCCGACAGCCGACAGCCGACAGCCGACAGCCCACGACATCCCTTTCCTGCGGCTGGCTCCGCCTCGGAGTGACTGCCCCCGGGGCGGTAGCACCTTCACGGACCCACGGCCCCACCGACTCTATCTTCGGCCGCCTCGGTGCCGCCTCCCGATGTTCTCATGAGCCGCTCGCTCTCCGACGCCCCGACGACCGACGACGCGCGCCCCGAGGCGGGCGCGCTGTCGCCGGCGCGGCGGCGGGCGTTCACGGCGGCCATGCTGCTGCTGCCGGTCCTCTTCTTCGCCCTCCTCGAGGGCGGCCTCCGCCTCGGGGGCTACGGCGCCGACTACCCGCTGTTCGTCGAAGTCGAGGGCGCGCCGGAGATGCTGATGCCCAGCCGCGAGGTGGCCTGGCGCTACTTCACGCAGCAGGCCTCGGTGCCCACGCCCAACCCCGATGCCTTCCGGCGCGAGAAGGACCCCGAGGCGTTCCGCATCCTCGCCCAGGGCGGCTCCAGCACGGCCGGCTTCCCGTTCTACCGCGGCGCGGCGTTCCCCCAGATCCTCGGCACGCGGCTGCGCCTGGCCTACCCCGACCGCGACATCGAGGTGGTCAACACGGCCATGGCGGCCGTCAACTCGTACACGCTCCTCGACCTCGCCGACGAGGTGATCGCGCAGGACCCCGACGTGGTCGTCGTCTACGCGGGCCACAACGAGTTCTACGGCGCCCTCGGGGCCGCCTCGACGGAGTCGCTGGGGCGGACGCCCTGGCTCGTGCGGACCTACCTCGCGCTCCGGCCGCTGCGGACGGTCCAGCTCGTGCGCGACGGGGTGGGGGCGGTCGTCCGCGGGATCGCGGGCGGGCGGAGCGCGGGGGCACCGCCGTCGAACACGCTCATGGCGCGCATGATCGGCGAGCAGAGCGTGGCGCTCGGCGGCGAGGTCTACCAGGCCGGCCTGCGCCAGTTCGAGGAGAACCTGGATCGCCTGCTGGCGACCTACGCGTCGGCCGGCGTCCCGGTCTACGTCTCGACGCTGGCCTCGAACGAGCGCGACCAGCGGCCGTTCGTGACGGCCCTCGCGCCGGGTCTCGACACGACGGCGTGGCAGGCGGCCGCGCAGGCCGGCATCGACCGCCTCGAGGCGGGCGACCTCCCCGAGGCGGCCGCGCTGCTGGAGCAGGCCGTCGCCCTCGACACGCTCGCCGCCGACCCGCTCTTCGCCCTCGGCCGGGCGTACCTCGGGCTGGGGCGGATCGACGAGGCCCGGGCGGCGCTCATGCGGGCGCGCGACCTCGACGCCCTCCGCTTCCGGGCGTCTGGGGCGTTCAACGACGTCATCCGCGCGGCGGCGGCTCGGCACGGCGCCCGCCTCGTCGACGGCGAGGCGGCCCTGCGCGAGGCCTCCCCGCTCGGCATCATCGGCCGGCAAATGATGCTCGAACATCTCCACCCGACGCTCGACGGCTACGCGGCGCTCGCCGATGCGTTCTTCGATGCGTTCGCCGAGGACGAGCTGCTCGGCGGTCCGCCGGCGCGAGAGACGCCGCCCGGCCGGGTCGTCCGCCTCGTGACGCCGCTCGACTCGCTCTCGGGCCTCATCCGGGTGGGGCAGCTCACCCAGGCGTGGCCGTTCCGCCCCGAGGAGGCGCAGCCGTTCCGCCTCGACACGGCGCGGACGCCGGCCTACGCCTTCGACCTCGCCGAGGCGACGATCAGCGGGGCCAACTGGCTGCGCACGGCCGACTCGCTGGCCGCCCTCTACGAGCGCGACGGGCGCCTCCGCGACGCCCTCACGACGCGCCGCGCCATCGTGCAGGGCTACCCGTTCCTCCCGAGTGCGTGGTCGCAGCTCGCCGGCCTCGAGATGGCGCGCGTTCAGCGCGACGGCCGGGCCGACCGGCTGACGTACGTGGCCGGGCTCTACGAGCAGGCCCTCGACCGCGACTCGGCGCACGTGCCCGCCCTCGCCATGCTCGGCGCGCTCGCCCTCCAGGCCGGCGACCGCCCGACGGCCATCGGCTACCTCGAGCGCGCGCGGGCGCAGGCCCCGAACACGCTCCAGGTCCTCTACAACCTCAGCGGGGCCTACATGATGGAGCGGCGCTTCGACGAGGCGATCGGGCTGGCCGAGCAGCTCGTCGCCGCGTCGCCGCAGAACCCGACGTACCGCGCCCTGCTCGACAACCTCCGCCGCGACGCCGCCCAGGTGCCGTCGTAGCCCCGAGGCGGGCATGGGACCCGTGCGCGGCACCGCACTCGTGCGGGGCACCGCCTCGGAGGCGGGAGCCGTCCGGCGGCGGCGACGTTGACGCGCGCGGCCGGATTCGCGGAATCGTAGCGCCGGGAGGCGAACGCCGCGCGCCCTCGGCCGTACTCTTCCGCGTCACCCCGAGCCCGAGCACCCCGAGTTCGCGTATGCGATCCACCCCAGACGAGTCTCAGGACGCGTCGACCCCAATGGCGCAGGCGCCCCAGCGCCCGCGGCGCCACAGCCGCCCCGTGTTCCTGCGGCACACGGTCGACGGCGAGGAGCGGACGGTCCAGATCGGCGGCGGCGCCCCGGTCACCGTCCAGTCGATGACGACGAGCAAGACGCACGACGTCGAGGCCAGCCTGGCCGAGATCCGCACGCTCGCCGAGGCGGGCGCCGACGTGGTTCGCGTGGCCGTGCCGCGCCCCGAGGACGCTGACGCGCTGGTCCACGTCGTCGCCGGCAGCCCGGTGCCCATCGTGGCCGACATCCACTTCAACCACAAGTACGCGCTCAAGGCGCTCGAGGCGGGCGTGGCCAAGGTGCGCATCAACCCGGGCAACATCGGCAAGCGCGAGTGGGAGAAGGCCGTGCTCGACGCGGCCAAGGACCGCGGCGTCCCGATCCGGATCGGCGTCAACGGCGGCTCGCTCGAGAAGGACATCATGGACAAGTACGGCTTCCCGCGCCCCGAGGCCCTCGTCGAGAGCGCCCTCCGGCACGTCGAGGTGTGCGACCAGGTGGGCTTCGAGGACGTCGTGATCTCGGTCAAGCACTCCGACGTCTACTTCATGATCCAGAGCTACCGGCTGCTCGCCGAGCAGACCGACTTCCCGCTCCACCTCGGGGTGACCGAGTCGGGCAGCCTCAAGACGGGGCCCATCAAGAGCTCGATCGGCATCGGGAGCCTCCTGGCCGACGGCATCGGCGACACGATCCGGGTCAGCCTCGCCGCCGACAGCGTCAACGAGGTGCGCGTGGGGCACCAGATCCTCAAGTCGCTCCGCCTCGGGCGGCCCGGCGTCAACGTGATCGCCTGCCCCACGTGCGGACGCCTCGCAGGCGACCTGTTCTCGGTGGTCGACGAGGTCGAGGAGGCCGTCGCCAAGAAGGGCTTCGACCGCGACCTCAACGTGGCGCTGATGGGCTGTGCGGTCAACGGACCCGGCGAGGCGGCGGGCGCCGACCTGGGCGTGAGCCTCGGCCGCGGCCGGGCGCACCTGTTCAAGCACGGCGAGGTGGTCGGGACGGTCGAGCAGGACGAGATCGCCGACGCCGTCATCGATCTGATCGAGCGCTGGGACGACGACCCCCAGGTGGCCCCGGAGCCCAAGGCCCCCGAGGCGGCAGCGCCCAAGGCTCCGGGCGTCACGGGGTCGCGAGGAACCGCCGGCCCGCCGCGACGCCCGCCGCCGCGTCCCACCCCGGCACAGCGGCCTCCGCGGGGGTCGGCGTGAGGTCGGCGCCGGCCGCGACCAGCGCCGCGAGGGCGTCCGCGTCGGGCTCGCCGTTCAGACCCGGGGCCTCGGCCGCCAACGGCCCGAGG
>JBCCQJ010000361.1:0-3942 GCA_039024395.1 Bacteroidota bacterium | reverse complement strand
GTCATCGGAGAGCCGCCGGAGCGGGGTATGTGCAGCTTGGTCGCTACACGGATACCCGCCGAGGCGGCTTTCCTTCCGTCGGGGCTCTACGGCCCCATGCTGTCGAGCAGAGCGCGCTTAACCTGATGCGTATGGGGCGTACCACGGCACGCCCTCCCGTGTCGGCATGCCTCGGCCCTCGCCCCGAGGCGGTTGGCCCCGAGGTGGCGTCCGTCTCAGGCCGCGGACGGCACCACGGCCGCCGGCTCCGAGGCGGCCCCGACGGCCGGCACGGCCTTCGCCGTCTTCAGCGGCTCGTAGTAGGCCCGGTAGGCCCACATCAGGAACACGTTGAGGGCGAACACCGAGACCGCCACCGCCGTGCCCGGCATCGACAGGTCGAGCACGACGTGGTAGAGCGCGATGTTGACCGAGATCGGGACGAGCGCCGTCAGCGCGAGCGGCACCCAGCGGCCGGCCAGCAGCATCGCCCCGATCACCACCTCGGCGGCCTTGACGAGCGTCATCACGTAGCCGCTCTCGACGAGGGCGCCCATGAAGGCGCCTGCCGCCTCGGGCGGCGGCGGCTGCTCGAGGAAGCCCAGGAAGCCGTTCAGGCCGAAGACGAACAGGATGAGGCCCAGGACGTACCGGGCGCCGGTGACGGCAATGCGCATGGACGGAGGAGAATCGGGAATGATCGTTCCAACAAGGAATCTCCTTGGCCGGTTCCCGCCCCGTCGCACGCGGGCCCGGCAGAGCCCGGCAGCAGCGGTCAGTTGACGAGCGCCCAGAACACGCCGAAGCGGAGGGCGTGCGCAGGCAGCGGCTCGCCGAGGGTCACGAGGGCGCCGTTGTAGGCCCGCTCGGCGAGGGCATTGTCGTAGCGGAGGAAGAGCGAGGCGCGCGCGCTGAACGTGGCCGTCGCCTCAAGGCCGAGCGTCGCGCGGGCCGGCACCGGCTGCCCCAGGGGCGTGCCCGCCTCGGGGAGGGCCAGCAGCCCGGTCGTCGGCTCGACGAGGCGGCTCCGGAATGCCGACCATCCGCTCACGACGGCGGACAGGTCGAGGTCCAGCACGCCCTCGCCCACGTCGACGGCGCGGACCCCGAGGCGGGCCGTCCCCCATGCGCGCGGCAGCGCCCGGTCGAGGCCCGCGTGGAGCGCCGAGCGGGACGGGTCGGCGACGGCCTGCACAGTCCCCTCGGCGCGGAGGTAGAGCCCGCGCGGCGCCGCCTCGCGCCACCCGAGGCCCGCCGCGAGGCCGACCTGCCGCACCGCCTCGGGGGTAGAGACGACGCGGAACAGGCTGTCGCCCTGGCTGACGATCTCACGCGCGTCGGTCCGCACCGATCCGAACGCTCGCGCCCCGAGGCGAAAGGTCGAAGTGCGGAGGTCGAGGCCCGCCTCGGCGCGGAGCGTCCGCTCGGCCGGATCGCGGGCGTCGGGAAGGATGCGTCCCTCGACACCAGCCGCCTCGACGAACGAGCGCGCGCGTCCGCCATAGGTCGCGCGGACGAACGCGGGACCGGCCTCGGCATGGAGTGCCGCCGCCGGGATCGTCGCGCTGGCGACGCGGTGCAGGCCCGCCTCAGCGACGAGGCCAACGCCCCCGAGGCGGAGCGAGTCGGTCAGCGTGGCGCCCAGGTCGAGGCGCGCGCCGGGATCGCCGAACACGTCGGCCCCCTCGTGCGGGTCACCCGTCCACACGGCGTCGAGGCGGACGGCGAGGGCGTGGTCCCCGAGGCGGAGCGGCTGGCGCGCGAACGCGGCGGCACGGTCGGCGTGGGCGCGAAGCGTGTCGCCAGCGGCGCGCACGTGGACGAGCCGCTGCGTCCCGTACGACGCACCCGCCTCGAGGGGCTGGGCCGCGAGCGGGATCCGGGCGCGCGTCCACGCCTCGGTGCGGAGCGTCCGCCGGGTCGCGCTGGCGTCGCCCACCAGGGCGGCTGGCGTGAACAGGCCGCCGAACGTCGAGGCGGTGACGCCCGTGCGCGCGCCCTCGGTGCGGTCGGCGTGGAGGACGCCCGCCTCGGCAGCGAGGCCGGGGCGCGTGAGGAGGAACCGGGCGAGCGCGTCGAGGTGGCGGACGGTCCCGCCAGGAAACAGCCCGTTGCTGCGCCGGGTGGCGACGTGGCCGGTCGCGGTGAGGCGGGCGTCGTCGCTGCCGCCGCGAAGCCAGCCCGGCGGGCGGCGCGTCTGGGCGTGCGTCGCGCTGACGTGCTGCACGCCCTCCTGGCCGGTCAGGTAGCGCATCTCGGTGACCGGCAGGTCGAGGCGGAACGGCCGGACGCCGGCGCTGAGACCTGCCGCACGCCCCGCCTCGGGGCCGACGGCGCGGACCGGGCCGGTGGCGGCGGCCGGGAGCAGGTCGAGGCGCGGCGCGCCCGTGAACACGTCGTCGAGCGGCCGCCCGTCGAGGCGGAGCGACGGCGCGTGCGGGCTGGATCCTGGAAATGCGACCCCGCCGATGCGGCCGGGCGCCCCGAGGCGGTAGACGAACGCGCCGGGTACGTCGGCCAGGAGGGCCTGCGGGTCGAGGGCGGCCGTGAGCGCCGGGACCGGCGTCAGCGGACGGCCGGGCGCGGCTCCGAACGGTGCGACGGCGGGACGGGGGAGCGCCGCCGAGTCGGCGCGGAGTGAGTCGGCCGGGAGGGCGCCGGGAACGGGCTCGATGCCCCCCGCCTCGGGGACGGGCGCGGCCGTCGAGTCGGGCGCCAGCCCCGAGGCGGGCGCGCCGGCCAGGAGCACGAGGGCGACCGCGAGGCGGCGCACGGCCTCAGGTGCCGACCGGGAACAGCCCGAACAGGCGGCTCTCGATCCGGCTCAGGATCTCGTAGCGGTCGGCGTCCTCGTTGACGAAGTCGAGGGCGTCGGTCTCGACCACCATCTTGGGGTGCGGGTAGCGCTCGATCCAGTTCTCGTAGAGGCCGTTGAGGCGCTCGAGGTAGTCGAGCCGGATCGACGACTCGAACTCGCGGCCGCGGCTCTGGATGTGGCTCACGAGCGTCGGCACGCTGGCGCGGAGGTAGACCAGCAGGTCCGGCGGCCGCAGGTAGGCCGTCATGATCGAGAACAGCTCGACGTAGTTCTCGTAGTCGCGCCCGTCCATCAGCCCCATGTCGAACAGGTTGCGGGCGAAGATCTCGACGTCCTCGTAGATCGAGCGGTCCTGCACGACCGACCCGCCGACGCCCTCGATCTCCTTCTGGTGCTGGAACCGGCTCGAGAGGAAGAACACCTGGAGGTTGAAGCTCCAGCGCCGCATGTCGGCGTAGAAGTCGGAGAGGTAGGGGTTGTCGTCGACCGACTCGAAGAAGGGCGCCCAGCCGAAGGTGTCGGCCAGGATCTGGGTGAGCGTGCTCTTGCCGGCCCCGATGTTGCCGGCGACGGCGATGTAGAGCTTGCGCTGGGGGGCGGCGTCGGTGGCGAGGGTGAGGTCGGTCTGCATGCGGCGGGGGGCGTCGTGCCGAAGGTACCGCCGACCCTGCCCCGCCTCGGCGAAGCGCCGCCGAACCCCGAGGCGGTGGAGTCAGAGGTCCCCTTCCTTCGACTACGCTCAGGGCAGGCCCGGACAGGCGGGGTGCCAGCAGGCGGAGGGGTCGTCCGGGCACACTGCCTCGGGGAGAAGCTGGACACCCGACCACGAGATCTCCCCCTCCCAGCGGGAGGGGGCCCGGGGGAGGGCGTTCCGACCACGAGCACCGCCTCGGAGTCTGGTGCAGCGTCCGAAACGGAGTGCCCTCTCCCCCGGGAGAGTGATAGGGTGCGGGGATCCGCCTCGGGGTCTGGCGCGACGGTCGATTCGTGGGGGGGGGGGGCGGCCCGCCCCCCCCCCCGCCGGGTGGCGCCCCCCCCCCCCCCCCCCCGCCCCCCCCCCCCCCCGGGGGGGGGGGGGGGGGGGGCGGCCCGTTCCGACCACGAGCACCGCCTCGGAGTCTGGTGCAGCGTCCGAAACGGAGTGC
>JBCCQJ010000360.1:0-3984 GCA_039024395.1 Bacteroidota bacterium | reverse complement strand
TTCGTCGCCCCCCTCCCAACCTCCCCCCGCTGGGGGGAGGGGACTTTCGTTCACCGAGGCGGTCGGCCCCGAGGCGGCGGTCGGCGGTCCGCCGTCAGCGGTCGTCGCCCCCCGAGGCGGTGTCGTCTGGGCCGATCGCTCAGGCGGCGGTCCGCGGTCCGTCGTCCGTGGTCCCGCCCCGCGGCGGTCGTCGTCCGTGGTCCCGCCTCCCCGAGGCGGTCCCTCCCCTACGCCGCCTCGGGGACGCCGGCGGGCTCCCACCGCTCTTCGACCGCGATGCCGCGGGCCTCGAGGCGGGACACGAACGGCTCGCACGGCATCACCTGGTCGGCCGGGCCCACGCCGCCGCCCGGGAGCGTGTGCTGCGAGAGGAGGACGGCGGCCACGGCGGCCGGGTAGCCCGTGCAGCGCTGCATGGCCGTCAGCCCCGCCTCGGGGTCGAGGCGGTCGACGACCTCGTAGACGAGCGTGCCGTCGGCGCCGTCGGCGTCGCGGCCCTCGATCTCGACGCGCACGATGACGGCGTCCTGGTACGGCCCCCCGAGGCGCTGCTTGAGGCGCCGCGCGAGCACGTCGCGGTAGGTCAGGTGGGTGCGGACGTCGAGCGACGTCTTCTCGGCCAGCCCGAGGTCGATCACGAACTGCATCCGCTCGGCGTGGCCGGGGTAGCGCAGCGTCTTGACGTCGAGGTGGTCGACGCGGCCAGCGAGCGCCTCGACGAGGGGCCGCGTGCCGTGCTCGGCGAAGAACGCCTCCATCGTGCCGAAGCCCTCCACCTCGACCGTCTCGATGCCCGTCAGCGGCGTCCGCGTCTCGACGGTGCCGTTGCGGAGGACGGACGCCGGCTCGGTGTAGTCGTCGAGGAGCCGCTCGGCCGAGTGGGCGAGGCGGTGGTAAAACGGGCCGGACGGCTCGATGGGCACGTCGCCGACGCGGATGCGGACGGTGCGGGCGGTGGCGAGGCGGTCGACCCCCCGCATGGTCAGCACGCCGACGAGGCCGGGCGAGAGGCCGCAGCCGGTGACGACCCAGCGCTGGCGCCGCTCGGCCTGCTCGGCGAGCGTCTCGGTCTGCGCGCGGACCCCCTCGGGGCTGCCGAGGTCGACGAAGTGGGCGCCGAGGCCGATCGCCATCCGCGCGAGGCGCCCGTTGTGCTCCGGCCCGATGCACGAGATCACGCACGAGCTTCCGGCCAGGATGGGCTCGAGAGTCTGCGTGTCGCGGGCGTCGGCCTCGTAGGTCCGGATCTTGGGGTGCGCGAAGGCCGCCCGGAAGGCGCGGAGCGTGACCGGCTGCGTCTCGCACACCTGCACGCGCGTGACCTCCTCGCAGCGGGCGAGGTCGTAGGCCACGGCCGAGCCGATGGCGCCGGCGCCGAGGACGGTGAGTTTCATGGCGAGGCGTGAAAGCGGTTAACCTACGGGCCGCGCAGAATCTCGATCCGCCTCGGCGCGCGAATTAATCCGGCGCCGCCTCGGGGAGGTGGGACGACGGACGGTCGCCTCGGAGAGGCGAGACGACGGACCGCGGACCGCCGCCAGAGCGATCGACTCGTGCGGCACCGCCTCGGAGCCGACCGCCTCGGCGTCTGACGGTCTCCTCCCCCCCGCGGGGGGAGGCTGGGAGGGGGGCGACGAATCGACCGCCACCCTTGACCCCGAGGCGGCGGTCGATTCGGGCACGCCGCCGGCGTGCCCCTGCGGCCATCGCCCCGGTCGAAGCGAGCGACAGCCCCGAGGTCGCGTGCTCGGTCCACCACCCCGCCCGCCGGCACCCCTCCTGTCCAGGCCTGTCCTGAGCGGAGTCGAAGGAAGGGGAACGTTCGATCCACCGTCCCGCTCGGCTCCGAGGCGGCGGTCCGCGGTCGGCCGTCGGCGGTCGCCCTTCAGCCCCCCACGCCCCGGCCGCCGATGGCCCGGCTGACGGCCACCGAGGCGGCCACGAGCGCCATCAGCAGCACGCTGTACGCCGCCGCCTGCCCGAACTCGTAGATCCGGAGCTGCGAGAAGATCTCGACGGCGATCGGCCGGTTGGCGTAGACGTAGAGCATGATCGAGGCGACGAACTCGCCCAGCGCCGTCACGAACGTGAGCAGCGCGCCCGCGATCACGCCCGGTCCGATGGCCGGCAGCACCACGCGGCGGAACGTCGTCCACCCGCTCGCGCCCAAGTCCGCGCTCGCCTCCCCGAGGCGGTCGTCGAACGACTCCAGCGACGCCTGCGCCGCGCGCACCACGAGCGGCACGTGGCGCACGAAGTAGGCCAGCGGCAGGAGCCACACGGTCCCGATCAGGACCGCCCCGCCGGCGAGCGCGCTCGGCTCGTCAAAGGCCACGATCAGGGCCAGCGCGAGCACCGTCCCGGGCACGGCGAACGGCAAGAGCGACAGCGCCCGCAGCACGCCTCGGCCCGGCACCCTCCCCTTGACGATCACGAGCGCCGTCGCCACGCCGAACACGACGTTGAGGGCCGTCGCGAGGGCGGCCATCCAGAGCGAGTTGGTGATCGGCGCCAGCACGTCCGCCTCGGTGGCGAGGGCGGTGTAATTGTCGAGCGTGAACGTGTCGGGCAGGATCTGCGTCGTCCACGTCCCCTCGGCCACAAACGAGAGCAGCACGACCGTCCCGACGGGCAGCAGGATCACGACGAGGAACAGGCCCACGCCAACGCCTGCGAGCGCCCGCGCCCCGCCGCTGCGGATCGGGCCGGGCCGCCGGCCGACGCCCTTCGCCGCGCCGCGGACGGTCGTCCGCCCCGCCTCGGTGCCGGCGAGGAACAGCAGGCAGATCGCCGTCAGGACGAGCGACACCGAGGCGGCCCGGTCGAGCGCGCCGTTCTGCTTGAACTGGTAGATCTGGGTCGTCAGGAACGGCTCGCCGTCGGCGAAGAGGAGCGGCGCCGTGAACGAGGCCATCGACAGCATGAACACGAGGAGGCCCGCGCCCACGAGCGCCGGCCGCAGCAGCGGCAGCACGACGCGGCGGAAGGTGGTCCACCCGCTCGCGCCGAGGTCCGCGCTGGCGTCGAGCAGCGACGCGTCGAGGTCGCGCAGCGCGGCGGCCGCGAACAGGTAGAAGTAGACGTAGAACACGTATACGTGGACCGCCAGGACGGCCGCCACGCCGCCGAAGGCGAACGGCACCGCCTCGAGGCCAAACGCGGCCTGGAGCCCGCGTGGCAGCATCCCGCTCTCGCCGTAGAGGAACAGGAACGCGAGCACGCCCACCAGCGGCGGCAGCGCGAGCGGCAGCGCCGCCACGGCGCCGAGCGTCCGCCGCAGCGGCACGTCGTAGCGCCACAGCGCCCACGCCAGCGACACGCCCACGACGCCCCCGCCGAGGACCGTTCCCACGCTCACGCCGACCGAGTTGACGAGCGCCCGCGTGCCGGCTGCCCGTCCCCGCCCGAACAGGTCGGCCAGCACGCCGGCGTCGGCCCCGAGGCGGAACGTCGCCAGGTTGGGCCACAGCACGTAGCCGGCGAGCACGAGCGCGACCGGCACGCCGAGCGCCCACGCGGCGCGGCGGCTCAGCACCGGCGGAGCGCGGCCACGAGGGCGGCCGCCTCGGGGGCGACGACGAGGGCCGCCCGGTGCTCGGGCCGCACGAAGCCCTGCGACACGGCATGGTCGAGGAAGCCGACGAGCGGCCGGTAGTAGCCGTCGACGTCGAGCAGCCCGCACGGCTTGGCGTGGATGCCGAGCTGCGACCACGTGAGCGCCTCGGCGATCTCCTCGAGCGTGCCCAGCCCGCCCGGCATGGCGATGAAGGCGTCGGCGAGGTCGGCCATGCGGGCCTTGCGCTCGTGCATCGTCCGGACGACGTGCAGCTCGGTCATGCCCGTGTGTCCCACCTCGCGGTCCTGGAGCGCCTGCGGGATCACGCCGATCGCCTCGCCGCCCGCCTCGAGGGCCGCGTCGGCGACGACGCCCATCAGCCCGACGTGCCCGCCGCCGGTCACCAGCCCGATGCCCTCGGCGGCCAG
>JBCCQJ010000359.1:0-4010 GCA_039024395.1 Bacteroidota bacterium | reverse complement strand
GGGCGAGGTGCTGGCGCTCTCGGGCATCACCGAGCAGCAGCCCCGCGAGCCCGGCACGCCCGAGCTGTACGTGCGCCTGATCCGCGGCGCCGAGGCGGGCCGCGCGGTCGTCTACGACGCGACGCTCGAGGCGTTTGCACGCGACGCCGCGCCGCCCCCGATCCGCGACGGCGACGTGATCGAGGTGGAGCCGCGGCCGGCGGTGATGGTCCACGTGTGGGGCGCTGTCCGTACGCCCGGCGTCTACGAGGTGGGGCCGGAGTACGACGCCCAGGCCATCCTCTCGCTAGCCGGCGGCCCGCTCACGACCGAGCTGCGCAACAACCAGAGCCGCGAGCGGGTGGTTCGGATCTACAAGGCCGGCAGCGCGGGCGACGCCCCCATCTACGAGCAGCCGCTGGAGGTCTTCGTGCAAGGCGGCGCGGCGGTGCCGACGTTGGAAGACGGCGACGTGATCGAGGTCGAGTCCCGCAACCGCGACGGGTGGACGGCGCGCGACTCGCTCACCCTGGCCGGCGTCACCGCCTCGGGGGTGCTCGCGCTGACCCAGTTGCTGCGCCTCATCCTCGAATGAGCAGCCCTCAATCGGTGCTGGTGACCGGCGGGGCCGGCTTCATCGGATCCGCCTTCGTCCGCTCGGCGCTGCGGCGCGGCGACGTCGCCCGCGTGGTGACGCTGGATGCGCTCTCGGTGTCGGGCTCGCGGGCCAACCTGCAGGACCTCCCCGAGGCGGACAAGCACGTGTTCGTACACGGCGACGTCCGCGACGAGGCCCTCGTCGGCCGCCTCCTCGACGAACACGCGGTCGACCTCGTGGTCCACCTCGCGGCCGAGACGCACGTCGACCGGTCGATCTCGGGCCCGCGGGTGTTCGTCGAGGCCAACGTCGTGGGCACGCTCTCGATTCTCGAGGCGGTCCGCGCCTCGGGGCGCGACGTCCATCTCCACCACGTCTCGACGGACGAGGTCTACGGCGACCTCGCGCTCGACGACCCGCCGTTCACCGAGGCGACGCCCTACGCCCCGTCGTCGCCGTACTCGGCGTCCAAGGCCGGGTCCGACCACCTCGTGCGGGCCTACGCGCGGACGTACGGGGTGCCGGTCACGATCACCAACTGCTCGAACAACTACGGGCCGCGGCAATTCCCCGAGAAGCTGATCCCGGTGGTGCTCCAGCGCGCCCTCGCGCGCGCGCCGATCCCGGTCTACGGCGACGGCGGCAACGTGCGCGACTGGCTCTTCGTCGACGACCACTGCGAGGCGATCTGGACGGTCATCGAGCGGGGCGAGCAGGGGGAGACCTACAACGTGGGCGGCGGCGCCGAGGTGGACAACCTGACGCTCGTCCGCCGCCTGTGCGCGCTGCTCGACGACCGCCTCGGGGGCGCGCCGCACGCCGACCTGATCGCGTTCGTGGCCGACCGGCCGGGGCACGACGTCCGCTACGCCGTCGACACGGCCAAGATCGAGCGGCTGGGGTGGCGGCCGGCCGCGTCGCTCGAGACGGGCCTCGCGCGAACGGTCGACTGGTACCTCGACCACCGGGCCTGGGCCGACACCGTCCTCGCCGAGGCGGCCGGCCGCACCGAGGCGGCCACGCGGCCGGCGGCGCGGTGAGGGGCATCATCCTGGCCGGCGGGCTCGGGTCGCGGCTGCACCCCGCGACGCTGGCCGTGAGCAAGCAGCTCCTGCCGGTCTACGACAAGCCGATGGTCTACTACCCGCTGAGCACGCTGATGCTCGCGGGCATCCGGGAGATCCTGCTGATCTCGACGCCCGAGGCGCTGCCGGCCTTCCGCACCCTCCTCGGGGACGGCTCGGCGTGGGGCCTTCGGATCGACTACGCCGAGCAGGACGCGCCGCGCGGCCTCGCCGACGCCTTCCGCATCGGGCGCGACTTCGTGGCCGGCGAGCCGGTGATGCTCATCCTGGGCGACAACCTCTTCTACGGCAGCGGCCTCGCCGCGCAGCTGCGCGAGGCCGGGGCCGTCACGCGCGGCGCGCGGGTGTTCGCCGTGCCGGTGCGCGACCCCGAGCGCTACGGCGTCGTCGAGCTGGACGCCGACGGCCGGCCGGTCTCGATCGAGGAGAAGCCGGCCCAGCCCCGCTCGAACCTCGCCGTGGCGGGCCTCTACGCCTACGGCCCCGAGGTGGTCGAGGTGGCCGCGGGCCTGACCCCCTCGGCGCGGGGCGAGCTGGAGATCACCGACGTCAACCGCCACTTCCTCGACGCGGGCACGCTGTCGGTCGAGGTGCTCGGCCGGGGCGTCGCGTGGCTCGACGCGGGGACGCACGAATCGCTGCTCGACGCCGCCCAGTTCGTCCACAGCGTGCAGGCCCGCCAGGGGCTCATGATCGCCTGCCCCGAGGAGATCGCCTACCGCCTCGGGCGGATCTCGCAGGACGACCTGGCTGCGCTCGGGCGGCGTCTCGACAAGACTGCCTACGGCCAGTACCTGCTCCGCCTGGCCGAGGGCGACGTCCCCTCGGTGCCGCTGTAGCGGAGCGGTGCCCCAGCGGCACATTTCTTGAGAACCGGGCGCTCGGCCCGAGACGCACGTCCGCGGCCCCCTATTTTCCCAGCAACGACCCCTTGTTCGGATGACCACGCTTCAGACCCTTCGCGACCGCCTCGATGCCGGAGACGCCTCGGTGGGCGTCGTCGGGCTCGGCTACGTCGGTCTCCCGCTCGCCGTCGAAGTGGCCCAGGCGGGGCTCCAGGCGGTCGGGTACGACGTCAGCGCGCCGGTCGTGGAGGCGATCAACCGGGGCGAGAGCCACATCGGCGACGTGCCCTCGGAGACGCTCGCGCCCCTCACCGAGGCGGGCTCGCTGCGGGCGACGACCGACATCGGCGCCCTGGCGGCGTGCGACGCGATCTCGATCTGCGTCCCGACGCCGCTCAACAAGATCAAGGACCCCGACCTCTCGTACGTCCTCGACGCGACGCGGGCGGTCGCCGAGGTCCTGCGGCCCGGCCAGGTTGTGATCCTCGAGAGCACCACCTACCCCGGCACCACCGAGGAGGTGATGCTGCCGCTGCTGGAGGCGTCGGGCCTGACGGTCGGCGAGGACCTGTTTGTGTGCTTCTCGCCCGAGCGCGTCGACCCTGGCAACGCGACGTGGCACACCAAGAACACGCCCAAGGTGATCGGCGGCGTCACGCCGGCGTGCTCCGAGGCGGGCGTGGCGGTCTACGAGCGCGTGTTCGACACCCTCGTGCCGGTCTCGTCGGCGCGGGCGGCGGAGCTGGTGAAGGTGTACGAGAACACCTTCCGGATGATCAACATCGCGCTCGCCAACGAGCTCGCGCAGGCCTGCGACCGCCTCGACCTCGACGTGTGGGAGGTGATCGACGCGGCGGCGACGAAGCCGTTCGGGTTCATGAAGTTCACGCCGGGGCCGGGCCTCGGCGGCCACTGCATCCCGCTCGACCCGCACTACCTCGCGTGGAAGATGCGGACGCTCGAGTACAAGACGCGCATGATCGACCTCGCGAGCGAGATCAACGCCGAGATGCCCGCGTTCGTCGTCCGCAAGGTGGCCGACGCGCTCAACGACGAGGCCAAGGCCCTTCGTGGCAGCCGCGTGCTGATCCTCGGGATCGCCTACAAGCGCGACATCGACGACCTCCGCGAGAGCCCGGCGCTCGAGATCATCCGCCTGCTCCAGGAGAAGGGCGCCGACGTGGTCTACCACGACCCCTACTGCCCCGTCATCGCCGACGACGGCCACACGACGCTCCAGAACCTCCCGCTCGAGAGCCGCGCGCTCACCAAGGCGGAGCTGGCGCAGGCCGACGCGGTCGTGCTCGTGACCGATCACACCGACGTCGACTACGAGGCGGTGCGGCGGGCCGCCTCGGTGGTCGTCGACACGCGGGGCGTGATGCGGGGCACGGACGGCTCGGGGCGCGTGGTCGGCCTCTCGGGCGACGGCGCGGCCGAGCGGCCCGTGCTGGCGGCGTGACGCGCGGGGCGGCCTCGTGAAGAACTTCGCGCTCACCGGCC
>JBCCQJ010000358.1:0-4026 GCA_039024395.1 Bacteroidota bacterium | reverse complement strand
AGCGCGGATCTGGTCGGCTGGGAGGTGGTCGGCGAGGAGGAGCGAGCGGGGCATGGGGCCAGAGGCGGAGAGCCGATCAGACAGCGACATCCCTCAGAAAGCTCCCGGACTTGGTATGAGAGCCGTCGCTTCGTTCCGATCACTATCCGGGGCGCCACGACCACGCGGGACCCAGAAGTCCCGTTGGTGGTCTTGGACCAAATGCGAAGGATCGCGAAAGCATACGACCTGCCGCTTCTGTGGTCGGTCGACTTCGTTGAAGGCCCCTGGCTGTCCAAAGACCAAGCTCAGCAGCTCGCGGAAGAGGCCGAGTTTATGGGCTGGGTAATCCGGGACGAGAATGTCACCTCGATCACAGACCTGATCCGAGAACTCGCGATCTCGCGCCTGGATTCACTCCGAACAGGCGAGGCGTAGACTCCTCACCGCGACCGCGCGGGCATCGGGACGAACTGGCCGTCGCGCTTGTGGATCGCGCCGTCCTTCATCACGAACGTCACGTCGAGCATCGCTGAGGCGTCCGCAATCGGGTCGCCCATGACGGCCACAAGGTCGGCGACGTAGCCCGGGCGCAGTGCTCCGAGGCGGTCGCTCTGGTTCAGCAGGTCGGCCGCGTTGACGGTCGCCATCTGGAGGGCCTCCATGAACGGGACGCCCACCTCCTCCATGTAGACGAACTCGTAGGCGTTGCGGCCGTGGCGGAAGACGCCGGCGTCGGTCCCGAACGCGATCGGCACGCCCGCCTCGTAGGCGCGCTGGAACGTGCTCTGGATGCGCGGCCCCACCTCGAGCGACTTCTCGGTCACGACGGCCGTGTAGTAGCCGTCGATGCGTGCCGAGTCGGCGACCGACTTGCCGGCCGTGATCGTGGGCACGAGGTACGTGCCGGTCTCGCGCATCATCGCCATCGTCTCGTCCGACATGTACGTCCCGTGCTCGATCGACGAGACGCCGGCGCGGACGGCCCGCTGCATCCCCTCGTCGCCGTGCGCGTGCGCCGCGACGGTTAGCCCGCGCTCGGCCGCCGTCTCGACGATGGCCCGCATCTCCGCCTCGGAGAAGTGCGCGCCCGAGCCGTCGCCCTGGAGCGAGAGCACGCCGCCGGTGGCCGTGAACTTGATGAGGTCCGAGCCCCGCTTGATCGCCAGCCGCACGCCGTGGACCGCCGAGTCGACCCCGTCGACCACGCCCAACGCCTCGTCGGGGATGCCGACGATGTCCTCGCGGTACGAGTTGGTCGGGTCGGCGTGGCCGCCCGTGATCGACAGGCTCTTGCCGGCGACGAACATCCGCGGCCCCTCAATGTCGCCCCGGTGGATCGCGTCGCGCAGCGCGTAGTCGACGCCCTCCGACCCGCCGACGTCGCGGACGGTCGTGAAGCCGGCCAGCAGCGTCGACCGCGCGAACTGGACGGCCCGGAGCGCGCGGTCGGCCGCGTCGAGGCGGAAGGCGTCGATGTAGCCGCCCTTTCGGCTCTCGCCCCCCAGGTGCGTATGGCTGTCGATGAGCCCCGGCATGCAGGTCGCGTCGCGGAGGTCGACCGCCTCGGTGCCGGGCTCGGTGTAGCCGGCGACCACCTCGGTGACGACGCCGTCCTCGACGACGACCGTCTGTTCGAGCACCGGCTCCATCGACGTCGCCGGGTCGAGGAGCGTCCCGCAGTGGACGTGCGTCACCTGCCCCGAGGCGGGGAGTGCGAGTCCGAAGAGGGCGAGCAGCAGGACCGGGCGCATCGAGGTGGGCGTGTGTGTGGTCGGAGTGTACCACGCCCGCCTCGATGGGAAACGGCGCAGCTCACGGAGTCCCCCGAACCGCGCGCCGGCCCCGAGGCGGACCGCCTCAGGCCGTGGTCTGTCGTCCGTGGTCCGTCGTCTTCCGCCGCGAGGCGGAACCCCTACGCCGCCTCGGGGCGGGCGGGCAGGCGCGCCGGGCGCGGGAGGCGGGCCTTGACGGCGGCCGGCTTCACGGCGCGGGCGACCGGGACGGAGGTCTCCTCGTCCTCGGGACGCCAGTTCATCAGCAGCTCCAGGACCGGGTCGCGCTCCTTGTGCTCCATCAGACGCATCCGGAGCTGACTCGCGCCGCGGTGGCCCTTGAAGTAGCCGCCGTACATCCGGCGCATCTCCAGGACCCCCTTGCGCTCGCCCAGCCACGCGCACTTGAGCGTCAAGTGCTCGGCGACGACCGACACGCGCTCCTCCCACGACGGCGGATCGGGCACCTCGCCGTACTCCAGGAAGGCCTTCGCGTCGCGGAAGATCCACGGGTTACCGATCGCGCCACGCCCGATCATCACCGCGTCCACCCCCGTCTCGTCGAACATGGCCCGCACGCGCTCCGGCGTCGTCGCGTCGCCGTTGCCGATGAGCGGGATGTCGCGGAGGGCGGCGCGGATCTTGGGGAACCAGTCCCAGCGCGCCTCGCCGCGGTACATCTGCGCCCGCGTCCGCGCGTGGACCGCGAGGGCCGCCACGCCGACGCCCTCCAGCATCCGCGCGACCTCCTCGATGCGGATCGACTCGTCGTTCCACCCGAGGCGGGTCTTGACGGTCACCGGCCGCGTGGCCGCCTCGATGACGGCAGCCGTGATGGCCTCCATCTTGGGCAGGTTGCGCAGGATACCCGCCCCGCCGTCCTTGCAGACGACCTTCTTGACCGGGCACCCGAAGTTGATGTCGATCAGGTCCGGCGCCTGCGCGTCGGCGATGCGCGCCGCCTCGCGGACCTGCTCGATCTCGCCGCCGAAGATCTGGATGCCGAGGGGCCGCTCCTCCTCGTAGAACTCGAGCTTCTGCACTGAGCCCTGCGCGCCGTACGTGAGGCCGCCGGCCGAGATGAACTCGGTGTACATGACGTCGGCGCCGTACCGCTTGCAGAGGAGGCGGAACGGCGGATCCGACACGTCCTCCATCGGGGCGAGGAGGAGCGGGCGGGGGCCGAGGTCGAGAGTCGCGATGCGCATGACGGCCAAAACCTACGGCCGGTCCCGGAGGCGGTTCGGTGAGGAACTGGACGAATCGGCGATCGGGGCCAATCGTGCCGCCTCGGGGCCGTTGGTGGAGGCGCGCCCGGACGGATGGTTCCTCGGCGCCGACTGTAACTCCTGTGTTCGACAGCCCGTAGCGCCCCCACTGCACCCCGCACACCCATGACGATCGTCCTCGCCGCCACGCTCGCGGCCACCCTGACCGGCCTCGCCAAGACGCTTCTGCTGACGCTGATCGCCGTCTTGAACGCCGTCCTGGCCCTGCTGGCCTCGCTCGCGACGTGGAAGACCTACCTCGCGATCGGGACCAAGGTGGCCCTCATCGTCCTCTTCTGCATCCCCGTGTTCGGCATCCTGGCCTTCCTGTTCTGGGGCCAGCGCGTCGTCCGCGACAACCAACGCTAGGTGGACGGCTGTGCCAACCAGCGCGAGCTGGAGGGTGCCTCCACGCCTGCCCCCGGTCGCCGCTCCCCGAGGCGGTCCGGCTCACGACCCTGGACCCATGACTTCGTTCCGCACGCTCCCCGTCCTCGCCCTCGGCGCGCTCGCGCTCGTCCTCACCGGATGCGGCGGCGCCAACTTCGGCGACATGGTCTTCGGCGGCGCCGGCGGCGTCTGCGGGCTCCTCCACATCATCGCCGTGGTCTGGGCCTTCGTCAACATCGCCAACAGCACGGCCGATACCGGCTCGAAGCTCCTCTGGGGTGCCTTCGTGTTCTTCTTCCCGCTCCTGGGCCTCGCCGTCTGGTACTTCGCCGGGCCGCGCAGCGCCTGACCGACTCGCCTGAGGCGGGATTTCGGCTGACGGCGTCAGCGTGCGTGTGTGTGTCGCGCTGACTGTGGGGCCTCGGCTCGCCGGTCACTCCGAACTGTCCCCCCGCCTCCGGGCGTCAGCAGGGAGACCCGCCTCGGTGGGTCTCCCTGTTCGCGTTTCGAGGCTTGGCGCAGGGCGTCCGCCTCGGGGACGCTAGAGTGGATTACGCTGAGGTGCGGTATGCTCATCTCGCCGAAGTGCGTCAGTGGATCAGGAAAAGGGCATT
>JBCCQJ010000357.1:0-4027 GCA_039024395.1 Bacteroidota bacterium | reverse complement strand
GGGCTTCCGCGCCCTGCGGGCGAGCCAGGAGATGGACCTGAGCCCCGTCCTCGCCGGCGTCCCCGACGCCGCGCCGCTGGTCGAGCGCCTGACCGCCTCGGGGGCACCCGTCTTCGCGCCGCTCGCGCTGCCCGACACCGTCGAGGCCGACAGCGTGGCTCTCGCTGTGGCGCTGCCCACGACCTCGCCCAGCGGCGCTTCGTTTGTCAGCGACCGCCGGACGTCCAGCTTCCGCGACGTCGAGGCCGAGGAGACGGCGATGACGGTCCAGAAGCGGGCCGCCGTCGCGCGCGCCGAGGCGAGCCCCTCAGTTCTTGCCGCCGCCGACGTGCCGTTCGCCTTCGCCACGTTCGAGGTCAAGCCGGCCGACATCCACGACAACCTCGTGCGGATGGTCGCCGCGGGCCTGTCGCCCGACGACGCGCTCGCGGCCCTCACCACGTCGCCGGCCGCCCTCCTCGGGGTCGACCGCGAGGTGGGCTCGGTCGAGGTGGGCAAGCTGGCCAACCTGGTCGTCACTTCAGGACCGCTGTTTACCGACTCGACGCAGATCCGCCACGTGTTCGTCGAGGGCGTCGGCTACGAGTTGGACGCCGGCGGCGCGCCCGACGGCGCCGACCCCGAGGCAGTCGTGGTCGCGACCGGGACGTGGGACTTCGAGGTGGTCACGCCCGCCGGCAGCCAGGAGGGCACGTTCACCCTCGACGGCTCCGGCGACGCCCTCACAGGCTCCATCACGACCGACGAGGCGACGCCGCTCTCGACGGTCACCCTCGAGGGCAACGCCCTCACGATGGCGTTCACGTCGCCGGACACCGGCCCCGTCACCGTCACCGGCATCATCACCGACGACGAGTTTTCCGGAACGGTCGAGGTCGGCTCGTTCGGCTCGTTCCCGTTCACGGCCACCCGCCGCCCCGAGTGACAACGCGGTACGAGGTACGACGGTACCTGGTACACCCCACCCTCACGTACCCTGTACCCCGTACCGAGTACCCCATGATTCGCCTCTTCCTTCTCTCCGTTCTCCTCGGGTCCCTGGCGTCGGCGCAAACGCCGCTCGACCTCCCGCCCGCCTCGGAGCGCGGGAGCGTCCTGCTCCAGAACGCGACCGTCCACACGGTCACCGAGGGCGTGCTCGAAAATGCGGACGTGCTCGTGCGAGATGGCCGCATCGTCGAGGTCGGCACGGGCCTGAGCGCGCCCCGAAGCGTCGAGGTGGTCGACGCGACGGGCAAGCACGTCACGCCCGGCCTGATCGACGCCCACAGCCACATCGCCCTCTCGTCGGTCAACGAGGCGACCAACCCGATCGTGGCCGAGGTCCAGATGCGCGACGCCGTCGACCCGTCCGACATCGGCATCTACCGCGCGCTGGCCGGCGGCGTGACGGCGATCCACGTCATGCACGGCTCGGCCAACCCGGTCGGCGGCGAGAACGAGACGCTCAAGCTCCGCTGGGGCACCCTCGACCCCGACGGCCTGCTCTTCGAGGGCGCGCCGCGGACGATCAAGTTCGCCCTCGGCGAGAACCCGACGCGCGTGCACGGCCGCGGCCGCGGGATCCGACCGAACACGCGGATGGGCATCGAGCAGGTCTACCGCGAGGCCTTCACCGAGGCGCAGGCCTACCGCGAGGCGCAGGACGCCGCCCGCGCCGAGGGCCGGCCGCTGCCGCCGGTCGACCGCCGCCTCGAGACGCTCGCCGGCATCCTCTCGGGCGAGGTCCTCGTCCACTGCCACAGCTACCGGGCCGACGAGATCCTGATGCTGATGGACGTATTCGAGGACTTCGGGATCGAGCGGCTCACGTTCCAGCACGCCAACGAGGCGTTCAAGGTGGCGCCCGAGCTGGCCGCCTTCGGGGCCGGCGCGAGCGTGTTCTCGGACTGGGCGAGCTACAAGTTCGAGGTCTACTACTCGTCGGCCTACAACACGACGATCCTGGCCGAGAACGGCGTCCGCACCTCGGTCAACTCCGACGACGCCGGGCTGCTCCGCTACCTCAACCACGAAGCGGCCAAGGCGCAGCGCTACGGCGGCCTCTCGGACGACGAGGCGCTCGCGCTCGTCACCCTCAACCCGGCGTGGCAGCTCGGCATCGACGACCGCGTCGGCTCCATCGAGGCCGGCAAGGACGCCGACCTCGCCGTCTTCTCGGGCCACCCGCTCTCGATCTACTCCCGCGTCGACATGACGTTCGTCGACGGGGTCCGCCGCTTCGACCGCCTCCGCGACGGCGACGACATGCGCATCTACGTCGACCCCGAGGAGGAGATCGTCGAGGTCGTGCTCGGCGTCCAGGGCCACTCGTGCGAGCTGGGGACCGAGTTCGCAGGGACCCACCTCGAGGGGATGCACCACACTCACTGAGAAGCGGTTCGGATTCACGCTTTCGGGCTCCGAGCGGCTGCGATCCCGCCCGTTCGGCGTCGCCCTCCATCGCCGTAGCTCGCGCTACGGCTGCTTCGGGCTCCTGACCCGACCGGGATCTCGCTCGTTCTCGCCTGTCGAAACCGAAACCCGAACCGCTTCTGAGCCATGCCTCTCCCCTTCATGCGTCTGTTCGTCGTCGCCGCTGGCCTGCTCGTGGCCGCCCCCGCGCTCGCGCAGGGGCCGCAGTACCGCGCCCGCGCGGGCACGTTCGCCCTCACCGACTGCCGCATCGAGACGGTCACGCGGGGCACGATCGAGTCCGGCACCGTCGTCATCGAGGGCGGCGAGATCACGGCCGTCGGCGCCGCCTCGGTGCCGGCCGGCGCCATCGAGGTGCCGTGCGACGGCGGCACGGTCTACCCGGGCATGATCGACGGCGGCACGCGGATCGGCCTCGAGGAGATCGGGTCGCTCCCCGAAACCGACGATGCCGATGAGCTGGGCAACGTGACGCCCCAGATGAGGGCGCTCGCGGCCGTCAACCCCACGTCAATCCACTTCCCCGTGACGCGCGTCGCCGGCGTGACGGCGGCCCTGTCGGTCCCCCGAGGCGGCCTCATGCCGGGCACGGCGGCGCTGGTGCTCCACCACGGCTACACACCCGATCAGATGGCGGCCGGCTTCGAGGGCGTCGTGCTCAACTTCCCCGCCTCGGGGCGGCGGAGCCGGTTCGACCGGCGCGAGCCGGAGGCCATCGCGAAGGCGGCCGAGGAGGCCATCGAGGCGCTCGACGAGGTGTGGGAGCAGGCTGTTCTGTACGCCCGCATCGACTCGGCGCGCGCGGCCGGCGGGACCGAGGCGACGCAGGCGTACCAGCCCGAGATGGCGGCGTTGCTGCCCGTCGTCCGAGGCGAGACGGCGCTGCTGGTCGAGGCCAACGCGGCGGCCGACATCGTCAAGGCCATCGAGTGGGTCGAGGCCCGGGGCGTGCGCGCGATCCTGACCGGCGCGGCCGAGGGCTGGCGCGTGGCCGACCGCATCGCCGAGGCGGGCCTGCCGGTCGTGACCGGCCCCGTAACCGGGCTGCCCACGCGCGCCTCGGACCGCTACGACCGGGCCTACCAGAACGCGGCGCTGCTGGCCCAGGCCGGCGTCCTGATCGCACTCCGCACCGAGGACCGGATGCAGAACTACCGCAACCTGCCGTTCCACGCCGGCTTCGCGGTGGCCCACGGGCAGGACGTCGGGTTCGACCGCCAGGCGGCCCTCGAAGCGATCACGATCAACCCGGCGCGCATCTTCGGCGTCGACGACCGCCTCGGGTCGATCGAGGTGGGCAAGAGCGCCACGCTGTTCGTGGCCGACGGCGACCCGTTCGAGCCGGCCTCGCAGGTGACGACGGTGTTCATCGACGGCTTCCAGATCCCGATGATCAGCCGTCAGACGGAGCTGTTCGAGGAGTTCCTCGACCGCAGCCCCGGCCTGGCGACCCCGTCCGAGCCGCGTGAGTAGAGCGGGCCGTAGGCTCTGGGCTGTAGGCTCTCGGCTGTGGGCCGTCGGCTCTTGGCGGCCGGGCTTCGTACATCTGCAGTCGGCTCCGTACCGCCTCGGGGCCGACCGCCTCTGCGAACGAGAGTCTCCTCCCCCCAGC
>JBCCQJ010000356.1:0-4034 GCA_039024395.1 Bacteroidota bacterium | reverse complement strand
CGACGTTCGGGGACTCTCCCGCTCTCGACGCGCCCATGCGCTACGGCATTACCGGCAACACGACGAAGGACCGCCTCTGGCCGGCCGTGTACCGCCTCGTGGGGTGGCTCCGCGGCGAGGGGATCGAGTTCTGCCTGCACCGGCCGGTCAGCGAGGGCCTCGTCGCGCGCGGCCTCTCCGACGGCAACGTGTGCGCCGAGGCGGCCGTCGACGACCTCGCCGCCCGCGCCGACGTCATCCTCTCGTTCGGGGGCGACGGCTCGATGCTCCGCGCGGCGCGCCACGCGCACGGGACGCCCCTGCTCGGGGTCAACATCGGGCGGCTCGGGTTCCTGACCAAGGTGGAGGTCGCCGACGTCGAGGCGGCCATCGCGGCCATCGAGGCGGGCCGCTCGGGCGTCGAGGAGCGGATGACGCTGGCCGCCTCGGTGGACGGCGCCGCGGGCCTCGACGTGCCGCCGTGGGCGCTCAACGACGTCGTGGTGGACAAGAGCGGCACGACGAGCCTGATCCAGGTCGCGGCGACCGCCGATGGGCTCCCGCTCAACACCTACTGGGCCGACGGCCTCATCGTGGCCACGCCGACGGGCTCGACGGCCTACGCCCTCTCGGCCGGCGGCCCGATCGTGGCGCCGGGCACCGACGTGCTCGTCGTCGCGCCGATCGCGCCGCACACGCTGACCGCCCGGCCCATCGTGCTGCCGGCCGACACCGAGCTGGTGCTGCGCGTCGAGACCCGGGGCCACGCCTTCGCCTTCGCCACCGACGGCGTCTCGACGCTGCTGGACGGGAGCGCGGGCGTGACGGTCCGCGTGAAGCGCGCCGAGGAGGTGGTCCGCCTCGTAACGCTGCCGGAGCGCGACTACTTCTCGACGATCCGCGACAAGCTCTCCTGGGGCCAGGGCGGGGTGTTTTAGCAGGCGCCGCCGCCTCAGTGCCCCGAGGCGATCTTGGGTCCTCGCATCAACTGTGCTCGATGGTTCTCCGGCCGTACGTGCTCCGCTCCGGTCGACTCTCGATCCCGTGGGACCCGGACGTTCCGGCAAAGGTCGTCGCGGCAAGGCTGGTAGGTCAGCTTCGTTCTTCCTTCGGCCCCCGAGTAATCGTTGATGGAACCTCCGTCCGCTACACAGTCGTCGGTGCCGCGTATGGAGCGGGCTCTCCTGTGGTTGCGGACGTTCGTTTGAGCGCAACCGACAAAGCAATCACGGCGGCCTATGAGTTCAGGATCGAACGGCCGGGCGTCGCTCTCCTAGCGATCGGGCTTGTGATGGGGGCCGGCATCTGGTTTGCCATAGGAACTCCAAGCGGCTTACCAGAAGTAGCGGTAGAGTTGATCGGAGCGCTGATGCTGCTGTTGCTTCTCGGCCAAGGCCCCATCACCAGCTTCGTACTGGTGAATGAGTGGATTGAGCAACTGGAGGAGGCTCTGTATGACGCGCTTCCGACCTCGTAGTCGTCACCGAGGCGGCCTCAACCAAAACGCCCCCGCCTCGGGGGGAGGCGGGGGCGTCGGGCGACCCGGACGAGACTTGAACTCGCGACCTCCTGCGTGACAGGCAGGCGTTCTAACCAACTGAACTACCGGGCCGGGTCGGTGCGCCAAACTACGCCGCCGCCTCGGGGGGCGACACGCGCGCGGCGCGCTCCGCCGGATCTTCAACCGCGAGGCGGCCGCGTCTCCGGCGGGGTGGTCGAGGGCGGACTTGAACCGCCGACACACGGATTTTCAGTCCGTTGCTCTACCAACTGAGCTACTCGACCGGGTCCGACGCCGCCTCAGAGCGGGCCGGGCGACGAATATACGGGGCCGGGGCGCCGCTCCGACAACCGCGCACACGCCGAGACTCGGTGAAGAGGACACGCCCCGCCTCGGGGCTCGCCCGTCGTCTCCGGCCCCGAGGCGGAGCGGCCGGCGGCGCCTCAGAAAACCATTGGGTGAAGGTCCCGTGCCGAGTCCCGGACTCCATTGCCGGGTATGTGTGCGCTTCCGTACCCTCCGCTCAGGGTCCGGCCGTCGCTTCCCGTCTCCCTCGCCCCTCTCCCCCCGGGCGACGGCCGGGCCTCTCTTGTGAGGCCGATGCCCCTGGCCTATGCCCCGGCCGGCAGCGGCATCGCCATCCAGATGCGGAGCGTGTCGAAGGTGTCCGCCGCCGCGCGAACCGTGTCGTCGGCCGCCTCGGGGTGGGCCTCGCCGTGCGCATTGAGGGCCGCCTTGAACGTTTTCCAGCGCGGGCCGCGGTCGCCGCGGTAGCTCGCGTAGAACCGGCACCCCGCCTCGGGCGTGACGCCGACCGACCGCTCCAGCTCGCGCGCGATGATGCGCCCGCCGAGCGTCGATCCCTCGATGACGTAGAGCACGCCGAGCGCCTCGGCGACCGACCACGCCGGCGCGTGGGCCGACAGGGCCTCGCCGGCGCCCCCGAGGCGGTCGAGGTCGCCGCGGAGCCAGGCCGTCTTGACGAGGCGCTCGGGCAGGTCCGGGAGCACGTCGGCCAGGCCGTCCACGTCGGCGAGGGCCGCCTCGGTGGGGCCGTAGAACGCGAGCAGCCGCACGAGGTGGTCGCGGTACGCCTCGCGCGTGAGGTCGGGCGCGATGACGGCCTGCATGGCCGGCGACGACTCGGCCTGGTCGTGGTGCGGCTGGGTCTGGGACTTCAGGAGCGCCGAGAGCATGGAGCGAACGAGGGGGTTCGACGCTCAATATCGGGGAACGCCTGATGCCTCGCGATGCCCTACCTCAGGACAACCTCGGGGAGCGCGCCGCGCGGCCGGCCCCGAGGCGGGGTCGGCTCAGGCGGCCTCGAGCCCGAACACCTCCTCCTTGAGGGTCCCGAAGTCGATGGGCTTGGTGAGGTAGCCGCGCGCGCCGCCCTGGAGCGCCGTCGTCTTGAGCTCGCCGTCGTCGTAGGCCGTCACCATGTAGACCTGGAGGTCGGGGAAGTCTTGCTGGATGGCCGCCAGCAGGTCGAGCCCGCTCATGCCCGGCATGTTGATGTCGGAGAGAACCACGACCACGTCGGCCGCCTCGCCGGAGCGGAGCTTCTCGAGGGCCTCCTCGCCGCTGGTTGCGAACACGAACTCGAGCGCCCCTCGGCGGACCTCCCGGCGAAACTTCTGGGTGAAGAGGAACTGGACGTCGGTCTCGTCATCGACGACGAGGGCGCGGACGGGCTCGGGCATAAAGGGGCGGGGGGAGCGGTGCCAGGGGTCGTGCACAGGGTACGCCCGAACCGCTGCGCCGTTGCGCGTGCAGGCCCCTTTTCCCGCCGGGGCACGCGATCTTGACCTGCCCCGCCTCGCCCGGATGCCAGCGCCTCGGATCGGTCGCCTCCACGTCCTCACCGACTTCCACTTCCAGCAGCGCTGGTCGCACGCCGAGATCGCGCGGCTCGCCGCGGCCGGCGGCGCCGACACGGTCCAGTTCCGCCAGAAGGCCGGCACCGTGCGCGACCGCCTCGCTACCCTCCGCCCGACCGTCGCCGCCTGCACCGAGGCGGGCGTGCCCTGCCTGGTCGACGACCACCTCGACCTGGCGCTCGCGGCGGGCGCGGCGGGCGTCCACCTCGGGGCGCTCGACCTGCCCATCGCCGACGCGCGGCGCGTGGCCGACCGCCTCGGGGCGAGCGAACGCGGGGAGCGCTTTATCGTCGGCGCGACGGCCACGACGGCCGCCGCCGCCCGCGCCGCCGAGGCGGCCGGGGCCGACTACATCGGCTTCGGTCCCGTCTTCCCGACCGCCTCGAAGGCGAACCCCGCGAGCGTGAAGGGACTCGCCGGCCTGACGGCCTGCGCCGAGGCGGTCTCGATCCCCGTCGTCGCCATCGCCGGCATCACGCCCGAGCGCGTGGCGTCGTGCCTCGACGCGGGCGCCTGGGGCGTGGCCGTGATGACGGCCGTGACGACGGCGCCCGACGTGACCGCCGCCGCCGCCGCCTTCCGCGAGGCGGTCGAACGAGCCTCCTGACCGCCTCGGGGCCGCCCACCTCAGGGCAAATGAGTCTCCTCCCCCAGCGGGGGGAGGCCGGGAGGGG
>JBCCQJ010000355.1:0-4066 GCA_039024395.1 Bacteroidota bacterium | reverse complement strand
GCGGCCTCGGCGTAGCCGAGCACCTCGGCCACGGGCGCGCGGCCGCCCTTCTGGATCGCGCCCAGCGACTTCTCCTCGAGCGTCGTCAGCCCGCCGTCCTTGTTGCCGGGGCTCGGGTTCTCGTAGACCGGCTGGTTGTGCGCCACGAAGTAGTCGCGGAAGCGCTGGACGAGCGCGATCGTGTCGTCGAAGACGGCCCCCGAGGCGGCGCGGCGCAGCAGGACCGCCTCGGCGCCGAACATCTCGGGCACCTCGGTCAGGAGGACGCGCGCGCCCCACGCCGCGAACCGGTCGGCGAGGCGCCCGACGAGCGGGTTGGCCGTCACGCCCGAGAAGCCGTCCGAGCCGCCGCACTTCATGCCGAGCACGAGCGCCGAGGCGGGCACGGCCTCGCGGGCGTCGCCGCGCATGACGTCCACGATGCGCTCGGCCGCCTCGGCGCCCACCTCCACCTCGTCGCCGACGAGCTGGGCCGCGAACGCCTCGAGGCGGCCCGCCGCGCGGCGGGCGCCGTCGGGGTCGGCGGCGTCGAGGAACGCCGCGAGCTGGTTGTTCTCGCAGCCGAGCCCCAGGACGACCGCGCCGCCGCAGTTGGGGTGGCGGGCGAGGGCGGCCAGGAGGTCGCGCGTCCGGTCGAGGTCGCCGCCGAGCTGGCTGCACCCGAACGGGTGGGCGAAGGCGTGCGCCCCGTCGATCACGCCCTCGCCGTCGGGCCCGAAGCGGCGGTCGATCTGGCGGGCGACGCGCTCGGCGGCCCGGTTGACGCAGCCGACCGTGTTGAGCACCCACAGCTCGTTCCGCGTGCCCACGCGGCCGTCCGACCGCCGGTAGCCCTGCCACGTCGGCGCCGGGCCGGGGTCGGGGAGAGCCGCCGGCGCGCGCTCGACGTCGGCGAGGTCGGCCTCGCCCGAGAGGGCGGTCTGCAGGTTGTGGCTGTGGACCCAGTCGCCGGGGCGGACCGCCTCGGTGGCGCGCCCGATCGGGAAGCCGTACTTGACGACCGGGTCGCCGGGCGCGTGCGCGACGAGGGCCACCTTGTGCCCGGCCGGCACGTCGTGGGCGAGCCCGACCTCGCGGTCCCCGAGGCGGAGCGTCTCGCCGGCCGCGGCCGGCACCACGGCCACGGCCACCGTGTCGGCGGCGTGGATCCGGACGAGGCGGGGGGCCTGGAGCACCGTCATGGCTGCAGGGCAGGCAGGGCCGTCCCGCTGAGGGCCGGCACGGCGAGGACGGCCACGGCCGTCACGAGCACCACGAAGACGACGTTGAGCCAGACGCCCGCCTTGGCCATCTCGGCCATCGAGACGTGGCCGCTGCCGTAGGCGATGGCGTTGGCCGGCGTGGCGACGGGCAGCATGAACGCGCAGCTCGCTGCCACGGTCGCGGCCACCAGCAGGAGGCCCGGCGCGGCGCCGACGCTCGTCGCGAGCGCGGCCAGCACGGGCAGGAAGGCCGCCGCCGTGGCCACGTTGCTCGTCAGCTCGGTCAGCAGCACGATCACGACCACCACAACCGCCACGAGCGCCCACGTCGGGAGGGCACCCACGAGCGCGAGCTGGGCGCCGATCCAGGCCGCGAGGCCGGTCTCGGAGATGGCGCCGGCCAGCGAGAGGCCGCCGCCGAACAGAAGGAGGATGCCCCAGGGGAGCGTCCGCGCCGTCGCCCAGTCGAGCAGGCGCGCCCCCGAGGCGGCGCCCTCCGCCCCCGAGGCGGCCCCGGCCGGGAGCGCGAACAGCAGCACCGCCCCCAGGATCGCCAGCCCGCCGTCGGAGGCGCCCGGGACGACCGTCTGCAGCAGCGGGCGGACCATCCACAGCACGGCCACGCCGCCGAAGACGAGCGCCACGCGCCGCTCGGGCGTCGAGAGCGGGCCGAGGGCGGCGAGCTGCTCGCGGATGAACGCCTGCCCGCCCGGGATCCCCTCGAGGCGGAGCGGGAAGATGACGCGCGTCAGCACCAGGTAGACCGTCGCGAGCCCGACCGCCACGAGCGGCACCCCGAGCGCCATCCAGCCGGCGAACGAGATCTCGACGCCGTACGTCTCCTCGACGAAGCCGGCCAGGAGCGCGTTCGTGGGCGTCCCGATGAGCGTCCCCAGCCCGCCCACCGAGCAGGCGTAGGCCACGCCCAGCATCAGCGTGAGCGCGAACGTGTGGTCCTCCGCCGCGGTGCCGACGTCGTCGCGGCGGGCGAGGTCGACGACCGAGAGCGCGATCGGCAGCATCATCACGGCCGTGGCCGTGTTCGAGATGCCCATCGAGAGCAGCCCGGCCGCGAGCATGAACCCGAGCACGATGCGCCGCGGCTCGGTGCCGACGGCCGCGATCACGCGCAGCGCGATCCGCCGGTGCAGGTTCCACCGCTCGAGCCCCTTGGCCAGCAGGAAGCCGCCCAGGAAGAGGAAGATGATCGGGTGGGCGTAGGACGCGCCCGCCTCGCGGATCGAGGCCACCTCGAGGAGGGGGAAGAGGGCCACCGGCACGAGGGCGGTCGCGGCGATCGGCAGCGCCTCGGTCATCCACCAGATCGCCATCAGCAGCGCCACGCCGGCGGCCCGCCACGCGGCCGGCTCGAGCCCCTCGGGCGCCGGCAGCACCAGCACCAGGGCCAGCGCGGCCAGCCCGCCCCAGACCCCGAGGCGGGGGGCGAGGCGGACCGCCTCGGGCGACGGGGGCGCGGCGACGCTCATCGGCGGCGGTCGGCGTAGGCGCGCGCGGCCGCCTCGATGGCGCCCTCGCGGACGATCAGGCCCAGACCGGGCGCCTCGGGGACGGCCACGTGGCCGTCGGCGTATGCGGTCCGGTTCTCGAACAGGTCCCACAAGCTCTCCGCCTTGTCCAGCTCGGGGTGCTCCTGCGGGCGGTCGGCGCGGAGCAGCGAGGCGACGTAGTGGAGGTGGGCCGCCGTGCCGAGCGTCGGGCGCGTCGAGTGGACCGCGATCGGCAGGTCGAACGCCGAGCACAGCGCGGCGATGTGGCGGCCCTCGGTGAGCCCGCCCGCGCGCAGCAGATCGGGGTTGACCACGTCGGGCCGGCCGCGCAGGATGAGGTCCCGGAACTGCCACCGCGTGTACTCGTGCTCGCCAGCCGCGATCTGGATGCCGTCGAGCGCGTCGGCCACCTCGGCGTGGTCCTCGTAGTTGGTGTAGCCGACGGGCTCCTCGAAGACCGACACGTTGAACTCGTCGCGCAGGCGCGCGCCCACCTCGATGGCCCGGCTCGCCGAATACCCGTTGTTGGCGTCGACGTAGAGCGGGAACTCCATCCCGATCTCGGAGCGGATGGCGGCGACGACCTCGAACGTAGGGTCGTCGACCGGGTCGACGTTGTACTGGCGGATGTCCATCCGCGCCTTGACGGCCAGGAAGCCCTGCTCGACGAACGCGGCGGCGATCCGCGCCATGTCGGCCGGCGTGCGGTCGCCGCCGTCGCGGCTGAACGAGCCGTAGACGGGGATCCGCGTGCGGTAGGCGCCGCCGATGAGCTGGTAGCACGGCCGCCCGAGCACCTTGCCGCGGGCGTCCCACAGCGCGAGGTCGATCCCTGAGATGGCCGACGTCACGAGCCCGCCGCGCCCCATGTCGTCGGCGTTGAAGTAGAGGTCGGTGAACGTCCGCTCGGCGTCGAACAGCTCGCGCCCGACGACGCGCGCCTCGAAGCTCTCGATGATCGACGACACGATGGCCGGGCCGGCGCCCGCGCGGTCGGCCTCGCCCCAGCCGACGACGCCCGCGCTCGTCTCGACCTTCGTGATGCGCGCCGCGCCGACGTCGTCGGCGCGCACGCCGGTGACGGTGATCGGGGCGACGCCCCGCAGCGGCCCGTCGTAGACCGTGGCCCCCGCCTCGGAGCCGACCGCCTCGGGGAGGCCAGCGGCGGAGGCCGTGCGCGCGGAGGCGGCCCCGGCCCCGAGGAGGGGCGCGGCGAGGCCGGCGGCGGCGGCACGGCGGACGAAGCGGCGGCGGTTCATGACGAGAGGGAGGTCAGCGCCAGGGGGAGAGATCTCGCCTCGGAGCCGAGCGTCATGCTCGATTCGTCGCCCCCCTCCCAACCTCCCCCCGCCGGGG
>JBCCQJ010000354.1:0-4086 GCA_039024395.1 Bacteroidota bacterium | reverse complement strand
GACAACCCCTACCGGATGGTCGGCCAGGACGGGGCCTACTCGATCCCGCTCGGCGGCGCGGGGCCGCAGGAGGCCGACCGCGTGTTCTGGTACTTCGGCGACACGCTCATCGGCGAGCGGCCTCCGGGGAGCCTCCGCGACGTGTTCACGCACCTCGCGGAGATCGGCGAGCCCGAGGGGCACCGGCCGTTCGAGCGGATGCCGACGAACACGGGTCTCGTGCTCCCGGCCCAGTCGGGGCGCGACGGCCTCACCGGCTTCGTCCACCTCACGGACGCGCACGGCGAGATCCGGCAGCTCGTCCCGCCAGGACCGGGCGACCGCGACGGCTGGGACCGGATGTGGTGCATGCACGGCATCGCGCTCGGTGAGACGGTCTACTTGCTCTACATGCACATCCGCATGCTGGAGAACAAGGGCGGGCCGTTCGACCTCGGGTTCGAGATCATCGGGTGCGGGATGGCGAAGGGCTCCGTAGACGACTGGCAGTTCGAGCGGCTGCATCAGGACGGCGAAGCAATGTGGTGGCCGTACCCGCAGCCGCAGTTCGCCTCGGCGGTGCTACAGGTGGAAGGCGACGACGGTACGTGGCTCTACTTCTACGGCGTCACCGGCTACGAATCCGGCGTTCAGCAAGCCTACCTCGCGCGTGTACGACCGGAAGACATCGAACACCTCGACCGCTACACCTACCTTAGCGGTCCCGATCCGACGTGGAGCGACGACATCGCCGACGCCATTCCCATTTTCGACGGCCCGCCCAACGAGCTGTCGATCACATGGAACGACTACCTCGGTAGCTACCTCGCCGTGCACTCCTACAACACCGACGGGAAGCAGGTCGGGCGCACCGCCCCCCACCCGTGGGGGCCGTGGAGTGAGCCCGTGACGCTGTGGACCGTGGAGGGCGGGCCGGACAAGAAATACCCCGTCGCCGCCTACGCCGGGAAGGAGCACCCCTCGCTCTCGGAAGACGGCGGCCGGGTGATCTACGTCACCTACATCGAAGCCGAAGAGTATTTCCCGCACCTCCTCGAAGTCACGCTCGCATGATCCCCACCGTCGACGATCTCCGGAGCGCCCCGATGACGAAGCGGTACGGCGACCTCTTCGCCGCGCCCGGGCTCACCAACTTCCTCGGCTGCGTGCAGGTCGGCCTCGACCTCACGGGGATGCACAGCCTCAACTTCCCGCCCTTCGGCACCGCCGACGTCCCCACCGCGAGCCTCTACCTCGACCCCGGATCGGGTCCGGGGCAGGCCCCACGGCTTTTCCACGCGCACGGCGCACCGATCACGTTCCACTGGTGGCCCGACCGCGTCGTCCGCGAGGCTGAGGTTGGCGGGCTCCACCTCCGCTCGACAACGGTGCTCGCGCTCGGGCGAATGGCGGCCGTCATGACGCTGGAGATCGAGAACCGGAGCGGGTCGGAGCGCGAGGTGACGCTGCGCCTCGGCGTGCAGGGCAGCGTGACGCAGGCGCGGCGGCGCTGGAATGCCCCCCTACCCCCCCACGAAACCGACCACGAAGCAACGGTCGACGCGGGGCGCGGCGCTGTTCGCTTCCGCGCGATGAAGAGCGAGGCCGTCCAGATTCAGGGCACCGCGCCCGCTCCAGACGTACTGCGCCCTGTTGCGCTCGGGCATACGCTGCGCCTCGCACCCGGCGAGACGAGCCGTATCGACTACGTGCACACCATCGGGGCCACGGAGGCCGAAGCCGAGGCGGCGTATGACGCGCTCATCCACGACGTGCCGGGGGAGTTGGCCCGCGTCCGCGCCGACTGGAACGCCGAACTCAAAGCGGTCTTCACCCCAGGCAACGACCGCTACTCGGGCCACCTCCCCGAGCTGCACACGACCGACGACGCCATCGCCAAGCTCTACCACATGGGCGCGCTCGGGGTGGTCTACTTCAAGCGCGACTCGCCGTACTCCGTCCACGGCCGCGCCTACGACACGCTCCTGCCGCGCTACTGGCAGTCGGTGACGTTCCTCTGGGACTACTTCCTCTCGTCCCCCATCCATGCCCAACTCGACCCGGCCGTGATGCGCGGCTACCTCGACCGCTGGATGCACCTCGACGTGCACCAGCACTTCGGGACGGAATACCTCACCGGGCAGGGTGTGGGCAACTGGTACGCCGTCAACGACTTCGCGATGGTGTCGATGGCGAGCACCTACGTCCGCTGGACGGGGGACCACGCCTGGCTCACGAGCCGCGTGGAGGGCTCGGACGAGCGCGTGATCGACGCGCTCCGGCGCTACGCGACCAACTGGCGGCGCTTCAAGACGGGCAGCGGCCTCGCCGACTACGGCGGGCTCAACAACCTCCTGGAGTGCGTCCACACCTACCTCCACGAGGTCGCCAGCCTCAACGCGGCCAACGTGTTCAACCTCCGCGAGGTCACGCGCCTGCTGACCCACCTCGGCGAGCCCGACGACGGCGCGCTCGCCCACGAGGCCACGCAGATCCTGCGCGACGTGCAGCAGCTCTACGTCCCCCGCCGCGGCTACTGGCAGGCGCGCTTCCCCGACGGCTCGCTGCGCGAGGTGCGCCACTGCTACGACCTACTCACTGTCCTCAACGCCATCCCCGACGACCTCACGGCTGCGCAGAAAGCCGACATGGTCGCCTTCTTCCAGCGCGAGTTGCAAACGCCGACGTGGATGCACGCCCTCTCGCCCGGCGACGAGGACGCCTTCCGCGACGTGCGCCCCGACCACCAGTGGAATGGGGCCTACCCGGCGTGGCCACCCGAGACGGCGCGCGGGCTCTACCGCATCGGCGAGGCCGACCTCGCGTTCCGATGGCTGCAGGGCCTCGCTAAGACCGCCAACCAGGGACCCTACGGCCAGGCCCATTTCGTCGAGGCCGTCTGGCCGACCACCGACGGCGCCGCGACCAAGGTCCCGCCCGACGAGCCCTACATCAACGACTGGACCTGCTCCTCGAACGGGAGCTACGTCAACGTCGTCATCGAGTCCATCTTCGGCGTCCGGCCGGGGCTGGACGGTCCACTCACGGCGCAGCCTCAGTTCGGCCCGTTCGACCCCAGCGCGGAGCTACACAACGTGACGCACCAGGGCACCCGCTACCATATCACCCGCGACGGCGCTCGGGTCGCATGACCCGACTGCTCTCACTCTGCCTCCTCATGGCCACGCCGCTCTCCGCCCAGCCTGCCGACTTCGCCGCGTTCCTGGCGAACGTCGAGGGGGCAGGAGATGCCGAGCGACAGGCTCTCGTCGAGGCGTTCTGGGAGCGGCTGCCGCGCACGCCGCTGATCGAGAGCGACACCACGGCCATGCTGCTGTGGCAGGGCCAGGCACAGTCGGTGGGCGTCCTCGGCGACATGGGAGCCTGGGCCGAGACGCTGCCGCTCACGCGCCTGCCCGGCACCGACCTGTGGTATCGTCGCCTCCACGCGGAGCCCGAGGCGCGGCTGGAATACCTCTTCATGGTCGACGAAGACCGCGAAGGCTTCGGCGCTGAGTTGCTGGGCACGCCCGACCCGCGCAACCCGGACCGCGTGCTAAGCGGCTTCGGCCCCTTCTCCGAGTTGACGATGCCGGGCTACGCCTACCCCGCCGTATTCACGCCCGTGCGCGATGGCACACCAGGCACCGCCGAGGGTCTCGACGTGCACCCGCTGCCTGCGGGCGTGCTCCCCTACGACCGCGAGGTGCTCGTCTACACCCCGCCAGGCTACGCGTCCGAGCCCGCGACGCAGTACCCGACCGTCTACCTCATGGACGGCCGCGACTACATCGAGTTTGCGCACACGCCGGCGGTGCTCGACGACCTCATCGCCCGGGGTGCGATCGAGCCGGTCCTCGCCGTGTTCGTGGACCCGCCGAATCGACACGCGCCCACGTCTCCGAACCGGATGACGGAGTACGGCCTGAACGACGACTTCGTGGCCTTCCTCGCGGACGAACTCGTGCCCTTCGTGGACGCGCGCTACCGGACCCGCTCGGCGTCCGAGGACCGCCTCATCGTGGGCGACTCCTACGGGGGGCTGATCGCGACCTACGTGCCCTTCTCGCGCCCCGACGTGTTCGGGCTCGGCTACAGCCAGTCGGG
>JBCCQJ010000353.1:0-4088 GCA_039024395.1 Bacteroidota bacterium | reverse complement strand
GGCGGGTGTCCCCGAGGCGGGTGTCCCCGAGGCGGGTGTCCCCGAGGCGGGTGTCCCCGAGGCGGGTGTCCCCGAGGCGGTGCCGGCGTTTGCCTACGCCACCACGCCCGTCCTGGCCGGGCGCACGCTCGTCGAGGCCAGCGCCGGCACCGGCAAGACGTTCGCCATCGCCGGCCTCGTGCTCCGCCTCGTCCTCGACCCCGAGGCGGGCGGCGACGACGCCCCGGACTGGCTCGCCGGCGAAGAGCCGGCCCCCGCGAAGGCGGGGGGCCGGCCCGACCTCCGCCGGCTCCTCGTCGTCACGTTCACCAACGCGGCCACGGACGAGCTGCGGACCCGCATCCGCGCCGCCCTCCGCACGGCCCTCGCCGTCGCCCGCGGCGCCGAGGCGGACGACCTCACGCGGCCCCTCGCCGACCTCCTCGCCCGCGCGGGCGCCGAGGACCGCCTGCTCGCGGCCCTCGACCGCGTCGACGAGGCGGCCGTGACCACCATCCACGGGTTCTGCAAGCGGGTCCTCGACGAGGCCGCCTTCGAGAGCGGGACGCCCTTCGAGATGGAGTTCGTCGAGGACGGCGACAGCGACGCCCTCCGCACGCGGGCCGCCGCCGACGCCTGGGCGCGCCTCGCCCACGGCGACCCGCTCCTGACGGCGCTCGCCCTCGACCGCGGCCTCACGCCCGACGCCCTCCGCCAGCACCACGCGGCCGTCGCCGACTTCCCGCACGTCGAGATCCTGCCCGCCGAGCCCGTCTTCGACGACGCCCTCGCGGCGCTCCGCGACGCCCAGGCCCGCCTCGGGGAGGCGTGGGACGCCGACGCGATGGCCGAGCGGCTCGTCGACCTCGACTGGAACAAGAGCGCCGCGCTCGGCGCCGACCCCGCCTCGGTGTGCGCCCGCGTCGAGGCGTTCGCGGCCGGCGATGCCGACGCGCTCCCGGCCGTCGCGCTCTGCGCCCCCGAGGCGGTCGCGAAGGCGGCCACGACGCGGAGCACGGCCCAGAAAGACGCCGTGGCCGAGGTCGTCGCCCTCGACGCCATCCAGTCGTGCGGGGCCGTCGCCGCGGCGGCCGACCTCGCGGCGGCCTCGTTCACACGCGCGTTCGTGCTCGAGGTCGACGCCCGCATCCGGGCCATCAAGGAGCGGCGCGGGCAGCTCACCTTCGGCGACCTCATCACCAAGCTCCACGACGCGCTCCACGACCCGGACACCGGCCCGACGCTCGCCGCCCGCATCCGCCAGCAGTTCGGGGTCGCCCTCGTCGACGAGTTCCAGGACACCGACCCGCTCCAGTACGCCATCTTCAAGACGGCCTTCGCGGGGCGCCCGCTGGTGTTCGTGGGCGACCCGAAGCAGGCCATCTACGCCTTCCGCGGGGCCGACGTCCACGCCTACCTCCGCGCGCAGGCCGAGGCCGACCGCGTGTTCACGCTCGGCACGAACTGGCGGAGCACGGCTGGCCTCGTCGAGGCCGTCAACGCCGTCTTCGCGGCCCCGAGGCGGGCGTTTCTGTTTGATCCGATCCCGTTCCGGCCTGTTGCCTCGTCGCCGGCCAAGGCCGCGCCGCGCCTCGCCGACGGCGACCGGCCGCCGCTCGTCTGGTGGCCCCTCCCCGAGGCGTACGATGGCCGGCCGCTCAGCAAGACGGCGGCCAGTCGCGAGATCCCGGCGCTCGTCGCCGCCGAGATCCAGCGCCTCCTGCGGGAGGCCCGCCTCGGGGACCGCCGCCTCGGAGCGGGCGACATCGCCGTCCTCGTGCCGACGCGGTTCGTGGCCGGCGACGTCCTGCGGGCGCTCCAGGCGGCGGGCGTGCCGGCGGTCGTGTCGCGGGCCAACGACGTACGCGAGAGCGTGGTCATGGGCGAGGTGGAGCTGCTGCTCCGCGCCGTGCTCCGGCCCCACGACGAGCGGGCGCTCCGGGCCGCGCTCGCGACCGAGCTGTGGGGGTGGAGCGCGCACGCCGTGGCCGCGCTCGACGAGGCGCCCGACCGGCAGGCGCAGGTCGCCCAGGGCCTCCGCGACGCGCAGCGGACGTGGCGGCGGAGCGGCGTGCTGGGCGTGCTGGTCGACTTTCAGGAGCGCGAGGGCGTCCTCGAGCGGATGCTCGCCCTGCCCGACGGCGAGCGCCGCGTGACCGACCTCCGCCACACGGCCGAGCTGCTCCACGAGATCGAGCGCGCCGGCGCCCGCTCGCCCGACGACCTCCTCCACTGGCTCCACCACCGCCACGAGCAGGCGCTGCCGTCGCGCGAGATGAAGGAGCTGCGCCTCGAGCGCGATGCCGAGGCGGTCACCATCACGACGCACCACAACGCCAAGGGCCTCGAGTTCGAGGTCGTCTTCGTGCCCTACCTGTGGTCGCTCTCCGAGCGCGACCTGACGGCCCAGAAACCCGCCCTCGCGCGGACCCCCGACGGCGTCGTCTACGACCTCGGCTCGGACCGGCTGGCCGAGCACGACCGGCTCCGCCAGGCCGACGCCCTCGCCGAGAGCGTCCGCCGCGCCTACGTCGCCCTCACGCGCGCCCGCGAGCGGTGCTACGTCGTCGGCGGGCGCGTCACGATCCGCCGCCGCCGCCTCGATGCCGCCTCGCCGCTCGGCTACCTCCTTCACGGCCACCAGGCGCCCTACGACGGCAGCCTGACCGACCATGCGTTCGAGGCCCGCGCCGCCGCCTCGGTGGAGCGCCCGCTCGACGTGATCCATGCCCTCGACCCGACCGGGCGCCTCATGCGGGTCGTCGAGCCGCCCGCACCCGCCTCGGGGCCGATGGCCGTCGACGACGAGGCGGGAGAGGAGGCCGAGACGTTCGCGACGGCGCTCCCCGAGGGCGCCCGCGACCGGGTCCGCTCGCCGTGGACGCGTGCCTCGTTCACGGCCTGGACCTCCGGCCACAGCGGCGGCCTCGCCGCCTCCGACGAGCCGCTCGCCCCCGAGGCGGCGCGCCCCGAGGCGGAGCCGGCGGGCCTCCACGCCTTCGCCGCCGGCGCCGCGCCGGGCACGTGCCTCCACGAGATCCTCCAGTACGCCAAGTGGGGCGACGACGCCGAGGCGGCCGAGATCAACCGCGAGACGGTCGCGCGGCGGCTCCAGCAGCACGGCCTCGACCGCGTGCGCCGCCACCGCGTACGCATCGACCCGCCGGCTGAAGCCCTCGCCCTCATCGAGCGCGTGGCGACGGCGCCCCTCCTCGGGGAGACGTGCCTGCGCGACGTGAAGGCCGAGGCCCTCGCCGCCGAGTGGGACTTCACGGTGCCGCTGGCGCCCGTCGCCCCGGACGCCCTCGCCGAGGCGTTCCGCCAGCACGGCGCCGCCCCGTTCGGCGCGGCCTACGCCGACGACCTCGCGCGCCTCTCGTCGGCCGCCGTCGACGGCTACCTCACCGGCTCGGCCGACCTGGTCGCCTACGCCGACGACCGCTGGTGGGTGGCCGACTGGAAGAGCAACCGCCTCGGGGCCGACGCGGCGGCCTACACGCCGGACGCCCTCGAGGCGGCCATGCTGGAGCACCACTACGGCCTGCAGCTCCACCTCTACACGCTCGGGCTTCACCGCTTTCTGCGGAGCCGCCTCGGGGCGGCGTACGCCTACGAGACGCACGTCGGCGGAGCCGTCTACGCGTTCCTCCGGGGCATGGATGGGAGAGAGGGCGCCGGCCTGTTCCGCCACCGCCCCCTGGCCGCCCTCGTCGACGCCCTCGACCGCCTCCTCACGCCCGATGGATAGCCCGTCAAGCGACCGCCGACGGCGGACCGCAGACCGCCGCCTCGGGGCAATGACACTCCGTTTCAGGTGTCATCCTGAGCGAGCGCAGCGCGTCGAAGGATCTCCGTCGCGCACCGCCTCGATGAGGGCGCTCGGCCAGACGCTGTACTCGACGGAGATCCTTCGGCTGCGCCGCTGCGCGGCTCTGCTCAGGATGGCACGGGGACGGGACGATGCTGCACCGCCTCGGGCACGCTGCCTCGGAGCCGGCCCTCGCTTCAACCGGGGCAACGGCCGTGGGGGCATGCCGCTGGCGTGCCCGAATCGGTCGCGGCCTCGGGGATTGCACCGAGGCGCCCGATTCGTCGCCCCCCTCCCGGCC
>JBCCQJ010000352.1:0-4105 GCA_039024395.1 Bacteroidota bacterium | reverse complement strand
CCCCGCTCCCCGCTCCCCGCTCCCCGCTCCCCGCTCCCGTGATCTCCCTCTTCCTGGCCGACATCGACGGCTGCCTCAGCGAGCCGTACGTGGCCTATGACCTCGACGCCTTCGCCACGCTGCGCGACTGGGGCGCTCGTGCCGAGGCGGACGCCCGGTTTCCCCGCCTCGGAATCTGCTCGGGCCGCGCGTACGCCTACGTCGAGGCGGTCGCGCAGGCGCTCGGGCTCCGCGCGCCAGCCCTGTTCGAGAGCGGCGGCGGAAGGTTCGACCTCGGCCAGGCCCGGATCACCTGGAACCCGGCCCTCACGCCCGAGGTGGAGGATGCCCTCGACGCCTGCCGCCAGTTCCTGCGCGGCGCGATCATCCCGCGCTCGGAAGCGATCTCGTTCGACTACGGCAAGCGGAGCCAGGCCGGCATCGTGAGCCCCATCGTGGGCGAGTGCGAGCGCCACCTCGACGAGATCGAGGCGTTCGTCGGATCGCTGGGGGTCGGCCTGTACCCGTACCACACGCCGTACTCGGTCGACGTGGTGCCGGCCGCGCTGACCAAGGCACAGGCGCTCCGCTGGCTGGCGGGGCAGGAGGGGATGGACCTAGGCGAGATCGCGTTCATCGGCGACACCAACGGCGACGCGCCCGCCATCGAGGCGGCCGGCCTCGGGTTCGCGCCCGCCAACGGCGCCGCGGCAGCCCACCGCGCGGCCGACATCGTGACCGAGGGCGAGACGGTCTCCGGCGTGCTCGAGGCGTACCGAACGTGCCTCCGTCGCAACGGCGTCCCCGGGGCGGAGGTCGCGTGAGCCCCGCCTCCGCGCTGGGAGCACGATGGCACGACCGTTGCCGTTGGTCCGAGGCGGCGCCTACCTTGGAGGCGTCGTCCCCCCCGACGCCATGATCCGCCTCCTCCTTCTGCTCGTCGTCCTCGTCGGCGTGCCTGCCTACGCGCAGGCGCAGCCCGAGGCCGCGCGCCCAGCCCCGGTCGCTGAGGCCCCCGCCTCGGTGTGGCGCGCCTCGACCGCGCCGTCGGACGATCTCTACGACGTCGAGGCCGCGCCGGCGTTCTACGTCACCGCCCGGACGGTCCCGCTCCGCACCCTCCCCGAGGCAGGGTCGCGCGTGGTGACGACGCTCCGCATCCGCGACGGCGTGCGCGTGCTCGACACCGTCGCCTCGCCCGATGGCGACCCCGAGGCGGCGTGGCAGCTCGTTCAGTCCGGCGACCGGCGCGGCTACGTCCCCGCCGGCGCCCTCTCGAACGTCTGGATCCGCGTCGACAAGAGCGAGCGGACGGTCTACGTCTACCGCGGCGACGTGCTGCTGCGCACCCTCCCTGCCGACGTGTCGGTGAGCGACGAGGACAAGGAGCGCCTCTCGGCGATCGGCGAGACCGAGCACTACCGCATCCCCGAGGGCGTCTTCTTCGTCGCCCGCCGCCACGGCCAGTCGCAGTACTACCGCGCGTTCGTGATCAGCTATCCCGGCCCGGTCCACGCGCTGCGCGGGCTCCAGCGCGGCCTCATCACGCAGGCCCAGTACGAGGCCATCGTCCGGGCCGACCAGGAGGGTCTCGAGCCGCCGATGAACACCCGCCTCGGGGGGCTGATCGAGATCCACGGCCACGGCTCAGGCCGCCGCCGGGCGTGGACGCGCGGGTGCGTGGCGCTCCGCAACGTCCACATGGACGAGCTGTGGGCGTACGTCGAGGTGGGGACGCCGGTCGTGATCGAGCCGTAGGGGAGGGCTGCCGGCCGCCAGCTGCCGGCTTTCAGCGAAGATCTCTTTCATCCGATGGCCGAGAGCCGATGGCCGAGAGCCGATGGCCGAGAGCCGATGGCCGGGAGCCGATGGCCGAGAGCCGATGGCCGGGAGCCGATGGCCGGGAGCCGATGGCCGAGAGCCGATGGCCGAGAGCCCTGAAGCGGCGCAACACGGCCGGGGCGCGCGGCGTACGTGCGGGGAATGAAGCCTTCCAAACCGATGACCGCCCTCCGTACTGCGCTGGCGTTCGTTTTCGCCCTCGTCGGCGCGTCGGCCGCAGCGCAGCCCGACGCCCTCGCCTTCGACGAGCCGCTCGGCGGCGGCCCCGTGTTCCGGGTCTCCGTCGACGGCATGATCGACAACGCGCTCGCGCGCTACATCGACCGCTCGCTCGCCGACGCCACCGAGGCGGACGCGGCCCTCGTCGTCTTCGAGGTCGACACGTTCGGCGGCCTCCTCGACGCCGCCGACGCCATCCGAAAGTCGATCCTCGACACCGCCATCCCGACCATCGCCGTGATCGACCGCAACGCCGCCTCGGCGGGCGCGCTGATCGCCTACGCGGCCGACAAGATGGTGTTCGTGCCCGGCGCCTCGATGGGCGCCGCGACGGCCGTCGACCAGGCAGGCGAGTATGCGCCGGAGAAGATCCAGAGCTACACGCGCGGCCTGATGCGGGCGACCGCCGAGGCCAACGGCCGCGACCCCGAGATCGCCGAGGCGATGGTCGACGAGACGATCGACCTGCCCGGCGTCGCACCCGAGGGCGAGCTGCTGACGCTCTCGTCCGACGAAGCCCTCCGCCTCGGGGTCGCCGACGCCGTGCTGCCCTCCACCGAGGCGGTCGTCGAGGCGCTCGGCGTGGCCGAGAACGTGCAGGAGGACCATGCGGCCACACGCGCCGAGCGGGTCCTCCGCTTCCTCGGCTCGCCCGTCATGGCGTCGCTCCTGATGCTGATGATGCTCGGCGGCCTCTACTTCGAGTTGCAGACGCCGGGCGTTGGGTTCGCGGGGGCCATGGCCCTCGTCGGCGCGGCGCTCTTTTTCGCCCCGCACTACCTGCTCGGCCTCGCGCAGAGCTGGGAGATCGCGCTGTTCGTGCTCGGGGTCATCCTGATCGCCGTCGAGGTGTTCGTCACGCCGGGCTTCGGCGTCTTTGGCATCTCGGGGCTGATCGCGGTCGTGGGTGCGCTCCTGATCGCGCTCGTCCCCAACATCGGGTTCGAGTTCCCGAGCGACGGCGCGATCGCGCAGGCCACGACGACACTTGCGGCCGCCCTCGTCCTGCTGGCCCTGCTGGCGGTCTCGCTGGCCCGGGTGCTGCCCAAGTCCGAGCGGTTCGGCCGCCTCGTCCTGGCCCCGACCCTGACCGCCGCCGACGGCTACACGTCGGCCGACACGGTCTACGACCTCGTGGGCAAGCGGGGGACGGCCATCACGGGCCTCCGCCCCTCGGGCACCGTCGAGGTCGAGGGCGCGCGCGTCGACGTGGTCTCGGAAGGCCCGTTCGTCGCGCCCGGTGCCGACGTCGAGGTGGTGAGCGCGCAGGGCTCGCGCGTGGTCGTCCGCGAGGTGGCGTAGGCTGTGTCTGGAACCTCACGCATGGCCTGCGAACGGTCCCGAACGCCTCCGCTTGCGTCGCGCTGCATCGCCGTAGCGGACCCGACCGAGATCCGGCCGGCTACGTCTGCTTCGCGCTTCTTTACGGCCGCTCTCGGTCCTCGCTCTCGGCCTCATTCCGAACTCCCAGACACAGCCTAGGTGGAGCTGCTCATCCCCATCGCGCTGATCCTGGTCGGCCTCGCGCTCGTGGCCGTCGAGGTGACGCTCGTGCCGGGCTTCAACGTCGTCGGCGTCGTGGGCGTGGTCGGCGCAGCCGTGGGCGTGGTGTATGCCTTCGTCGAGTACGGCCTCGGGGGCGGGCTCGGCACCCTCGCGGCGACCATCCTGGCATCGGGAGGGTTGGTCTACGTCCTGTGGGAGTCGGGGGCATGGGACCGGTTCATCCTCTCCGACAGCCTCCGCCGCGACGCCGACCAGGACGCGGTCGAGCACGAGTCGCGGTCGCGGGCGCTCGGCAAGACCGGGACCGCCGTCACCCCGCTGCGCCCGGGCGGCGTCGCCGAGGTCGAGGGCGCCCGCCTCGAGGTCGAGACCGAGGGCGCGTTCATCGCCGCCGGCAGCCGCGTGCGGGTCGTCGCCATGGACCGGCGCCGCTACATCGTCCGCCTCGACGAAGCGTGAGCGAGTTGGGCGAGTTGGGCGAGTTGGGCGAGTTGGGCGAGTTGGGCGAGTTGGGCGAGTTGGGCGAGTTGGGCGAGTTGGGCGAGTTGGGCGAGTTGGG
>JBCCQJ010000351.1:0-4117 GCA_039024395.1 Bacteroidota bacterium | reverse complement strand
TTGGGGATGACGCCTGGCCGAATCGGGGCCGTGGTCGTAGAGGCACGCCGCTGGCGTGCCCGAATCGAGCGCCGCCCCGATTCGGCCAGGCGTCATCCCCAAGGCGACGGCAGATTCCGTTCGCCGTTCGCCTCGGTGTCGTGTGGCTCCGTCCCCGAGGCGGCAGACGCCGATGTGAACCCGGGCCGCTAGGCAGCGTACGCCCGTGCCCTCGTCCTTGCCCCGTGGAGCCGACCCCCCGACCGGACCCCGCCGGCGTCCTCGCCGACGACGCACCGCCTTCCGACACGGACCGCCTCGGGGTCCACGTCGGGCTGTTCGTGGCGACGTTCCTGTCGATGATTTGGGCGGGCGGCACGTGGGTCGGGCGCGTGGCCCTGTGGCCCGACGGCGCCGACCTGGCGGGCATGGAGAGCCCGTGGGCCGCCTGGGCGGCCTACCAGGTCCAGCTCTTGCAGTCGCCGGTGTTCCTGAGGGACGGGCTGGTCTACGCCGTCTCCTTCATCGGCTTCCTGACGGTCCACGAGTTCGGGCACTACCTCACGGCGCGGTGGCGGCGGACGCGGGTGTCGCTTCCGTACTACATCCCGATCCCGTTCCCCCACTCGCTCGGCACGCTCGGGGCCGTCATCCGGATCAAGGAGCCGCTGCGGCGGACGCGCCAGCTCTTCGACATCGGAGCAGCGGGGCCGCTGGCCGGCTTCGTGGTCGCGCTCGGCGTGCTGCTCCTCGGCACGTTCACGTTGCCGCCGGCGGCCGACCTGCTTGCCGAGGTCGGGAACCTCGACGACGCGGTGTACTACGTCCAGTACGGCGACTTCCCGCCGCTCGACTACGCCCCTCCCGGAGCGGCGCCCCAGGGCATTGCCTACCTCTTCGGCAACACACCGCTCTACGCGCTCGTCAACGGCCTCGGCGCCTACGAGGTGCCGGCGCACGAGATGATGCACTACCCGCTGCTCCTGGCCGGGTGGCTCGGGCTCTTCTTCACGGCGCTCAACCTGCTGCCGGTGGGGCAGCTCGACGGCGGGCACATCGTCTACGCCCTGTTCGGGCCGACCGTCCACGCCATCGTGGCGCGCGTGACGACGCTCGTGCTGCTGCTCTCGGGCGGGCTCGGGTTCATCGGCGATATGGCCGCCTCGATGCCGCCGTGGCAGCTCTGGTCGTCGCTGGGGCTGATCTACGCGCTCGCCTTCGCTCGGCTCTTCGACGGACTCTGGCGGCTCGTCGTGCCGGCGGTCATGGGCGCGCTCGCGCTGACGGCCCTGATCGTGACCGCCACGCCGGGCCTGGCCGCCTCGGTGGGGTGGTTCGGGTGGATCGTGTGGGTGGGGCTGATCCTGTTCGTGATCCGCGTCGACCACCCGCCGGTGCAGGTCGAGGAGGCGCTGACGCCCGGCCGGATGGCCCTGGGCTACCTGTGCCTGCTCATCTTCGCGCTCTGCTTCTCGATCCAGCCGATCACGACGGGGTGAGGGAACGCGCCAGGGGGAGGGAAATCGGCGCGCCCCCTGGCCCGTGGGAGGCGGACGGCGCTAGGTTGCGCGCCGCACTGGACCGCGCCTGACGCCCGCCCTCGCTACGCCGCCTCGTTGTCCCCGCTCGCTCGCCGAGCCGACCCCCCTCGTGCCCGTAGCCTCTCGCCTGGCCGTCCTGCTGCCGCTCGCCGCCGCCCTCGGGGCGTGCGATGCCGAGCCGGGCCTCCCGGAGACCGTCGCCCGCCCCGTCATCGCGGACGTCGAGATCACGCCGACGCGCGACTCGCTCGCGACCGACGCCCCCACGGCCACCATCCCGCTCCGCGTCGAGGCGGACCTCGAGGGGGAGGGCGCCATCGAGGTCCGCGTGCTCGTCCGCTACGCCGAGACCGACTCGCTCGCGGCCGAGGCCCGCGCCGAGGCGGCCCCGGGGCGCGTCGCCGTCGACGTGCCGCTCACGCTGCCCCGCGGCGCGACGGGCGACTACGAGGTGACGGTCACGACCGAGGGCGCCGACGGCCGGCCGGGCGACCAGGCCGCCTCGGTGTTCCGCTTCGACGCTGCCTCGCTCGGCCCACCGGTCGTGACCGGCGTCGACGTGCCGGCCTCGACGGTGCGCCCCACGAGCGGATCGACGACGATCCCCATCGTGGCGACGGTCACCGACCCGGACGGCCGCGCCAACATCGCCGTCGTCGCCCTGGCGATCCCCGAGGTGGGCGTGCTCGGGCGCCTCTTCGACGCCGGCGACGGGACCGACGAGACGCCCGGCGACGGCCGCTACTCGGCCGGCCTCCAGATCTTCCCCGACACCGAGGCGGGCACGTTCGAGTTGGACGTGGTGGCGCTCGACCGGGCGGGCGAGCAGAGCGACCCGTTCCGCTTCCAGGTGACCGTCCGATGACGCGCGCGATCCGCCTCGGGGCGGCCCTCCTCGGGGCCGTGTGTGCCCTGCCGCTGGGCGCGCAGACGGTCTCGACCGGCGGGGCGCCCGTGTCGGCGCTGCCCGACAGCGCGCGCAACGGCGTGTTCGTGCTCGACGCCTTCGAGGGCACGCTGCGCGCCGGCCCCCGCCTCGTCGAGGTGGCGCCGGACGGCACACTCTCGTTTGTCGGCGGCGACCCGGCGTTCGACCCGCAGACGGCCGTCGACGCGCGCGTGTTCGCCATCGAGGCGGCGGGCGACCGCGTGGTGGTCGGCCTCGGGTTCTCGGACGTGACCTCCGACGCCGACGAGCCACCCGAGACGGCGGCCGGCTTCGCCGTCTCCGACGACGGCGGCGCGACGTGGACGTACCGCTTTCCAGCCCTCGACACGTCGAGCGACAGCGTCCTCGCAATCGGCGTGAACACGCTGGAGGCAATCCCCGCCTCGGTGCCGCAGTTCGCGGCGCCGCTGGATCTGGGGATGACGGCGGGCGGCGACACGATCTACGTCGCCGGGCGGTTCGCCGGCCTCCGGCGGAGCGTGGACGGCGGCGCGACGTGGAGCCGCGTCGTCCTCCCGCCCGACTCGCTCCTGGCCTTCGACCCTCGCCTCCCGACCGACTTCGTCTACTCACCCGACCTCCGCCAGCCGCTCGGCTTCGTCGACGGCGACCGCGAGCGGCCGATCTTCCCGTTTGCCTCGACCAACTGGGTCAGCTTCTCCGTCCTCGTCGACGAGGCGGGGACGGTCTGGGCGGGCTCGGCGGGCGGTCTCAACCGGTCGGTCCGCCTCGAGGGCACCGACGACCTGGGGTGGATCCGCTACGTCGACGCGCCGCTCGGCAACCGCCCGGTCGGCAACCTGATCTACACCCTCGAGACGCAGCCGCGCGAGGGCCGCGACGCCGTTTGGGCCGTGTGCTGGAACTCGGGCGAGCAGGCCACGACGGCCGAGGAGGAGTTCGGCGTGGTCGTCTGGCGCGGCGACGGCGCCGACGGCGCGGCGCAGTTCGAGACGGTCCTCCTCGGGGTGCGCGCATGGGACCTCGCCTTCGACGAGGCGCGGGCCTACGTCGCCAGCGACGACGGCCTCCACATCTCCGACGACGACGGCGCCACGTGGCGCATCGTCCGCACGTTCCGCGACGTGGCCGGCCAGCCGTTCCCGATCCGGCTCGGGGGTGCCGCCGGCGTCCGCGCCGTCGCCACGACGCCGGGTATCCTCTGGGTGGGCACGACCGACGGCCTCCTCCGGAGCCGCGACGCCGGGCGCACGTGGGAGCTGTTCCGCGCCAACGTGACGCCGGCCGACCCCCAGGCGGAGGGCCGCGACGTCGAGGTCTACGCCTACCCCAACCCGTTCGACCCCCGGCGCGGCGACGTCCGCATCCGGCTCGACCTCGCGGCAGCGTCCGACGTGACGGTCCGCCTGTTCGACGTCGGGATGAACCTCGTGCGCACGATCGAGGCGCCGGGCCGTCCGGCGGGCCCCACCGAGGTGGCGTGGGACGGGCTCTCCGACGGCGGCCTCCGCGTCGCCAACGGGGCCTACGTGTACGTCGTCGAGGCGGAGGGCCGCGCGCGCTCCGGCCGCATCCTGGTGCTGCAATGACGGGAGGACGACGGACGACGGACCGCGGACCACGGGCCACGGGCCGCCTTGAGGACGGCCACCTCGGTGCCGCGACGGCCGACGGCCAACCGCTGACC
>JBCCQJ010000350.1:0-4143 GCA_039024395.1 Bacteroidota bacterium | reverse complement strand
TCCCCCCGCTGGGGGGAGGAGATTTGTTTTCACCGAGGCGGTCGGCTCCGAGGCGGCTCTTCAGGGTCCGTGGTCTGTCGTCCGTCGTCCTCTGCCCCGAGGGGCGGTCCGCGGTCGGCCGTCGCCCCGCGCCGATGCGGTCGGCCCTGAGGCGGTGTAGGGGCTCGCCCCACGCGCCGCGGCGGGATGCGCCCGCCTCGGGGGCACGCTCCGCCCGCCGCCCCCGAGGCGGGGGCCGGCAGACCTTGCTCACGAGCTTCGCCCCGCCCGCGCCTGCGCTGCCCGTGACCGCGTTCGTCCCTGCCGCCGACGTCGGCATCCTCGACTCTCCCGAGGAGGTCCTCTCGACCCTCCGCAACGACGGCAGCCGCCGCTGGCTCTACCCGACGCCCTCGAAAGGCCGCTTCTGGCGCCAGCGCCTCCTCGTCGGGTGGGCGCTGATCACGTTCTTCGTGGCGCTGCCGGTCGTGCGGATCGGGGGCAAGCCGGCCGTCCTGCTCGACCTCGCCGCGCGCGAGTTCACCGTCTTCGGGTTCACCTTCTACCCGACCGACACGTTCCTGCTGCTGATGGTCGGGATCGCGGCGCTCGTGTCGGTCGCGCTGCTGACGGCGCTGCTGGGGCGGGTGTGGTGCGGATGGGGCTGCCCGCAGACGGTCTACCTCGAGTTCCTCTACCGGCCGGTCGAGCGCTTCATCGAGGGGCCGGAGCACGTCCGCGCGCGGCGCGACGCCGGGCCGTGGACGACCGACAAGGCGTGGCGCAAGGGGGCCAAGTGGGCCGTGTATCTCGTCGTCTCGGCCTTTCTGGCGCACACCTTCACGGCCTACTTCGTCGGGTGGGAGCGGCTGCTGGCGTGGATGACCGGGCCGCCGACCGAGCACTGGGGCTACTTCGTGCTCGCGACGCTCGTGACCGGCCTCGTGCTGTTCGACTTCGGCGTCTTCCGCGAGCAGATGTGCACCATCACGTGCCCGTACGCCCGCTTCCAGTCGGTTCTGCTCGACCCCGACTCGATGATCGTCTCGTACGACCCGACGCGCGGCGAGCCCCGCACGCGGCGCGGCAAGAAGGCGCTCGCCGAGGAGGCCGCCGGCACGCGCCCCCGCCTCGGGGACTGCATCGACTGCGGCGCGTGCGTGCGGACGTGCCCGGTGGGCATCGACATCCGCGACGGGCTCCAGATGGAGTGCATCGCCTGCACGCAGTGCATCGACGCCTGCGACGACATCATGGACAAGGTGGGCCTGCCGCGCGGGCTCGTGCGCTACACGTCCGAGCGGGAGCTGGAGGGCCAGCCGACCCGGCCGCTGCGGGCGCGGACGGCGATCTACGGGCTGCTGCTCGTCGCGGTGACGACCGTCTTCACGATCGCCCTCACGACGCGCCACGCCTACAACATCGAGGCGACGCGGGCCGTGGGCCAGCCGTTCGTGGAGCTGCCGACGGGCGAGATCGCCAACCGGGTGCGCCTGCGGGTCCGCAACCAGACCGCCACCGCGGGCGCCTTCCGCGTCGACGCGGCCGCGCCCGAGGGGGCCGTGCTCCGCCTCGGGGCGGCGCAGCCGGTCGCGGTCGTGCCGCAGGAGATGGTGCGCGTCGAGGGCTTCCTGGTCGTCCCGCGCGAGGCGTTCGCCGGCGCCGCCTCGGCGCCGGCCACGATCCGCCTGACGTTCGAGGACGGCCGCACCGAGGCGGTGCCGTTCACGCTCCTCGGCCCGAGCCGCTGACGCCATGCCTGCCGTTCTCGCTCCACCCGCCCTTCCCATCGCGGCTCCGCCCATCGCGAACGGCGCCGTGCCGATGCCCGGCGGCTCCGACGAGGCGGCGCGGTTCGAGGCGCTCCAGGCGTCGTTCCGGGACCAGTACAAACGGGTCTTCCCCGACCGCCTCGCGGCGCGCACGGTCGTCGTGGTGCCCAGCCTGACGCTGCCGCCCGAGGAGCTGGCCAAGATCGACGGCGCGCACCACTACGAGGAGCGGATGCTGTTCACGCTGATGCTCCTGCGGATGCCACACACGCGGCTGGTCTACGTCACCAGCCAGCCCATCGCGCCGGGCATCGTCGACTACTACCTGCACCTGCTGCCGGGCATCCCGGCCGTCCACGCGCGCGAGCGGCTCGTGATGCTCTCGTGCTTCGACGGCTCGGACCGCCCGCTGACGCAGAAGCTCCTCGACCGGCCGCGCCTCGTCGAGCGCGTCCGCCGCGCCGTGCGCGACCCCGAGGCGGCGCACCTGACGTGCTTCAACGCGACGGCGCTCGAGCGCACGCTGGCGGTCCGCCTCGGGGTGCCGCTCTACGCCTGCGACCCCGCCCTGTCGCCTCTCGGGACGAAGAGCGGCAGCCGCGCCGTCTTCCGCGAGGCGGGCGTGCCGCTCCCCGACGGCGCCGAGGACCTCCGCGACATGGACGACGTGGCCGAGGCGCTGGCCGCGCTCCGCCGCCGCCAGCCGTCGATGCGCCGGGCCGTCGTGAAGCTGAACGAGGGGTTCAGCGGCGAGGGCAACGCCGTGTTTTCGTTCGAGGGCGCCCCCGAGGCCGGCGCCCTCGGGGCGGGCGACCTGACAGCGTGGGTGCGCCGCGAGCTGCCGGCGCGCCTCCGCTTCGAGGCGGCCCACGAGACGTTCGACCACTTCGCGGCCTCGTTCCGCGCGATGCGCGGCATCGCCGAGGCGTTTGTCGAGGGCACCATCAAGGCGTCGCCGTCGGTGCAGTGCCGGATCGACCCGCTGGGCCGCGCGGCCGTCGTCTCGACGCACGACCAGGTGCTGGGGGGGCCGGGCGGCCAGGTGTTCCTCGGCTGCACGTTCCCCGCCGACCGGGCCTACCGCACCGACATCCAGGACGCGGGGCAGCGCGTCGGCGACGTGCTGGCGGCCTACGGCGCGCTCGGGCGGTTCGGCGTCGACTTCGTGAGTGTCCGCGAGGGGGCGGCGTGGCAGAGCTACGCCATCGAGATCAACCTGCGCAAGGGCGGCACGACGCACCCGTTCGACATGCTGGCGTTCCTCACGGACGGGAGCTGCGACCCGGCCAGCGGGCTCTTCCGGAGCCCCACCGGGCGGTCGCTGTTCTACCTCGCCTCGGACAACCTCGTCAGCGCGCGCTACCGCGGCCTCACGCCGCGCGACCTGCTCGACATCGCGGTCGACCACGGGCTCCACTACAACGGGGCGGCCCAGGAAGGCGTCGTGTTTCACCTCATCGGCGCGCTCTCGGAGTTCGGCAAGGTGGGCGTGCTCTGCATCGGCGACAGCCCCGGCCGCGCCCGCGCGCTCCACGACGAGACCGTCCGCGTGCTCGACGCCGAGACGGGCGGCGGGGCCGCCTCGGGGCGCGTGTGAGGGATGCCCCTACACGCGCGGACGGGGCGGCCCGACCGAGGCGGACGGGAGCGGCGGGCGCAGGACACGGCAGAAACGGGCGATTCTCGTTCCGCATGCGAGCCCCGGGGTCTCCCCGACGCCCTCCGTGCCCGTGAGCGACCCGAGCCGCATGCCCGTCTGCTGATGCCCGATCTCCCCGAACCCGCCGACCGAAGACCGCCCCTCGTGCCGCCGCACATCGCGTGGCCGGCGTTCATCGTGTTCCTGCTCGCGATCAGCATCACGATGGCCGTGGCGACGTTCGTGATCGCGAAGTCCGACGGCGGCCCCCGCCTCGTCGACGCGCCCGCCGAGACCCGCACCGAGGCGGCCGAGACCCGCACCGAGGCCGCGCCGTGACCGAGGCGGCCTCCGTCGCCCCTCCGCCCTCGGCCGACCCGCCCGCGGCCGACCCCGAGGCGGCCTGCGTGCACTGCGGGCTGCCCGTCGGCCGGCGGCCGGCGTTCACCGAGGCCGGCGAGGCGTGCTGCTGCACCGGCTGCGCCGTCGTGCGCGACGCGCTGGCCGCCTCGGGGCTGGGCGCGACCTACGACCGGCTCCGAGCGCTCGCCCCGACCGGCCGCTCGGGCGAGCGCCCCAAGGCGCCCGAGGCGCTGGCGCTGGCCGAGATGGACCGCCCGGCGTTCCTCGAGGCCGCGACGCGGCCCGCCCCCGCGGGGCGGGGGGGCCACCGGTGAGGGGAAGGGCGCCCCCTCCCCGCGGGCGGCAGGGTCGTCGCGCGGGGTGGGTGCGGATTTGAGGGCGGGTGCGCGG
>JBCCQJ010000349.1:0-4199 GCA_039024395.1 Bacteroidota bacterium | reverse complement strand
GGACGGCGACGGGGGAGGCGCGGTGCCGGCGCTCGATGCGGCGGAGGTCATCGGGGGACTCGGCGATGAGGTCGTCGTAGCGGAGGTACATGGCGGAGCGGATCAGGTACTGATCAGCATACGGACACCAGGCCTCCGAAATGGTATAACGGCCCTGCCAGCGGGGGGAGGCTGGGAGGGGGGCGCCGAATCGACCGCCTCAGTGTGGGAAGAAGACCGCCGACGGCGGACCGCCGACCGCCGCCTCACGGCAGGACGACGGATCACCGCCTCGGGGCCGACAGCCTTGGTGAAAGCAACTCTCTTCCTCGCAGCGGGGGCAGGCTCCGGGGGGCGAAGAATCGACCGCCTCGGTGTAGATCCGCCTGCCCGACCCCGAGGCGGGAAGACCCTCACCCTGTCCTTCTCCTTGCAGTAGGGCTGTTCGGTTCAAACGCTACCCCTCCAATCCCGCCATTCCGGCGCAGGTGGGACTCGACGGGACGGCGCAGCCAATCCACGCGGCGTCGATTCTGGACACCGTCGCATGGGTCCCCGCCTCCGCGGGGATGACGTTGTGAGAAGGGAGGAGGCGGGAACGGAGAGTCCGCGAGGCGAGAGCGGAACGGCCCGGCCCGGCCCGCCTCGGGGGCGCCCTGAGACGGGCGCGGCCGGTTGCCGCCTCGGGGCCGGCGGCCTACCTTCGGGATAGCCGTTATTTCCGAAGCGCAATGGCCGAGGACGCCCGTCCGCTCCGCCTCTCCGTCGCCGCCCTCGCCGACCGCCTCGACGGGTTCGTGACCGAGTACCTCAAGGAGAAGAGCCCGGAGACGAAGGGCACCTACCGGCGCTCGCTCAACGAGTTCGAGCGCTACCACGCCACGCGCGCTGCCCGCCCGTCGAGCCGGTTCCGCTTCGTCGAGGCCGACGTCGAGGCCTACAAGCGCTACCTGATGGAGGAGCGCGAGCTGAGCCAGGTCTCGGTGAGCACCTACCTGACCGCCCTCCGCCGGCTCTGCGACTACCTCGTCGCGCGCGGCGACCTCGCCGACAACCCGGCGCGCACGGTGAAGGGCAATCGCCGCCCGACCGCCCACTCGCGCGGCGTGCTCACCGAGGCGGAGGTCGAGGCCCTCCTCGGGGAGGTGTCGCAGGCGACCGCGATCGGCCGCCGCGACCGGGCCCTCGTGTCGCTGATGGTCTACGGCGGCCTGAGCGAGATCGAACTGACCCGCGCCGACGTCGGCGACGTCGACCGGACGCTCATGGGCACCTTCCTGCGGGTTCAGGGCAAGGGCCGGCAGTCGAAGGACGAGAGCGTCCCGCTCGACCCCGAGGCGGTCGACCCGCTCGAGATCTACCTGCTGGCTCGCGAGGAGGCCGGGCCGACGGCCCCGCTGTTCGTCAGCCACGGGCACCGCAGCGCGGGCACGCGGCTCAACACGCGCTCGGTGCGCGGCCGCGTGAACGAGTACCTCCGCAAGGCCGGCCTCAAGCGGCGCGGGATCAGCCCGCACAGCCTCACGCACACGGCGGCGCTGATCTGGCTCAACAAGGGGCTGCCGGTCGAGGAGGTCCGCCGGCGGATGCGCCACGGGACGCTCGAGACGACCATGATCTCGTTCAAGAAGCAGGGCCTCCTGAAGCCGCGCGACACCGAGGCGGCGTGACCGGGGCTCCGCCTCGGGGGCTCCCGCCTCGGGGCCGCGTCAGGCACGGGACCAATGGATGTGCACGGCTCGACCGTACGGGCGGATTGCAATCCGCCCCTGCCGGGCACCTGCGGCGGGCCGGAGACCCTGTCCGTCCTTCATCACGGGGGCGATCGCGTCTACCGCCGGACGAACACGGCCGTGATGGGCGCGCGGCGGCGGTCCGCCTCGGAGCCGGGGTACGGCGTGAGCCCCACCGCCTCGATGGTGGCCTCGCCCCAGGGGGCCGTCGACGTCTGGCCGGGCTCGAGGTCGGCCGCGGAGAGGGTCAGCACGACCGTCTCGCCGTCGACCTCGACGTGCACCGAGGCGATGCCGGGCCTCACACATTCGACATCCTCGGGGCACCGGCTGTCCTCGGCGACGCCGACGAACAGGAGCGTGTGGCCGTCGCGAGCCGCCGTCTCGCCGACCCCGAGGCGGAGCGTGTCGGAGGCCGCCTCGGGGCCGGCCGGTGCCGCGGGCTCCACCCCCAAGGCGGTCGAGGCGCACCCGGCGACGCTGAGCGGAACGAGGACCGCGAGGACGAGGGCGCGAAACATCGGGGCGTTGGAAACAAGCGGGGCCGGGCCGGATCGCTCCAGCCCGGCCCCGAGGCGGTCGGTGTGAGGTGCGATTACCGCGTCTCGGTGGGGGTGCCCGGCTCGAGGGCGGAGACGTTCTCGGTCACCGTCACATTGAAGTTCCTGCTGCCATCGTTGGCGTCGCGGCCGTTGAATTCGAAGCTCCAGCTTCCGCTGATGCGGGTGTACGCAAGCCCGGCTTCCTGAAGAGGGTTGGCTTCACCTGAAAGGAAAACATTGTTGTTTCCGTTGAAGCGCTCGGTTTGGTTAAGGGGGTTGCGAATGAGCACCTCCGTAATCTCGACATTGACGCTAGGCGTAAAGAAGAACAAGAGCCCTTGGCCGCCAGCCTGGAGATCGACGACTTGTGAGGCGATCGAAAAGGATGGGCTGAACGTCGGGTCGGGCTCTGGGTCGTCGCTGTCGCACGCCGGGAAGGCGACGAGGGCACCAAGGATCACCGCGAGGGAGAGCACCCGGCGGTGAAGCGTATGGAGGGTCATAAAACGGGGGGGAGGAGAGTGAAGGAGTCTACGACAGCCGCCGCCACCCAGAGAACCGTCAAACGGGTGATGACCGGATCATGAGATCATTATGAACACCTTCGGACGGCTTTCACAGCCGCGTCCGCACCCCGAACTGGTGGAGGCCGCCGAAGTCGCCCCAGTTTGAGAACGCGTAGTCGACCGTCACGCGGCGGAGCTTGATGCCTGCGCCCACGCTCACGCCGGCCAGGTCGAGGCGGGACCCCGAGCGGAGCGCGTCGCCGCGGCGTCCGTTGTAGCCGGCCCGCACGGCGAGCGTTCGCCCGAGCTGCAGCTCGCCGCCGAGCGCGACGTGGTCGAGCGTCCGGTTGACGAGCGACGAGTCCACCTCGGGGCCGTCGAACGACTGGAGGTCGACGCCCGAGAGCGAGACCGTGAGCGGGAGGTACTCGAGCCGCTTCGAGACCGTCACCCGGAGGTCGAGCGGCAGCCGGTCGTCGGTCTCGCCGAGCGACGAGAGCAGCACGCCGACGTGGTGGACGCTCGCGCCGATCGTCAGCGCCTCCTCGGGGACCGACAGCGCCAGCCCGAGGTCGGCCACGAGGGCCTGCGCGCTGGCTTCGTCGAGCGACGCGAACAGGGCGTGCACGTTGGCCCCGAGGCGGAGCTGCGGCAGCACCTCGCGTGCGGCCGAGAGCGTGACCGCCGCCTCGGAGGCGCCGTACGTGCCGAGGACGGCGTCGTCGCCGGCGCCCGTCCGCCGGTCGAACTCGCCGTAGGAGAGAAACCGGACGCCGGCGCCGACCGAGAGCCCGCCCCACAGCCCGAGGTCGCGGGCGTAGCTCGCCGCGCCCGCGCTCACATCGGCGACGTGGTTCGTGTAGCCGAGCGCGAGCGCGCCGTCCATGTCCGACGTCAGCAGCGCCGGGTTGTAGAACGCCGCCGTCGGGTCGTCGCCGCGGACGGCCCCAGCACCGGCGAGCGCCGCCGCCCGCGCCGACGGGTCGAGGCGGACGAGGTCGAAGGCCGTCTCGGACGGCGCCTGCCCCGAGGCGGGCAGGGCGGCCCCGAGGAGGGCGGCGAGGGCGATGAGCACGCGCATGGCAGACGGAGGGCGTCCGGGCAGGAGGCGAGGCGGGTCCGTCGCGAAGGGGCGGGAGGCGCAGGGGGCGTGCGTGGGCCGCAAGCTACGCCGCCTCGGGGCCCAGGCGCAGGGCCGTTCGGCAGGGACGACGGGGGAGGGACGACGGACCACGGACGACGGACCACAGACCGCCTCGGGGCCGACCGCCTCCGCGACCGCCGACGACCGACCGCTGACCACCGACCGACGACTACCTCAGAGCCAGCCGCTTCGGTCGAAACGAGTCCCCTCCCCCCAGCGGGGGGAGGTCGGGAGGGGGGCGAAGAATCCAGCGTCGCGCTCGACCCCGAGGCGGCTGGCCTCGACCCGGCGCGCT
>JBCCQJ010000348.1:0-4201 GCA_039024395.1 Bacteroidota bacterium | reverse complement strand
TTGTGCGGCGGGCGCGGGCGGACACGGAGGCGACTCTGACCGATGCGCTCCGCGAGGCCGTCAGGGCACTGAGGTGGGAAGACGCGGCAGGATGGCTATCCCACGCGGGCTATCGTCTCCCTTCTACCGCGTAGCGCTGTAACCCGCGGTTTAAGGCCGATTTCAATCGTCGTGACCTCTACCAGCCTGAACTCGCCCCGAGGCGGGTCCGGCGCACGGACGCCCCGCCTTGGGGCCGATCTGCCGCCTTGGTGCCGCAAACAAGAAAGCCGCTCCCCGAGGCGGTCAGAGGAGCGCGTGCAGCGCTTCCATCGCCCGCTTCGGCCGCCGTTCGACGGTGTACAGGCCCCAGTGCTTCTCCGGCTCCATCGGGTCCGACGACCCCTTCCACGGCTCGTCGAACGCCTCGAACACGAACGTCAGGACGCGGCGCTCGCGGCTCCACGCCAGGAGTTGCCCCACGTACGCCGCCTGCAGCGCCTCCGAGGCGTTCCCCGGCTCGATCCCGCGCCCGTTCGAGCCGGTCGTCCACCCCGCCTCGGTGATGACGACCGGCGTGTCCGGGTAGCGGTCGGCCACGCTCCGGACGTTCGCCTCGGTGTAGGCGAGCGCCCGCTCGATCGACTGGTACTCCCACACGGGGTAGGTGTGGACCGAGAGGACGTCCAGCTCCGCCGCGAGGGGCGCCAGCGTAGTCGTCCACGGCACGTAGTTCTCGCAGAACGTGACCGGCTGCGGGATGGCCGCCTTCACGCGCCGCACGAACTCGATCAGGCGCTCGACCGGCACGAGGTGGTCGGTCCACTCGACCGTCGCCTCGTTGCCGACCGAGACCGCGAAGACCGCCTCGGGGTAGCGCGCGGCGAGCGCGATCAGGCGGTCGATCTCGGCGCTGTTGGCCTCGCGGTTCGCTGCCAGGACCGCCTCGGGGTAGACGCCGCCCCACGGGCACTGCGGGTTGCTGACCTCGGCCTGCACGGCGGCGCCCAGCATGACCTTGAAGTCGAACCCCTCGCGCTGGATCGCCTCCAGCACCCGCTCGGCGTGGGGGCCGGCGTCGTACATCCGGAGGTAGCGCCAGTGCGGGGCGAGGAGGCGGAGGTCCTCGACGACCTCTTCGTACGACGGGTACGTCTCGGTCAGCGGCGACTGCCCCTCGCGGTAGCCCGAGTAGCAGATCGCGTCCCCGAACGGGACGCCGAGGCCGGGAATCAAGTCAGACATACAGGTCGATGCGGTTGTCGCGTGCGGTTCCCACAAGAGATGGCTGTGCGGTATCCCCTCGTCATCCTGAGCCTGGCGAAGGATCTCAACGCCATCGTGAGAGCTCATTGCTCGCGTCGGCAACGGATTCGAGCGCCGCGTTGAGATCCTTCACTCCGTTCAGGATGACATAGGTGGTGTTTGTACTTCAGGTCGTAAGCGATGTCATTCCGAGCTTGTCGGGGAATCTCGACGCCTCTCCTTCCCCGAGGCGGTCGAGGCGAGCGCGTCGGGATCCTTCGACTCCGCGGCGCTCAGGCCGGGATGGCGGGGAGTGAGGGTGTCGCTGCTCACGAGCCGTACTTGAGCACGCCGTCCTGGTCCCAGAGGCCCCAGAAGGCGCCCACGTCGCCCTCGGCGCCCACCTTCCAGGCCTCGTCGAAGGCGGCGAAGTAGAAGATCTCGATGCCGTCTTCCTCGGCCCACTGGTACGTCCGGACGAAGTACTCGATGGCATTCTGCATGCCCGGCTCGGCGGCGTAGAAGGGCGTCCCCGAGGTGGGCCAGCCGGTCTCGCTGATGATGACCTTCTTGCCGTTCGCCACCTTCACCGCGCGGCGGAGCATCTCCTTCATGTAGAGGAGCGCGTACTCGGCCGGGCAGCTCTCCCAGTACGGGTAGCAGTTGACGAGGAGCACGTCGACCGCCTCGGTGACGGCCGGGTGCTGCTCGAAGAGGTAGTAGGCGTCGACGAAGCTGACCGGCACGCCGTCCGGCACGGCCGCCTTCGCTCGCTCGATGTAGCCGACGAGCTGCGCCTCGGTGAGGTCCTCGCGGAGCATGTTCTCGTTGCCGACCGCCAGGATGTCGGCGTGGCCGGCCTGCGCGATCTCGAGGCCCGCCGCGAGCTGCCGCTCGTTCATGTCGAGGTCCGGCCCGAGGTCCACGCCCACCATCGTCCGGATCCCGCACTCGCGGGCGAGGCGCGGGATGTGCTCGTGCCCCTCAATCGACGAGAACGTCCGGATCCAGCGCACGTACGGCTCGACGATGCTCAGCCGCTCGCGGATCTGGGCCTCGCCGATCTCGTCGCCAGGCTCCTGGCCGTCCACGTACGGGCTGAAGGCGATGCCGTGGATCTTTTGCTCCAGGATCGCCCGGAGCAGGTCGATCTGGTCGGCGCGCGACATCGAGGCGACGTCGACGCCCCGGATGTCGACGCCGGCGGGCAGGCCGTAGCCGGAGGTCCCCTCGACGCGCGGGGCGCTGGGGCCGGGACGGGGAGAGGGGTCGGTCATCGGCGAGAAGGCCTGGAGGCGAGAGGCGACGCGCGACAATCGCCCCTGACTGCCCAAGAAAACGGTTTCACGAAAGCTACGACCGTTCCCAGATCGCCGCGCCCCGAGGACACAGCCAGCTCGCTGCCCCCGCCTCGGGGTCGAACGGCGAGAGATCGGTAACCCTCGGTCCGCGTCCGCCGTCCACACCCGGACGTCGCCTCCGATCTCCATGCTCGCACCGCTCCCGCCACTGGGCGGCTCTCTCGTCCTCCTCGCGATTCCCGCCCTCCTCCTGCTCGCCGCCTGCTCCGAGGCGACCCCCGAGGCGGACCCGCCCGACGCCCCGTTCACTGGCGTCGTGTGGGAGGAGGTCCCCGGCAACCCCTCGCTCGCCACACCCGTGTGCCCCGAGTGGAACTGCCTCGGCATGACCGACCCCTGGCTGGGGCGGGCGCCGGACGGCGAGACGGTGCTGTGGGTCTCGGCCGGCGGCGACGCCGCAACCGACGGCCCCGTCGTCGCCCGCGCCTCGGGGCCGACCGCCTCGGAGGTGACGTTCGGCGCCGACGCCCCGCAGCTCCTCCCCGACGACGCGGCCTGGGACCGGTGGCGTGAGACCGTCGCGCTCCGGTTCGACCCCGAGGCGGACCGATGGACGATGTGGTACCTCGGCTACAACCAGAGCTTCTTCGACGACCCCGCCATCGGCCAGTCGGTGTCGACCGACGCTGAGGGCACGGCGTTCGTCCGCCCCGAGGCGCCGATCTACCGCCCCGCGCCGGGCGCCTGGGACGGCCGCTTCGTCGCCGACCCGACGCCGATCCGCCTGCCCGACGGGTCGTGGCGGCTCTACTACACCGGCGCCGGGACGACGGTGGGCGTCGGCGTGCTGGAGTCAGACGACGGCGAGACGTGGACGCCCTACGCCGGCAACCCCGTCTTCGAGCGCGACCTCGGCGGGTGGGACCAGGGCTTCATCGGGATCGACGTGCAGATCGTCGACGGCCGGTACCTGATGTGGTACTCGGGCTACGAGGAACCGCTCGACCTCGAGACAACGCCCATCTCGATCGGGCTCGCCGTCTCCGACGACGGCCTCTCGTGGCAGCGGTACGAAGACAATCCCGTCATCGAGCCGGGCGCGTCGGGGACGTGGAACGAGCTGCGGATCGTGTCGCCGTCGGTCCGCATCGAGGCGGACGGCTCGTTCACGATGGCCCTCCACGGGCAGAACCGCGCCGACGCCCAGGGCCGCTCGCTCGGCCGCATCGGCCTCTATCGCTCTGCCCGCGTCGATCCGTAGGGTCGGTGGGCAGTGAGTCAGCGGGTCAGCGGGTCAGCGGGTCAGCGGGTCAGCGGGTCAGCGGGTCAGCGAAGGTGGGACCGCCTCGGGGACGGCGCCACTCCGAGGCGGGAACGGCCGCGGGCAAGGGGTGGGGAACGGGGGACTGGGAACGAGGAACGGGCAGACATAACCGTCGGCGGTCGGCGAAGGTGCCGCCGCCTCGGGGACGGCGCAGCGCCGAACGGGGCCGCGTCCCCTCCCCCACCTCCTCATTTTCCACTCTCCATTTTCCATGGGGCTGACCTAGCTAAGCGTCCAGTGGCGGAGGGTTTTCAGCAGCTCGCGAGGGCTCCCGTAGTTGAAGCGCCATTCGCATTCCTTCAGAAACAACTCAAAATGGACCTTCGGCACCCCATTGTACTTCCGCAGGTGC
>JBCCQJ010000347.1:0-4201 GCA_039024395.1 Bacteroidota bacterium | reverse complement strand
CTCGTCGTCGTCCTCGGGGGCTGCACCGTTCCCCTCTCGACCGCCCCCGAGGCGGGGCCGCGCCCGTCCGACCGCCGCGCCCCGGCGCTCGACCGCCTCGGTGCGGAGGTCCACGTCGAGACCAACCACGCGCGGAGCCGCGCGTCGAGGCGGACGCTCGCCTGGGACCGCGACCTCGCCGCCGTCGCCCGCGCCCACAGCCGCGACATGGCCCGCCGCGGCTACTTCGACCACGTCTCGCCCGACGGCCGCGACCCGCAGGACCGCGCCCGCCGAGGCGGCGTGACGTGCCGGATCGCCTCGGGGCGGCGCCGCGTGCGCACCGGAATTGCGGAGAACCTGTACATGACGACGCGCTACGCCTCGGCGTGGGAACGCCGCCTGGCGCGTGGCCGTGAAGTGCGCTACGACTGGATGACGGCCGACGAGATCGCCGAGCGCACGGTCCAGAGCTGGCTCGAGAGCCGCGGCCACCGCCGTAATTTGCTCGACCGCGACGCGCGTGCGCACGGCATCGGCGTCGCTGTCGGCCGCGACCACCGCGTCTACGTCACGCAAGTGCTGTGTTAGAGACTGACGACCAGAGACTCGACGACAACCGGACGGTCCAGAAGTTCGCCTGGGGCGTCCTCGGCTACACGATCCTCGTGATCCTGTGGGGCGCCTTCGTGCGCGCCTCGGGGTCGGGTGCGGGTTGCGGCGACCACTGGCCGCTCTGCAACGGCGAGGTCATCCCCACCGACCCGACCTTCAACACGATCGTCGAGTTCGGGCACCGGCTCACGAGCGGGCTTGCGCTGCCGGCCGTGTTCGTGCTGATGTGGCTGGCGTGGCGGCACTTCGGGCCGGGCTCGCCGGTGCGCAAGGCGGCCGCCGCCTCGGTGTTCTTCATGGTCGTCGAGGCGGCCATCGGCGCCGGGCTCGTGCTCTTCGAGTACGTCGCCTACAACGCCTCGATCGGACGCGCGGTCTGGATGGCGGCGCACCTGACGAACACGCTGTTCCTGGTCGCCGCGATCACCCTGACGGCCTGGTGGGCGGAGGGCGGCGCGACCCCGAGGTGGCGCCTCTCGGCCCGATCGGTGTCGCTGGTGGCGACGCTGATCGCGACCGTCATCCTCAGTGCCGGCGGGGCGGTGACCGCGCTCGGCGACACGCTCATCCTCGGCGGCGGCCTGAGCCCGGAGACGAACGCGGTCGTCGCGACGCTCATCGCGGCCCGCGTCTTCCACCCGACGATGGCGTTCGTGGTGCTCGCCATCCTCGGCGCGGCCGTGTGGGTCAACCGCCGGGCCCCCCTGCAGGTGACGCAGCTCGGGATGGGCGTGCTCGGGCTGTTCGTGGCCCAGATGGCGCTCGGCGCGCTCAACGTGTGGCTGATGGCCCCGATCTGGATGCAGATCGTCCACCTGCTGGTCACCAACCTGATCTGGATCGGCCTCGTGGTCTACACGACCGAGGCGCTGGCCGTCTCCGAGGCGGAGCCCGCACGCGAGCCCGTACTTGCGGGCTAGGCTGTGTTTGACAGGTGTCTGCCGGGCTGCGCCTGGCGTTCCCGCCTGCCCGCGGCGTCGCGCTCCATCGCCGTAGCCACGGCCACGGCTGCTTCACGCTCCTTGCTGGCCGACGGGCTCGCTCAGGCTCGCCGTCACCAGACCCTATCAAACACAGCCTGATGTGCCTGTTGCTGTTCGCCGTCGACCCGAGGCCGGACGTCCGCCTTGTGGTGGCGGCCAACCGCGACGAGTTTTGGGCCCGGCCGGCGGCCCAGATGACGTGGTGGGCCGACGCCCCGAATGTCCTCGCCGGTCGTGACCTGGAGGCCGGGGGCACGTGGATGGGCACGACGCACGACGGCCGCTGGGCCGCCCTCACGAATGTCCGCGACCCGCAGGCCCCGAGGCGGGCGGAGCGTTCGCGCGGCCACCTCGTAGCAGATTTCCTGCGCGGATCCACCTCGGCGACCGAAACCGCCGCCTCGGTGCACGCCGCGCGCGACCGCTACGACGGCTTCAACCTCGTCCTCGCCGACGCCGGGGCGGTCTGCGTCGTCTCGACGCGGAGCGACCAGCCGACCGAACTGGGTCCGGGCGTGTACGGCCTCTCGAACGACCGCCTCGACGTGCCCTGGCCGAAGGTCGAGCGCGGCCGAGCCGCCTTTCGCGCCGCCACCGAGGCGGGCGCGGACCTCGACATGCTGCTCGACCTCCTCGACGACCGCCACCAGCCGCCGGACGCGGCGCTGCTGGACACAGACATCGGGATGGAGTGGGAACGCCGCCTCGCGCCGATGCGCATCGTGACGTCAGACTACGGGACGCGCGTGAGCACCGCCCTCGTCATCGGCCGCGACGGCCGCCTCGAGGCGGCAGAGCGGACGTGGGCGCCCGACGGCACCGAGGCGGGGGTGGTACGCCTCAGGGTTGAACTGTAGAGTCTCTAAAGCAGCCAAAGAGCACATAGGACGATTCCAAGGTGCTTCAGTACACGCCACACTTTGCGAACTGAAAGAGTTCGACGTGCCAGCTTTATTGCAAGAAGTCCGACAAGGCCCCAGAGAAATCCGAGTATCGAAGCAAACCAAGCCATCTCGGGCTCGCTCCATGAGTCGGTTATCAGCACGAGCCCAACAGCAGGCACTGCAAGAAATGCCAGAATGCTGACGACGCTCTCGCCCCTCCAATGCAAGCCAACCCATGCGCCTGCGCATGCTGCTGAGTAGAGGAAGGTTAGCAGAATGAGAGGGACCGTGAGCATGGAAGAACCTCGGCTTCTTTCCAATCACGATCCTTCCAGCAACTCTCCCTCGAACCGCTCGGCCAGCGCGTCCGCCGCCTCGGGGGAGGCCGCCTCGGTGTAGACGCGCAGGATGGGCTCGGTGTTGGACGTGCGGACGTGCGCCCAGCCCTCATCGAGATTCACCTTCACGCCGTCCTCGGTCGAGACCCGGCCGCCGGCGTAGCGCGCGGCGAGCGCCCCGAGGAGGGCGTCGGCGTCGAGGTCGTCGGTGAGCTGCACCTTGTGCTTGGCGATCGCGTAGCTCGGCAGGTCGGCGCGGATCTCGGAGAGCGACTTGCCCGTCTCGGCGAGGTGCTGGAGCACGAGCGCCACGCCTACGAGCGCGTCGCGGCCGTAGTGGAGGTCCGGCAGGATGACGCCGCCGTTGCCCTCTCCGCCGATCACCGCCTTGGTGCGCTGCATCAGGCGCACGACGTGGATCTCGCCCACGGGCGACCGGTGCACCTCGACGCCGTGCCGCGTCGCCACGTCCTCAATCGCCCGGCTCGACGAGAGGTTCGTTGCCACCGGACCTTTCTTCTTGCCGAGCAGGAAGTCGGCCGCCGCCACCTGCGTCAGCTCCTCGCCGAAGAACCGGCCGCCGTCCTCGACGAACGCGAGGCGGTCGGCGTCGGGGTCGACGACGATGCCGAGGTCGGCGCCGGTCTCGGCCACGCGCGACGTGAGGCCCGTGATGTGCGCCGGCAGCGGCTCCGGGTTGTGCGCGAAGCGGCCCATCACGTCGGCGTTCAGCACCTCGACGTCCGTCACCCCGAGCGCCTCCAGCACCGCCGGGATGGCGAACGCCCCCACCGAGTTGATCCCGTCGACGACCACCTTGAACCCGCGCGCACGGATCGCCTCGGGGTCGATGTAGGGCAGCTCGAGGATCTTGTCGACGTGGTACGGCAGGAGGTCGTCCGTTCGATAGCTCCCCAGGTCCTCGTACCCGACCGTGTGCGCGTCGACACCCGCCTCGGCGAGGTCGAGGACGGCCGCTCCCTCCTCGGGGCCGAGGAACTCGCCGTTGCCGTCCAACAGCTTCAGCGCGTTCCACTCCGCCGGATTGTGAGAGGCCGAAAGGATCACCGCCCCCGAGGCGGCGTGCTTGAGCGCGCCCATCGCCACGCTCGGCGTCGTCGCCGGCCCGGCGTCGACCACGTCGCAGCCGACCGACTGGAGCGTCGCCGTCACGAGGCGGGCGCACACGTCGCCGGTCACGCGCCCGTCGCGCCCGACGACCACGAGCGGCGTCCCCTCGGCCTGCTGCCGGAGCCACGCCCCGAACGCGGCGGTGTATTTGACGAGGACGGCCGGGTTGGGGTAATTCCTCAAATATCGTTGATTTTAACCTGCAAATATTGTTCAATTAACACAAACTGATCGTCATTTTTCCCACTATAACGTTACTGCACGACATCGG
>JBCCQJ010000346.1:0-4227 GCA_039024395.1 Bacteroidota bacterium | reverse complement strand
GCCGAGGCCGGCGTGCCGGTCCGCGTCGTCAACGCCGGCGTGAGCGGCGAGACGACGGCCGGCGGGCGCGGGCGCATCGACTGGGCGCTCCGCCAGACCCGGCCCGACGTGTTCGTGCTTGCCCTCGGCGGCAACGACGGGCTCCGCGGGCTGCCCCCGGAGGCGATGGAGGAGAACCTCGGCGCCACGCTCGCGGCCGTCCGCGAGGCCGCGCCGGGCGCCCGCCTCGTGGTCGCCGGCATGGAGGCCCCGCCCAACATGGGCGACGCGTACACGTCGCGGTTCCGGGCCGCCTTTCCGTCCGTCGCCGAGGCGTACGACGCGACGCTCGTGCCCTTCTTGCTGGAGGGCGTCGCGGGCGTCGCCCGCCTCAACCAGCCCGACGGCATCCACCCGACGCCGGCCGGCCAGCAGGTGATGGCCGAGACGGTCGCCGAGGTCGTCGTCCCGCTCGCCGAGGCGGCCCACACCGAGGCGGGGTAGGCGGCCTCGGTGCCAGAGGCGATCTACGGGCGGGGGGGCTGGAACTCGATCCAGTCGAGGTTCCCCATGACTCCGTTCGGCCGCTCGGTGTGGAAGACGACGTACAGGTCGTGCCGTCCTGCCGGCACGTTGTCGAGCTGGGCCGAGACCCGCTGCTTGGTGACGCCGCCCGGTGACGGGACGACCTCGCCGAACGTGCCCACCACCGGGCCGTCGGGCGCCCCGAGGCGGAGTTCGATGCGGCCGCCCTCGGCGCCGCCCGGAAGCGGATTCCGGATCACTTCCGCTGTGACCTCCTGGATGTTCCGAAGGTCGACCTGAGGCACGATGAGGTACTCGCCGTCCACCGCCCCGATGATCACGATCGTGTAGCCGAGGTTGAACGGATCGTCGGTGTACGCGCCCTGGCGCCGCGCGCGGGTCGGACCGGTCATGTGCTCGGCTTGGACCCGGGCGCTGCGGAGAACGGCTGTGGTGCGCCGCGTCAGCACCGAGGCGCCATCGGCCCCCCGGTCGGCGTAAGCGGCCGTCAGCAGGTAGCGGCCCACGGCGCCGGCCTCCGCCTCGGGGGTGGCGCTCCCCGCCAGGGGCAGGCGCTCGATGCTCGACGAGTCGGCCAGGCCGAGGATGTAGCGGACCATCACGCCGACCTGGTCCTCGGTGAGCTGGGGGTGCGCGGCCATCGCGCGATCCCCCCAGACGCCGCCGCCGCCGTTGATCACCTTGCTCACGAGCTGGCTTTCGACGTCCTGGCCCTGGTACCGCGCCGCGATCTGGAGGTAGCTCGGACCTGCCGACACGACCGCCTTCTGGTGGCACGCGCCACAGTCGGAGGCCTCCATCGCCAACTCGCCCGCGGCCCGTACCGGGAGGCCCAGGTACCCGCGCTCCACCTCGGTGTCGGCGACGCCCTGGGCCATGTACTGCATCGCGAAGGAGACACGCTCCGCCTCGATGCCCTGACCGACCGAGCCGTCCTCGGCGTCGGTGACCTCGACGGCGAAGGTGACCGGAACGCCGGTCCAGTAGAACGACGGGTTCGGGCCGAGCGTGAGGCGCACGTCGGGCGGTGCGTTGCCCACCTGGACCTCGGCCGTTGCCGTGCCGGTGCCGCCTCGCCCATCGTCGGCGGTCAGCGCGGCCGTGTAGGTCCCGGTCGAGGCGTACGTGTGCGTCACCGACGGGCCTCGGGCGCGGGTGCCGTCCCCGAGGTCCCACTCGAACGCGACGTCGTCACGGTCGGCGTCGGTGGCGTCCGCGGTGAGGGTCACGATGAAAGGCGTCGCCCCGGCGACCGTCCCGTCGGTAGCCTCCGCGATGCGGACCTCCGGCGGGCGGTTGTCGCCGTTGTAGTCGACGCGCACGAGGCGGGCCTCGGCGTTGCGGGCGTTCCAGTTGGGCCCGTACTCGAGGAGGTAGAGCGTGCCGTCCGGCCCGAACTCGATGTCCATCGGTCGCGCCCACTCGGTCTCTGGCATGAACGGCTCCATGTAGCGGTAGCTGCCGTCCTCCGACGTCTTCACCGTCCTGATCCAGCTGCGGCCCCACTCGTAGATGAACAGGCGCCCGTCGTAGTAGTCGGGGAGGGCGCTCGCTGACCGGCCGCCTCGGGGGGCGCGGTAGACCGGCCCTGCCATGGCCGTGCGACTCCCAGACTCCATCTCCGGAAACTCTCTGGATGTGCCGTAGGGGTACCAGATGAAAGCGGGCTGGGCGGGCGGCAGCGTGCGCGCGCCGGTGTTTCGGGGCGAGTCGTTGACCGCTCCTGCGATGTCGAAGGGGGTACCGGCGACGCTGGCGGTGAAGTCGTAGTCGTGGTACGGCCTGTTGTCGGCGATGACGTACGGCCAGCCGAAGTAGCCCGCCGACTGGGCGCGGTTGATCTCGTCGTAGCCCTTCGGGCCGCGCGTCGAGTCTGGATTGCTGGCGTCCGGTCCGACATCGCCCCAGTACACGTCGCCCGTCAAGGCGTCGACCGAGATGCGGAAGGGATTGCGGGTGCCCTTGACGTAGATCTCCGGCCGGCCGCCGCCGTCGGGGAAGAGGTTGCCCTCGGGGATCGTGTAGGTGCCGTCGGGCTGTGGCGTGATCCGCAGCACCGCGCCCCGGAGGTCGTCGGTGTTGCCGGCCGTGCGCTGGGCGTCCCACGGCCCACGGTCGTCCCCCTCGTCGATGGGCGCGAAGCCGCTCGACGCGAACGGGTTGGTGTTGTCGCCGATGGAGACGAACAGGTTGCCCTCCGGCCCGAACGCGACCGAGCCCCCGAAGTGGCAGCAGGCGGCGTCCCGGTCGACGGGCACCTCCAGCAGAACCGTCTCCGAGGCGGGGTCCAGCGTGTCCGCCTCAGTGAGCGTGAACCGGCCGATCTGGATGACCGGCTCCTCGGGGCTGGAGTAGGCGAAATAGAGCCAGCGGTTCTCGGCGAAGCTCGGGTCGGCGGCGACGCCCAGGAGGCCTTCTTCGAGTTGATGGAAGACGGCGAGGGAACCCGCCGGCGCAGTCAAGCCCTCGGCTTCGTTGTGGACGAACACCGCCCCGTTGCGTTCGACGAAGAGAATCCGCCCCTCCTCGAGAACCGTCAGCTCCATTGGCTCGAAGAGGTTGTCGGCGAGGACGACGCGCGTGAACCGGTTCGCTTCGGGGGCGACGGTCGCACGGCTGAAGTCGAGCGGGCGCCGGTCGCCAAGCGCGTAGTCGAGCCCCCCCCAGACGTGGGCGAGAAAGGTCGGGTCGGTGAAGCCCTCGTCGGGGTGGCCAAGAGCGGTGTAGAAGGCCCGGCCGCCGTCGAACTCGTGGTACCACGACACCGGATGGGAGGCGCCCTCCGAATAGTGGTCGGACGTCTGGTCGTCGCTCATGTCCGCTGTCAACACGACGGTCACGTCCGGATTGAACGTGTGGTAGTCGTACCACTCGTCCGTGTAGGAGAACGTCGCGGGCAGCGCCTCAGTGGAGGGGTGCGACGGAGCGGCCACCGTCATGTCGGCGGGACGGATGCCCGCTGGATGGCCGTTGAAGTAGGCGCCCGCGAGCCTGCCGTACCACGACCAGCCGTACTCGGTGTCGGACGCCGCGTGGATGCCCACATAGCCCCCGCCGGCCTGGATGAACCGCTGGAAGCTGGTCTGTTGGGCCGCGTCGAGCACGTCGCCGGTCGTATTCAGGAAGACGACGGCGCTGTAGGTCGCGAGCGTGTCCGGGTTGAAGTACGACGCGTTCTCGGTGATCTGGACCTCAAATCCGCGTTCGTCCGCCATCTGCCGGAACGCCTCGTGGCCGGCTTCGATCGAGCCGTGTCGGAACTCGGCGGTCTTCGAGAAGACGAGGACGCGAGGCGTCTCGATGCGCGAGTCGCAACCGGTAACCAGCAGCACGCTTAGCGAGAGGAGGCCCAGCAGACAGGAGCGGTACACGTGGGACGAGGCGGTGTAACAACGTTGCCATGATACCGGTCGCAGCGCGTTCGGCATCCCCTCGACCTCGGATTCCCGAAGGCACGGCGTGCCGTCGCAATCGGCTAGGGGCTGACCCAGATAAGCGTCGGGTGGCTTAGCCTCCGCCATGACCCGACGACGCAAGAGCCGCCTTCCCCGGCGGACCCAACTCCGGCTCATTGAGCACTTCGTCGCCGGGACCACCGCCCGCATGGCCGCCGAGCTGGTGAGCGTCAACAAGAACACGGCGACGCTGTTCTACCACAAGCTCCGCGAGACGATCGCTGAGCGGATCGCCGACGAGAGCCCG
>JBCCQJ010000345.1:0-4267 GCA_039024395.1 Bacteroidota bacterium | reverse complement strand
CGGCCCGGCGTGCGGGCACCCGTCGATGGCCCACCCGTCGGCGTGGACGACCGCCGGCGCGCCGAACGTGGCGCCGCCGTCGTCGGACCGTGCGATCGCCATGTCGCGCGCGCCGTCCTCGAAGATGTGGCGCCAGGCGACGTAGACCGCTCCGTCGTCGGCGACGTGGAGGTCGGTCCGGCAGCACTGGCACGTCCCGTCGGCCACCACGACGGGCGCCTCGAACGTGCGTCCGCCGTCGGTCGAGCGGGCGACGACGAGCTGCGTGCCCGGCTCCGGCCCGGACCCGCTGTGGTCCTCGCCCTCGTGCGCGAGGTGCATCGGCGGGCCGTCCGCCTCAGGGCGAGCGGGGGCGGGCTCCCCGAGGCGAGCCGCGGCCTGCTGCCGGCGGTAGCGGTCGCGCTCGACGCCGTCGAGCCAGGCCACGTAGACCGTCCCGCCCGGCCCCGTCGCGAGGCTGTGGAACGTGTGGCCCGACGGGAAGCCGGGGTCGGGGTGGGGACGGACCGCCTCGGCGAACGTCCGCCCGCCGTCGTCGGACCGCGCGACGCGCAGTTCCGAGGCGGGGAAGCGCCGGCCGGGGACGGTCTGCTGCACCACGTAGGCGACCACGAGGCCGCCGTCGGACGTGACGGCGAGGCGCGGGCCGGCCTGCGGGTTCGACCCGACGGCCCCGTCGGCGACGATCGCCTCGGGGCCGTCGCCGGCGCGGACGACGAGGCGGCTCGTGCTGTCGACGTAGGCCACCACCTCGCCCGCCTCGGTGACGGCGAGCGCGAGGCCGGCCGCGTTGTCGGCCGCGGGCAGCCCGCCCGGCCCCGAGGCGGGGCCGGCGGGCGCGTCGGCGCACGCGGCGAGGGCCGCGAGCGCGAGGATCGGGAGGACGCGCATGGGAGGGCGGGTCATCGGTCCAGGCGGTAGCCCACACCGACCGTGATCGAGCGCGGGAGCCCCGGCGAGTACCGCTGGCTCCCGAACGACACGGCGGCCGTGGTGGCGTAGCGGGTGTCGGTCACGTTTTGGAGCGCCCCCCACAGCTCGAGGCCGCGCAGCGCCGGCCCGGCGTAGCGCGCGCGCAGGTTGACGACCGTGTGGCCGTCGTAGCGCGTCGTGTTCTGGGGGTCCATCCAGTAGCCGCTCACGCGCTGCACCTCGCCGGCGAGGCGGAGGCCGCGCGCGAACGGCGGCCGGACCGCCACCTCGCCGTTGGCCACGAAGGCCGGCGCGCGGTCCATCGTGTTGCCGTCGAAGCGCGTCTCGCGGCCCTCGCGCTCGTCGACTACGAACTCGACATACTCGTGCCGCGCGTTCGTGCCCCCGAGGCGGAGGCTCCACACGGCGTCGGGCTGCACCGTCACGGCGTACTCGATGCCCTCGTGGCGCGTCTGGCCCGCGTTGCGGTCGACGCGGCTGCCGTCGGCCAGGCGGACCGTCACGATCTCGTCGTCGCCGTCCATCCGGTAGACGGCGGCGTCGAGCGCGAGGCGGCCGTCGAAGAAGCGCCCGAAGGCGCCCGCCTCGACCGAGTTGAACACGGCCGGCCGCAGCGTCGGCACCTGCACGCCGCGGTAGAGCTCGCCCGCCTCGGGGGGCAGGAAGCCCTGGCTGGCGTTGGCGTAGACCCCGCGCTCGGGCGTGACCGCGTAGACGACGCCCACGCGCGGCGTGAGCCGGCTGAACGTGTCGGCCCGGTCGGCGGCGCCCGAGAACGAGCCCGGCGGCAGCGCGTTGTCGAGGTCGTAGCGCACGCGGTCGTAGCGGAGGCTCGCCACGAGGCGGAGGCGCGGCACCGGCTCGACCTCGACCTGCCCGTACGCGGCCAGGTTGCCCAGCGTCACGTCGTAGTCGGTCAGCAGCGAGTCGGTCTCGGTGAAGCTCAGGAACTGCCCCGAGGCAGCGTCGCGCGTCACGCGCGTCAGCTCGGCCACGTACGACGCCGGCGTCCAGTCGCCGAGGCCGCCGACGAGCACGCGCGCCGGCCCGAGGTCCGCCTCGTGCTGCGCCATCAGGCCGAGGCTCCGGAACGCGTTGTCGTTCACCTCGCCCGTCGCCTGCGACGGGTCGTCGCCGCTGATCCGGAGCCGGTAGTGCGGGTTCTGGCCGACCCGGTTGGCGCGCCCGAACGCCGTCACCGACGTCCGCTGCGTCGAGCCCCAGACGTGGTCGAGGCGGAGCGCGGCGCGGCCCGAGCGGACCTCCCGGTTCGTGAACGTCTGCAGGCTCGTCAGCCCGTTGCCGAAGAAGTTGGTGCTGTCGAGCGAGCCGTCGGTGTCGGTCGTGAGGTTGTTCAGCGACGCCGTCGCCGTGAGCCGCGTCGCGGCCCCGAGGCGGGCGTCGGCGCGGGCGGTTAGCGAGAGCTTGTCGTAGTCCGAGTGCTCGCGGATGCCGTCGCGCTGGCGGGCGCCGTAGCCGGCCACGAACAGGTCGACGCCCTCGACCTGGCCCGAGGCCTGGCCGTCGAAGCGGCCGTAGCCGATGTCGCCGCCGCGGAGCGCGGCGCTCGCGCGCGGCGCGGTGCCGCCTCGGGGCGTGACGAAGTTGACCGCGCCGCCGATCGCGCCGGCCCCGTAGAGCGCCGAGCCCGGCCCGCGGACGATCTCGATCTGCTCCACGCCGGCCTGGTTGACCTCGATCAGCGCGTTGTGGTTGAACAGCCCGCTCGGCCGGATCGGCACGCCGTCCTCGAGGTAGAGGAAGAGCGGCTTGTACGAGATCGGCTGGCGGATCGCCATCGCGTGCTGCTCATTTCCCAGATCCACCATCAGCACGCCGGGCGCGCGGTTGAGGGCCTCGGAGAGCAGGTTCGGCTTGGTCGCCTGGAGGTCGGCCGCCGAGATCGCGGCGACCGCGATCGGCGCCTCGGCACGGGCCTGCGCCGAGCGCCCGGCCGTGACGACCACGGGCTGCAGGTCGGTCGTGGCCGGGCGCAGGCGGAACGTGACGGCCTCGCCGGCGCGCGCGGCGACGGTCTCGGTGAGGTAGCCCACGAACGAGGCCGTGAGCGACGCCGAGGCGGTGCCGAGGTCGAGAGTGAACGCGCCGTCGGCGTCGGTCGTGGTGCCGAGCGCGGTGCCGTCGGCGAGGATGGTGACGCCCGGGAGCGGGGCGTCGGTCTGGGCGTCGAGGACGCGCCCGGAGAACGTCTGGGCCGCCAGCGGGGCGGCAGAGAGCGCCAGCGCGACGAGCGCGGCGCCCCAGAGGGTGCGGGACATGAAAAACGGGGAGCACAGGGGGCAGAGCAGGTCGCACGTCGCGACCCGGCGACACACCGGCGCCCGCCTCGGGGGCAATGTCCTCTGCGCGGCCTCCTCGGGGAGGCACGCGGGGAGAGGCCGTCATGCAGAGACCGCCGCGTACCGCGACCGCGCGACCCGCGCACACGGCACGGTCACGCAGACGCATGGGGCGTCCAGGTCTCTGCACCGAGGCGGCGCAGACCGGCGGAGGAGAGGCCTGCCCAGGCCCTCGGGCGTTGGCTGCGCCGAGGGATCTGTGCAGACCCTACGCTCTCCGAGGCGGATGAAACACGTCCGGGGTTACACCGGGGCTCTCGCCCAGCCCGGGCCGCATGCCCGGCGTCGCGGCCTCCTGCCAGCGGTCCGGCGGCACGACCGCCTCGGGGACGGCGACCGCGGTCAGCGTCGGCGCGGTGAGGACGGCCTTCGGGGCCTCGTCCTCGTGGCCGTGGTGGTGCTCCATGCGCTTCTCGAAGAAGCACATGCCCTCGCACTCCGAGTCCGGGTCGTGCCGGTTCTCGCAGATGTGCTCGGCGATGTGGTCCTGCCGGAGCGCGAAGACGCCCTGGATCACGAGCGCGCCCTGCGTGCTGACGAGGAGCGTCAGCACGGCCGCGGCGTGGAGCAGGGGGCGGACCGAGACCACGCTGTAGAGTACGGCGAAAAACTTCGCACGGCTGTCGCCTTCGTTCGAAGACCGCCTCGGGGGAAGGGGACCACGGACGACGGACCGCTGCCGACGGACTCAGGATGACGGCCGACCGCGGACGGCCGACCGCCGCCGGAGCGGTCGTCGTCGGAGGCTCCGCCTCGGGGCCGACCATCTTGGTGCAGGACAGGCTCAGAGATGGCGGAACGGCCCAAACCACATCTCCTCCCCCCAGCGGGGGCAGGGCTGTTAAGTTCTTCTCTCGCGGCTGCTTCCCTCCCACAAAGTCATCCCCGCGAACGCGGGGATCCATGCGAGGGTGCTCAGAATCGGCGCCGTATGGATTCCCGCCTGCGCGGGAATGACGGAATGTGGGGGGATT
>JBCCQJ010000344.1:0-4305 GCA_039024395.1 Bacteroidota bacterium | reverse complement strand
CCCCCACGAGTCCACCGAGGCGGTTCCTCGATCTCGCCCCCCTCCCGGCCTCCCCCCGCTGGGGGGAGGAGACTCGTTGGCACCGAGGCGGTGGGCTCCGAGGCGGTGGGCTCCGAGGCGGTCAGCGGTCTGCGGTTGGTCGTCCGTGGTCTGCGGTCCGTGATTCGCGGTCTCGCCCCGAGGCGGCTCGCGTCGCTGGGGCTCCCCTCTCTCGCTGACCGATGCACACGATCGACCTCGTCATCATCGGTGTGTACATCGCCGCCATGATGGGCGTGGGGCTGTGGGCGCAACGGCGGGCGTCGCAGAGCATCGACGGCTTCTTCCTGGGCAACAACGAGATGCCGTGGTGGGCACTCGGCGCGAGCGGCATGGCCTCCAACCTCGACGTCTCGGGGACGATGGTGATCGCGGCCCTCGTCTACGCGCTCGGCATGGACGGCTTCTACATCGAGATCCGCGGCGGTGTGGTGCTCGTGATGGCCTTCTTCATGGTGTTCATGGGCAAGTGGAACCGCCGCGCGAACGTGATGACGACGGCCGAGTGGATGGAATTCCGCTTCGGCGACGGCGACCAGGGCAAGGCGGCGCGCGTGCTGGCGGCCGTCGCCAACCTCGTGTTCGCCGTCTGGGTGGTCACCTACTTCGCCGCCGGCGCGGGCCTCTTCCTGGGCACGATCCTCGACATCTCGCCCGACGTGGCGACGCTGGTCATGGTGGGCCTCGCGTCCGTGTACACGATCACGAGCGGGCTCTACGGCGTCGTCTACACCGACGTGTTCCAGGGCGTGCTGATCGGCGGCGTCATCGTGTACGTGGTCGCGAGCGTGATGCTGACCTACGACATCCCGGCCACGTTCGACGTGTCGGTGCCGCTCGGCGACGGCGCCTTCCAGACGATCCCCACGACGCGCGAGGCGTGGACCGACATCGTGCCCTCGCTCACGCTCGACCTGCCGGGGTCGTACAGCCAGTACAACCTGCTGGGGCTCGTCGTGGTGTTCTACCTCTTCCGGTCGGTCGTCGACGGGATGAGCGCGCCGGGCGGCTACATCATCCAGCGGTTCTACGCGGCCAAGGACGAGCGCGAGGCCGGGCTCCTGAGCCTGTTCTGGATCCTTCTCCTCGCCTTCCGCTGGCCCTTCATCGCGGCCATCGCCATCATGGGCATCAGCTACGGCGCCCAGGGCGAGGTGATCGCCAACCCCGAGGCGGTCCTCCCGACGGTCCTGATGGAGCTGTTCCCCGTCGGCCTGAAGGGGCTCATGGTGGCCGGCCTCATCGCGGCGGCCATGTCGACGTTCGACTCGGTCGTCAACGCGGGCGCGGCGTACTGGGTGAAGGACCTCTACCAGCGGTTCGTCAACCCCGAGGCGGACGGCAAGCGCCTCGTCTGGCACGGGCGTGCCGCCTCGGTGGCGATCGTGGTGTCCGGGACGGCCTTCGTGTTCCTCTTCGAGAGCCTCAACGACCTCTGGGGCTGGCTCACGCTGGGGCTGGGCGTGGGGCTCATCGTGCCGCAGTTCCTCCGGTGGTACTGGTGGCGGTTCAACGGCTACGGCTACGCCGGCGGCACGGCGGCCGGCATGGTGCTCGCGATCGGCCAGCGGCTGATCTTCCCGGACCTGCCCGAGCTGCAGACCTTCTTCGTCGCCTTCGGCGGGACGCTCGCGGCGTGCGTCGCGATCACGCTCTTGACGACCCCCACCGAGGCGGGCACGCTCCGCGAGTTCGTGTCGCGCACGCGGCCGTTCGGGCTGTGGGGGCCGGTCCGGACGGCGCTCAGTCCCGCGCTCCGGGCCGACATCCGCACCGAGACGCGCCGCGACATCGCCGGCATCCTGATCGCGGTCCCGTGGCAGCTCGTCCTGTTCCTGACGCCAATGGCGATGGTGACGAAGCGGTGGGACCAGTTCTTCGTGCTTCTGGCCCTCCTCGGGGTGCTCTCGCTGGGGCTCTACCTCGTGTGGTACCGGAACCTCCGCACCGAGCCGTTCTCGTCCGCGCCCGCCGCCTCGGAGGCCGCCGAGGTCCCCGCCTAGCCTCGCTGCTGCCCGTGCCTCCTCGACCTGCCGCCTGTCTCGCCCGCCGCCACGCTCACGCCCCCGGCAGAGTGCCAGAGAGCGAGTCCCCCTCCTGGACAGGAGGGGCCAGGGGGGGTGGACGGATCCGAGCACGCCACCTCGGAGGCCCCGCGGCGGTCGCGACGACGTCCCCTCTCCCCCGGGGAGAGGGACAGGGTGAGGGGACCCTGCCTCGGAGGGCAGCCGCCTCGGGGCTGAGTGCCATGCTGGATTCGTCGCCCCCCTCCCGGACTCCCCCCGCTGGGTGGAGGAGACTCGTTGGCACCGAGGCGGTCGGCTCCGAGGCGAGCACTCTCGGGCCGTCGTCCGTGGTCTGTCGTCCGTCGTCTCTCTCCCGGAGGCGGCGGACGTCGGGGCGGACCGCCTCGGGGGACACATGCCGAGACCCGTCGGAAAAACCCACTCCGCAAACCGATGCAACGCCGTGACTTTCTGACCCGCCTCGGGGCCGCCTCGAGCCTCACCGTCGCGCCGACGCTCGTCTTCGGGCCGGCGTGGAGCGGGGTGCCCACCGCCGAGGCGGACGTACTCATCTACGGCGCCGGGTGCGGCGGCTTCGGGGCCGCCGTGCAGGCGGCGCGGATGGGGGCGACGGTGACCGTCGTCGAGCCGAGCCCGTGGATCGGGGGCATGATGACGGCCGCCGGCGTGAGCGCCCTCGACGGCAACAAGTACGGCGCCGGCGGCGGGCTCATCCACGAGTTCCGGGAGACGCTGGCCGCGCGCTACGGCGGCTACGACGCCCTGTTCACGGGCTGGATCAGCCTCTACTGCTACGAGCCGCACGTGGGCCACCAGTTCCTGCAGGACATCGCCGCACCGCTCGTCGAGGCCGGCCGCCTGACGTTCGCCACCGAGGCGGACGCCACCGGGTTCGCGCGCGAGGGCGAGATGCGGCGGCTGACGGTCCGCCACGCTGACGGCACGACCCGCGAGCACGCCGCGCCGGTCGTGGTGATGGCCGACGAGTACGGCGACGGGCTGAAACTCGCCGGGCTGCCGTACCGCCTCGGGCGCGAGGCGCGGGACGAGACCGGCGAGAGCGCGGGTCCCGACGAGGCCGACCTCCGGATCCAGGACTTCACGTATGCCGCCACGCTTGTCCGCCAGCCCGGCGCGACGGCGCCCGCGATCACGCCCGTCGAGCAGCGCTACCACGACCGTTGGTTCGAGTGCTCGACGACCGAGGACTGCCCGACGCCCGACCCCGAGGTCCTCGGCCACGGCCTCAACGATTGGGAGAGCTTCATCACCTACGCCGCGCTCCCGAACGACAAGGTGCTCCTCAACTGGCCCCACCACGCCAACGACTTCCCGGCGCCGGTCACGTTCTTCGAGGACCGGTTCTACCGCGAGCAGCACCTCGCGGCGTCGCGTCTCCACACGCTCCAGTTCATCCGCTACATGCAGACCGACCTGGGGCACCCCGAGTGGCAGATCGCGACCGACGAGTACCCGACGGCCAACCACCTGCCGCCGATCCCCTACATCCGCGAGTGCCGGCGGCTCGTGAACGACCACGTGATGGTGCAGGACGACGTGGTCGCGCAGGGCGACGCCCCGCGCGCGCCGGTCCAGCCCACGAGCATCGCCGTCGGCGACTACTTCCTCGACCACCACCACGCCGAGCACCACCTGCCGCCCGACCAGCGCCTCATCGAGGGCTACCCGCCGGCGGCGCCGTACCAGATCCCGGCCGAGGTCCTGTTCCCACGCGAGGACGACCGCGTGCTCGTGGGCGAGAAGGCGATCGCGGTGACGCACATCATCAACGGCTCGACGCGGCTCCAGCCGCCGTGCATGCTGATGGGGCAGGCCATCGGCGCGTTCGCCGCGACCGCCACCGCGGCGGGCCGCGCGCCCCACCTCGACGACACCGCCTCGGTGCAGCGCGCGCTCGTGGACGCCGGCTGCCAGCTCTACATCGCCTACGACGTCGGGCCGGAGCACGAGATGTTCGCGGCCGTCCAGCACCTCGCGCTCCAGGGCGTCCTGGGCGTCGACGATCCCACCGACCTCGACCTCGACGCGCCCGTCACCGGGGCGGACGCTCAGCGCTGGGCCGTCAACGCCAGCGAGGTCGGCGTGTCGCACGACCTCCCCGAGGCGGACGGCACGACCACGCGCGGCGACCTCCTCGGGGCGATCGCGACCGCGTTCGTGGACGCATGACGACGGTGCCACCATCGAGGGACGACGCGGCGACCGCCTCGGTGCCATT
>JBCCQJ010000343.1:0-4317 GCA_039024395.1 Bacteroidota bacterium | reverse complement strand
GGCCGCCGTGCGGGGACCTATTCGAAAGGCATGCGCCAGAAGGTGGGCGTGGCGCTCGCCCTCGCCAAAGGGGCGCAGGCGCTGCTGCTCGACGAGCCCACGAGCGGCCTCGACCCCTCAGCGTCGGTCGAATTCTCGGACCTCGTCCGGCGGCTGGCCAGCGACGGGGCCGCTGTGCTCATGGCCACGCACGACCTCTCCGAGGCGGACCTCGCCGGCTTCCTCGACCGGGCCGGGCTCCAGGGCGAGGCCCACGGCCGACGCGCCGGCACCTACTCGAAGGGGATGCGCCAGAAGGTGGGCGTCGCGCTCGCGCTCGCCAAGGGCGCCAAGGCGCTGTTGCTCGACGAGCCGACGAGCGGCCTCGACCCGTCCGCCTCGGTGGAGTTCTCGGGCCTCGTGCGCCGGCTGGCCGAGGACGGCGCGGCGGTGCTCATGGCGACGCACGACCTGTTCCGCGTCAAGGACACGGCCAGCCGCGTCGGCGTGCTGGTCGACGGCCGTCTCCGCGAGGAGGTCGCGCCGGAGGCCCTGCACGCGACCGACCTCGAAGCCCTCTACCTCGGCCACGTCCGCGGCGCAGAGGCCCCCGTCTCGGCCTGATCTCACGACGAGTTCGAGGCCCTCCGGCCGAGCGCCCACGGCCGCCCCACTCTCCATCCCCCTTGTCAGAGACACGATGAGACCTCTCCTCTTCCCCCGCCGCCGCATCTTGCGGTTCCTGTTCGCCGGCACGGCAGGCGTCGCCGGAACCGCCCTCGCCCCGGGGTGCGCCACCGAACCCAGCACGGACCCGCCGCAGACGACGGGCCGACCGCAGACGACGGACCCGCCCGGTGCGGCTCGGCGCGTCGTGCCTGCGGGTCCGGGCACCTCGTTCGACCTCGCCGTCGCGGCCCCCGGGGCCTCGGCCGTCTACCCGTACGCGCTGCCCGACCTGCCCTACGCGCCCGACGCCCTCGAGGCGGCCATCGACGCCGAGACGATGCGGGTCCACCACGGGCGCCACCACCAGGGCTACACGAACAACCTCAACGCCGCCCTCGAAGGCGCGCCCGACCTCCAGCAGCAACCCCTGATCGAGCTGCTCCGCGACGTGCCCGCCCTCCCCGAGGCGGTGCGACTCGCGGTGCTGAACAACGGCGGCGGCTACCTCAACCACGCCCTGTTCTGGTCGATGATGCGGCCGGGCGGCGGCGAGCCGTCGGGTCCGCTGGCCGACGCCATCGCGCGCGACTTCGGGTCGGTCGACGCCTTCAAGCAGCGGTTCGCCGACGCCGCGACGGGCGTGTTCGGGAGCGGCTGGGCGTGGCTGGTCCGCGACGCGGAGGGCGCGCTGCAGGTGATCCAGACGACGGAGCAGGACCCGCCGCACGCCTTCGGCTTCGTGCCCGTGCTGGGCGTCGACGTGTGGGAGCACGCCTACTACCTCCGCTACCAGAACCGGCGGGCCGAGTACCTCGATCGCTGGTGGAGCGTCGTCAACTGGGACCAGGCCGCGGCCAACTACGCGGCGTGACCCCAGACCTGCGCCCCGTCCTCCTGTCCACTGCACCGGACCTCCCATGACGCTCACCATCGCACGCAAAGAGGCTGCCGAGACGCTCCGCGACGGGCGCTTCTGGTGGGCCACCGCCGCCGTCCTCGTCCTCCTCGGGGGCGCCCTCGTGACGGGCTGGCTGCACACCGAGCGCCTCGCAGCGCAGCACACCGAGGCGGCCGAGGCGGACCGCGCGGTGTGGACCGGCCAGGACGACAAGAACCCGCACTCGGCGGCCCACTTCGGCAACTACGCCTTCAAGCCCGTCACGCCGCTGCTGGCCGTCGACCGCGGGGTGACGGCCTACACCGGCGTCGCCCTGTTCATGGAGGGGCACGCGATCCAGGACGCCCGCTACCGGCCGGCCGAGGACGCCTCGGCGTCGGCCCGCCTCGGGGAGCTGACGGCGGCGGCGGTGCTGCAGTGGCTGGTGCCGCTGCTCGTGGTGCTGCTCACGTTCGGGGCGTTCGCGGGCGAGCGCGAGCGGGGCACGCTCCGGCCGCTCCTCAGCCAGGGCGTGCCGCGGCGGGCGCTGGCGGCGGGCAAGGCGCTGGGGACGGCCGCGCCGCTGGCGCTCGTCCTGGTCCCGGCCGCGGTCCTGGGCGCGGTCGCGATGGCGCTCTTCGCGCCCCCCGAGGCGGCGGCGTGGAGCCTGCCGCGCGTGGCGCTCCTGGCGGTCGTCTACCTGGCCTACTTCGCCGTCTTCGTGGGCGTGTCGCTGCTCGTGAGCGCGCTGGCGCGGTCGCCGCGGTCGGCGCTCCTGATCCTGCTCGGGTTCTGGTTCGCGAACGGGTTCGTCGCGCCCCGGCTGGCGGCGGACGTGGCCGAGCGCGTGCATCCCGGCCTCACGCCCGAGGCCTTCGCCGAGGGCGTCGACGCCGTCGGCGAGCTGTCGTGGCCGGACCTGCTGGAGACGGTGTCCGACAGCCTCCTCGCTGCCGAGGGCGTCTCGACGGTGGACTCCCTCTCGGTCAACATCATGGCCGTGCGCCTCTACGAGGGCGAGCGGATCGAGACGGCGGGCTACCGCGACCTCTTCGTCCGGCTCGCCGACGGGTTCGAGGGCCAGGGCCGCGTCGCCCAGGCGGGCGCCGTCGTGGCGCCCCTGCTGGCCGTCGCGCCGCTCTCGACGGCGCTCACCGGGACCGACTACCGGCACCACCGCCACTTCGCCGACGCCGCCGAGGCCTACCGCTACGACTACGTCCAGGCGCTCAATCAGGACCTGATCGACAACGCCGCGCCCGGAGGCGAGTGGGACCGCGAGTACATCGCCGGAGAGGAGCTCTGGACGGAAATCCCGCCCTTCACCTACGAGGCCCCGAGCGCCGGGTGGGCGCTCGGCGGCCACGGGCTCGCCCTCGGGTTCCTGGGCCTCTGGCTCGTCGGGCTCGCGGTCGCCGTGCCCGCAGCCGTCGCCCGGATGCCGCTCGACGCCCGCTAGCCCCGCCTCCCGATGCCCTCTCCCCTTCTGACCATCGCTCGCACCGAGGCCCGGCTGCTCCGTGCCGACCGTACGGCGCTGTGGGCGACGCTGCTTTTCGCCGCCGCGACGGCCTACGCACTCGCCTCCGGCCTCGGGCTCCGCGCGGAGCGGACCGAGGCCTCGCGCGCCATCGCGGCGGCGGATGCCGACCACTGGGCGAGCCTGCGCGCCGAGGCCGACTCGACCGAACGGGCCATGCGTGCCGACGGCCGCTCGCTCGACGAGTTCGGGACGGCGGCGCGCGCGCCCTACACCGTCAGCATGTACTACGGTCGCGACGTGACGACCGAGCCGACGCCGCTCTCGGCACTCGCCGTGGGCCAGGCCGACCTCTACCCGGCCGCTCATCACGTGACCGCCGGCAACCGCGTGGCCATCGGGACGAGCGACGCGCTCACGAGCCCGCTCCGCCTCGCGGCCGGCGCCTTCGACCTGGCCTTCGTGCTGCTCTACCTGCTGCCGCTCGTGGCGCTGGCGCTGGGCTATGACCTGACCGCCTCGGAGCGCGAGCGGGGGACGCTGCGGCTCGTGCTCGCGCAGCCGCTCCCGAGGCGGACGCTCGTGGCCGGCAAGCTGCTCGCCCGCGGCGGGCTGCTGGCGCTCCTGGTGGTCGCGGCGACGGCGGCCGGCTTCGCGCTCGCCGGCGGCGGGCTGGGGCGGTGGGCGCTGTGGACCGCCGCCGCGCTGCTGTACGGCCTGTTCTGGCTGGGGCTGGCGGCGGCCGTCGACGCCCGGGGCCGGTCGGCCGCGGCGAACGCGGTCGTGCTGGCGGTGTGCTGGCTCGGCTTGGGCGTCGTGTTTCCGGCGGCGGTGACGCTCTTGGCCGGGCAGGTGCACCCGGCGCCCACGCGCGCCGCCTTCGTGGCCGCCACGCGGACCGCCCAGGCCGACGCCACCCAGCGCGGCACCGAGCCCGTGGCGCAGTTCCTCGCCGACCACCCCGAGATGGCCGAGGCGATGGACGCCGAGGCGAGCGAGTCGTTCGCCGTGCTCGCGATCGCCCGCGACGCCGCGGTGGCCGAGGCCGTCGAGCCGATCGTGGCGCAGTTCGCCGAGCAGCGCGCGCGGCAGGCCGGGTTCGTCCGCACCGTCGGCGCGCTCTCGCCGTCGATCCTGGCGCACGCGGCCTTCCTCGACCTCGCCGGCACGGGCGACGCCCAGCAGCAGCAGGCGCTCGACGCCGTCGAGGCCTACCAGGAGGCGTGGCGCGCCTACTTCGAGCCGCTCGTCTTCGCCGACGCGCCCTTCAACGCCGCCGACTACCCGGCCGCGCCCCGGTTCGAGCCGGAGG
>JBCCQJ010000342.1:0-4320 GCA_039024395.1 Bacteroidota bacterium | reverse complement strand
GGTCTTGAGCAGGCGGAGCATTCTGAGCCGGACGGCGACGGGGGAGGCGCGGTGCCGGCGCTCGATGCGGCGGAGGTCATCGGGGGACTCGGCGATGAGGTCGTCGTAGCGGAGGTACATGGCGGAGCGGATCAGGTACTGCTCAGCATACGGACACCAGGCCTCCGAAATGGTATCATCCCCGCGAAGGCGGGGACCCATCCGGCCTCTCCACGCTGCTCATGCGTCGCATGGATTGACTGCGTCTTCGCTACGCGGTCCCGCGTGCGCTGGAATGACAGAGAAGGCTACGCGACGACGTGGATCACGGTAGGCCGCTCACCCTCGTCGAAGTGGACGGCCACGGCATCGCGGACCATCGTCCGGAGGGCCGCCTCGGTGTCCGCCTCGGTGTAGGGTGTCCGCCTCGGTGTAGATCGAGTGGCCGAGCGCGCGGGCCTCGAAGCCGCCCTCGGGCGAGTCGGAGACGAGGAAGATGATCTCGCTGGTCATGGTTCAAGCGAAGCAACCGCGAGCACTCACCGAGGCGGCCGAGGCCTGACCGCCTCGGGGACGTGTACCCCTACCGACCGACGCGGGTCACGGTGACGGTCGCCGTCGCCTCCTCGCCGACCGCCTCGGGGGCGAAGCGCACGGCGAGCATCTGGAACCGGGCGAACCGCTCGACCACGGGGGACGACGCCTCCGAGATCTCGATTTCCGTCGCCCGGCCCTCCGGGGAGACGGTGAACCGGACGGCGGCGGACCCCGGGGCAAGCCCCTCGAACGCCTCCCCTCCGTACGCGACGCGCCCCATGACCCGGGCTCGGAGCCCCGCCTGACTCGACGCACGGCGGTCGACGAGGGCGTCGACGTTGTCGCTGAACTCGGTGTCCCAGAACACCGACCGTCCGCGTCTCTCCGAGCGTGCCTCTGTACCCTCGCCGTCCCCGAGGCGGAACGACACCGGGAGCGCGAACCGGACCGGCACCGCGCGCTCGCCGACGCGCCCCGGCGTGAACGTGGAGCCTTCGACGGCCGTGAGGGCGGCCTCGGCAAGCCGGTCGTCCGGCGTGCGGAGCACAGCGGGGTCCACGACCGCCCCCTCCTCGTCGACGACGAACTGAAGCACGACCATGCCCTCGACGCCCTCCGTGCGGGCCGCCTCGGGGTAGACGAGACGTTCGTGGAGTCCGGCGAGCCCGCCGACCAACGCGGGCTGGACCTCGGCGACCTCGTACACGCCGTCGTCTCCAAGCTGCGGCGCCTCTTGCGCGCTGACGACTGGCGCGAGAATGAGAAGGGCGGAAGCGGAGGCGAATCTCAGCATGATGACGAGGGCGGATGTGTCGACAGCATAGTCCCTTCTGCTGATTCGCACAAGCCGCGATGCGTGACGAGACCTGCCTCGGGGAGTGCAGAGCTGTTCTCATCCCGGGGCCGTCGCCGCGCGGTGGGTAGCTGCCGCCTCGGGGCTTGGCTCACCCTTCCCTTTTACTGCGTCGTCGAGGTGGGAGGCGCCCAATGGTCGACGAACGAGTCCGGATCGCGGTCTCGAACGAGGTCGAGGGCGACCATCTTCTCAAGCACCTCTCGAGTGACATTGCGGTATGTGCCGAGGTCGTCGTGTGGACCTTCAAACGGCCACCCGCCGATGTCGTCGACAAACGCAACGTCGTCGCCGGTGCAGTCGATGAGGTACAGAGTCGCGGCCGATGCGGCAGGCCGGTTGAGAATCCACTCACTGCGTTTCCCAAGCCCGAGGTGCTCAAACGAGAGCTTCTCGCGTCGAGAGCGATTGGCGAGGACGTAGAGTATCCCCATCGAGTTGACCCTGAGCGACAGGGGTGCGGACGATAGACGCGCCGCCTCGGGGCCGGCGACCCCGAGGCGGGAAGCGACCTACGCCTCTTGCTTGGCCTGCCCGTTGCCGGCGGCCTGGAGGGCCTCCCAGTCGGCGAGAAATTTCTCGAGCCCGCTGTCCGTCAGCGGATGCTTGATGAGCTTTTTGATCACGCCCAGCGGCATCGTCGCCACGTCGGCGCCCATCTCGGCCGACTCGACGACGTGCATCGGGTGGCGGATGGACGCGGCCAGCACCTCGGTCTCGTAGCCGTAGGTGAGGTAGATCTGCACGATCTGGCGGATCAGCTCCATCCCGTTCGTCGAGATGTCGTCGAGGCGGCCGATGAACGGGCTGATGTAGGTCGCTCCGGCCTTCGCCGCGACCAGCGCCTGCGTGGGCGAGAAGCACAGCGTGCAGTTCGTCGCGATGCCCTCCTGGCTGAACGTCTTGATCGCCTTGATGCCGTCGAGGATGAGCGGCACCTTCACGACCACGTTGTCGGCGATCTGGGCCACCTCGCGGCCCTCTGCCAGGATGCCCTCGTAGTCGGTCGCGGTGACCTCGGCCGAGACCGGCCCGTCGACGATGTCGCAGATCTTGGCGATGTGGCCGTGGAAGTCCTGCACGCCCACCTTCTTCATGAGCGACGGGTTGGTGGTGACGCCGTCGAGGACGCCCATGTCGGCGGCCTCCTGGATCTCGTCGAGGACGGCGGTGTCGATGAAGAACTTCATGGCGAGGGAGAGGCGGGAGAGGGATCGGAGATGGTACGGGCGGCCCCGCCTCGGGGTCCGGGCAGGGACGACGGACCACAGACCACGGACGACGGGATGGGGACCGATACCGAGCGCTCCGCCTCGGGGCCCGCGCCGACATGGAGAGGACGCTCAGGGAGGCTCGCGGTTACCGTCCCCCGAGGCGGTTCATGGTCTGCCGTCCGTGGTCCCCGCCCCCGAGGCGGGATTCCGGAACCGGATGCGGCTCAAAATCTCGCCGAACACGTCCGCGCTCACGCCCTCGACCGAGCGCTGCTCGAAGGCGAACGGCGGCGCCTCCTCGATGGTCCACGAGAACACGAACGGCGCGTCCTCGCCCTGCCCCACGCGCCCGAACCGCGGGTCGGCCACGACGACCTCGCCCGGCCCCGAGGCGGCGTCGGGGACGCGCACGAGCCACCCGCGCGAGAACCAGTCGAGGGTCTGCCCGGTCCGGCTCTCGGCCAGCGCGGGCGGCAGGTCGGCCGGCTGCATCGCCGGCCCGAACTCGACCGCCTCGGGGGGATCGAGGAGGTGGACCGAGAACGCCTCGACCTGCCCGCCGTGCGCGGCGATGCCGCGCCACCAGAGCGTCGTGAGCGGTCCGGCCCCGATGAGCATCCGCTCGGGCACGACGCCGCGCGCCGCGTACGCCGCCTCGACGGTGCTCCGCGCCTGTGCCTGCGCGCCGACGCTCCACCCGAGGTAGACCGTCATCACCGCCAGCGCGACCGCGACCGCCTTCCGCCCGACCGGCCGCGAGCCCGCCCACAGCGCCACGGCCAGCCCGATCAGGAGCGGCACCGTCACGAGCGGGTCGATGATGAACACGCTCGACACGGCGTACGGCGTGTTCAAGAACGGCGCCAGGAGCTGCGTGCCGTAGACCGTGAACGCGTCGAGCGGCGCGTGCGTGAGGAAGCCCCAGAAGAACACGGCCGCGTAGGGTGTCCAGGTGCCCGCGCCCGCCGCCTCGGGGAGGCCGCGCCACCGGGCGAATCGCCACGCCAGGGCCCCGAAGAGCGGACCCGCCCAGAAGGCGAACAGCAACCCGTGCGTCAGGCCGCGGTGGAAGCGCAGCTCGCCGGCGGGGTCCAGGAACGGGTAGGCCAGGATGTCGAGGTCGGGGAGCGTGCCGGCGATGCCCCCGAGGAGGAGGGCGCGGCGGCCGAGGGTGTGCCCGGCGGCGGCGTGGCCGACGGCGGCCCCGAGGGCGACTTGCGTGAGAGAGTCCAAGCGAGGGGGGAGAAGAAGGGCGCCCTGCGTCGGCGAGGGCGGGGACAGAGACGCAGACGCGGCGTACCCTGTCCCGCCCCTCTGCCGATTTCCCCTCCCGATGACGCTCTGTGTGTTCGAGGACGCCCGCGTCGTGCACCTCGCCCCGCTCGCCCTCACGCGCGCGGCCTTCGACCTCCGCGTCGGCGCGCGGACGCTCCTCGACTCGGCCGCCTCGGGGTTCGCGGCCGACCGCCTCGTGCTCCACACGCGGGCGGCGGTCCGGGGCGTGACCGCGAACGAGCACCCCGAGGCGGCATCCGACCTCAGAGGTGCGACGCTGTTCGTCAACGGCCGCTGGCTCGTGCGCGAGGGCGACGTCGCTGGGGCGGTCCGCTCGGCCGCCGCCTCGGGCGAGGCGCGGGCGTTCGTTCAGGGCGACACGCTCCTCGCCCTGGTCCACCCCGACCCGCCTCGGGGATGGCTGGATGAAGACGCGTTCGGGCTGGAGCAGGCCGAGGGCGT
>JBCCQJ010000341.1:0-4321 GCA_039024395.1 Bacteroidota bacterium | reverse complement strand
GTGGCCTGGCCGGTTGCGAGGAGGACGAGGGCGTGGAGGCGGCGTTTGCGCTCGGGGTCGAGTTCAGCGCGGAGCTGGCGGCGCAGGTGGTCGGTGTCGTCGGTGATCTCTGGCAGGGCCGCGTAGGCCATCGTCGCGGGGTTGAGTGGAGTACTAACCTAGCGATCTGGTATCAGTGTGCACCCGCCTATTGTGCCCCAATCGAGTTGAATGCTTAACCCGTCACCGAAGCGGGCTGCAGTGACTCTGGTTGTCGTTCCCACGCGCTGACGGCCGTCTCGTGCGGACGCGGCCTCTCGCTCGGTTCCTGAGCGGCAGCGAGGCACACGCTCCCTCCTCGGGGCATTCAAAAGTCGACCGCCGTACCTTTCTCACCATGCCTGTCACTGTTCAATTTGATCTCCCTGAGAGCGTCTTCTCCGCTCTGCGGGCCACGCCCGAGGCGTTCGTGAGCGAACTGCGCATTGCCGCCGCCGTCAAGTGGTACGAGGCCGGCCGGGTCTCGCAGGGCAAGGCCGCCGAGATCGCGGGGTTGAGCCGCCAGGCGTTCCACGACGCCCTCTACCGCTACGGGGTCTCGGCCTTCCAGTTGACGGAGGACGAGCTCCGGGAGGAGTTGAGGAGCCTCTGAGCATGCCGGACGGCGCGGAGACGGTCGCGGCTGAACGGGGTCGTCGGTGGGTCTTCGACACCTCTCCGCTGATCGCGCTCGGGCGAGCCGGGCTCCTCGACCTCCCGGACCGACTGGGCGTCCAGGCCGTGGTCCCGGAGGCTGTCGCTGCCGAAGTCGCGGCCGGTGATGCTGGCGACCCGGCTCGGCTCTGGGTCGAGGCCGCCCGTGGGTCGCCGTTCCCGGCTGTCACGGTAGCCCCGGTCGTCGCGGCATGGGACCTCGGGCCAGGGGAGAGCGCGGCGCTCTCGTACGCGCTGGCACGGCCCGGCGTCGCGGCCGTCTTGGACGACCGCCCGGCGCGGGCATGTGCGAGGGGGCTCGGGGTCGGCGTGATCGGGACGCTCGGCGTGCTCGCACTCGCCAAGCGGGAGGGGTTGGTCCCGGTCCTCCGCCCGGTGATCGAGCGGCTGATCGCGTCGGGGTACCACCTCGGGGCGGGGCTCGTGGCCCTCGTGCTGGAGGAGGCCGGGGAGGGCTGACGCCGCCAGCCGAGCGGTTGGTTCAGAGATCAAATCGGGACGTCCTTGATTCGATCCTGTCCGCCTCGGTGCGCGGCCGGCTACCGCGTCAGCACCATCTGGATCGTCGCCGTCTCGTCCGCGGCGTCGACGCGGGCGACGTAGACCCCCGAGGCAAGTCCCTGGGCGTCCCAGGTTAGCGTGTGCATGCCTGCGGCGTACGTCGCCTGCTCGGCCAGCACCGCCACCTCATGCCCGATCGCGTTGAACACTCGGACCGTCACCGAGGCGGGCGCGCCGAGCGAGAAGCCGATCTCGGTCTGGTCGCGGAACGGATTCGGACGGGCCAGGCCCACCACGAGCGCCTCCGCCTCGGGGCCACCGTCCGACGCCACGTTGCCGCCTCGGAGGAAGGCGAAGTCGTCGACGTAGAGCTCGCCAAACCGGGGCGTCGTGCCGTCGCTGCTGAGCTGGAACGAGTCGAAGCGGAGGGTCGAGGGGTTGTCCCAGGAGCCGTTCCCGATCCAGGTGCCAAACCCGTCGGCGTCGAGGTCCCACGTCACGTCGCGCCAGCCGTACCAGTCGACGGCCGTCCAGGGACTCACCTCGTGGGCGCCGCCGGTTCCGTCGTCGACGGCGAAGCGGAACAGCGTCCCGTTGCCGTCGCCGAAGACGCGGGCGCGGAGCGTGACGCCGCTGTCGAAGAAGACGCTCCGCGGCGGCCCGCCGCTGAGGTACTGCCGGATCAGCTTGGCGCCGTCGTCGTCGGGCCACCCGTAGTCGATCCGCAGCGACGTCTCGCCCCCAAGGAGAAACGCCCGGTCGCTGGGTCCACGGGAGGTCGAGTCGGTGACGATGCCCGTCGTCGACCCGCTCTGCTGCGGCTCCCACCAGTGGTCTACGATGCTGTCGCCTTCGAACCCGTCGATGACGGTGACCACCTGCCCCGAGGCGGCGGGTGTGAAGGTGAACGAAGACCGCGAGGTCGAGGCGTTGCCAAACCGGTCCTCGACGCCCGGCTGGACGGAGAATCGGTGGAGGACGCCCGCCTCGAGGTCGGCGTCGGGGACGAAGTGGACCACGCTGCGCGGCGCCGGGTCCTCGCCGACGACGCCTGCGAGGTCGTGCTCGAAGCGGCCTGCGACCTCCGCCTCGGTGGCGTTCACCGTCAGCACGATGCGCCCGTCGAGGGTGGCGGGCACGACGGGCTCGGTGAACGTGGCCGAGAGAACGGGCCGGAGCGGCGACGCCGGGCGCGGGTAGGCCGCCTCGAGGCGGGGCGCCTGGGTGTCGGCGAAGCTGGAGACGAAGGCGAGCACGAAGTCGTCGCCGCCGGTGCCGTCGCCGTCGCCGTCGAGGGCGCTGCCGTTGGCCGTCGTCGCCGTGCCGGCGAGCGTGAGCGTGTACCCGATCCGCGGCGTGAGCGGCGCGTCGGGCGTGAACACGAGGCGGTAGTTGCTGTTGGTGAACGAGACGGCACCGACCACCGGGTCGCCGCCGTCGGTCGGGACGAGCGAGAACGCCGGGGCCGCCGTCGCCGGGTCGAGCGGCCGGCTGAAGGTGAGGTCGAGGGGATCCGTGATCGGGTGGCCGTCCTCGTCGGCCTCGGGGTCGGCCTCGACGACGGTCGGCGGGATCGTCGAGACCAGTTGCACGTCGGCGAACGAGAACTCGGTGTCGAGCATCGTCACCGAGGCGGTCGCGGTCGCGTAGCCCGGCGCCGAGACGGTGACCGTGTGCGTGCCGGGGTTTAGGTCTTCGAGGTAGTAGAAGCCGTTGGCCAGCTCGTCGGGGTCGGACGCGTACTGGTTGAAGAGGCTCTCGAAGGTGTCGGTCGTGTAGGTCTGCCCGTCGATCTCGACGGTCGCCCCGTTGATGGGCCGGCCGCTCTCGGCGTCGGTCACGATGCCGGTCGCGATGCGGTGAATCGAGCGCGGAACGCCGTGCCAGTCGAGGATGGCCCAGTAGTGGGCCTGGGCCTCCAGCCGCTTCCAGTCCGCGTTCATGTTGCGGGTGTTCTGGATGGGGTTGGTGTGGAATCCGCCCTCGCTCAGGACCGACGCCATGTTGGAGCGGCGGTTGACCGAGAGGAAGGGGAACTGGTTGGTGTGGTTGTCCGGGAAGCCCTGGTAGAACGTCCGGTCGGCGAAGTTGCCGATCGTGGGCAGCCGCATCGCGCTCGCGAGGGCCTCCTCGAACTCGTCGCCCATCCGCTTGCCGCCGACCGGGGTTTTCTCGACGGTTTGGCCGCCGGAGCGCCACCCGCCGTGGAGCATGAGCACGTTGTTGGTGCTCGGGCCGGCGGCGTTGGAGTGGATCGAGTGGAAGAAGTCGGCGCCGAGGGCGTTGGCGTCGTCCGTCCGCTGGGACAGGCTCACCTGCTGGGTGTCGGTCGTGCGCGAGATGTAGACCGTGTCGATGTCGGTCCGCGTGAGGAGCATCTCCTGGAGGGCGAGCCCGATGCGGAGCACCTTCTCCGCCTCGGAGTAGCCGTAGATGCCCTGGTTCTCAGTCTGGCTGTGGCCGGGGTCGAGGTAGAGGCTCCACCCGTCGAGGCCGGTCACGGTCTGGGCCATCCCCGAGGCGGGGACGAGGGCGAGGGCGAGGAGCCCGATCTGTAGCGGTCGGGTCATCGGACTACTCGGCGAGGGAGAGGACGTAGAGGGCGCCGTCGACGGCGTCGTCGAAGGCGAGGCGCGTGCCGTCGGGCGACCACGAGGGGTTCATCTCGAGGCGGTCGGGCGTGCGTGTAAGCGCTACGCGGCCCGAGCCGTCGGCGCGAACCGCGACGAGGTCCGCGGAGGTGACGTGGTGGCCGTCGTCTTCGGTCGCCATGAAGGCCACCCAGCGGCCGTCGGGCGACCACGTCGGGCGGTGGCCTGGCCCGAGGTCGACGAGCCCGCCGCCGTCGGCGTCCACCACGTAGAGGTTGCCGCCCAGCGCCTCGAAGGCGACGCGGCGGCCGTCGGGCGACGGCATCACGTTGAGGAGGCGCGTGTCGCCCAGCGGGTCGATCCGGCGCGCGGTCCCCGAGGCGGGCTCGGCGAGGGCCAGCCCGGCGTCGCCGGCAAGCGCCAGCGCCTCGGGGGGCGCCGTGCGGGGCGCCTCGGGGCCGCCCGGCCACACGTCGAGGGCGCCCTCGGCGTCGAGGGCCCCGTGCGCGCGGCCGGCCCAGCGCGGGAGGCCGGGC
>JBCCQJ010000340.1:0-4431 GCA_039024395.1 Bacteroidota bacterium | reverse complement strand
GGGTCGACCCGACCGGGCTTGCGCAACTGCTGGGCGGGGAAGAGGTGCGGTCCGGGCGGGCGCACCACGCGCCAGTAGCTGCTGTTGTCTCACGATGACCATCCGCGATCACGTCGCGAATTCCGGACACTCAGGTCCTGATCCCCGACGTCGCGGATGGAGCGATCATGGGCGCGTCATCGGGACGAAGCAAGTCCCAGCCGTACACAACGGCCTTCCGGGAACAGGCGGTCCAGCTCGCGCTGGAGCTCGGGGAACGACCCGCGGCACGTCAGCTCGGGATCCCGCGAGGCACGCTGTCGAGCTGGGTGCACAAGGCTCGGCGTCGACAGGCGAAGGAGGAGGCCGCGTCGACGGGTGACGCCGCGGCGTCGATGGCGGAGACATCGACGAGCGCGAAGTCGCGACGGGTCGCCAAGGTCTACACGCCATCGCAGAAGGCTCAGATCCTGGAGTACGCCGCGGCTCACGGCGTGACCGCAGCCCACAAGCACTTCGACGTCAGCCGCTTCACGATCTACTCCTGGCGCCAGCAGGTGGAGCGCGCCGCGAGGGGCGAGGGGGACTCCCCGACCTCGGGACCCGATCCGGCCGACGTCGAGGCCCAGCGCGACCGGGAGATCCTCGAGGAATGGCAGCGGCATCCCGGTCTCGGACCGAGCCAGATCAAGAACCAGCTGCGTCGGCGCGGGATCAAGATCTCCACGAACACGGTGCGTCGGGTGATGCTGGACGCCGGATACCGTCCGCCGAAGCGGAAGCCCGGCAAGCACGATCAGCGCTACGAGGCGGTTCGTCCCAACCACCTGTGGCATCTCGACTTCGTCAGCCGGTACATCCATCGGGCGAAGACGTTCACGCTGATCCTGCTCGACGACTGCTCGCGGTTCGTGCTCGGCCACGGGGTCGACGACGCGGAGCGCGCCGACGTCGTACTCGAGACGTTCGAGCGGGCGGTGGAACGCCACGGCAAGCCCGAGGCCGTCGTGCACGACAAGGGCAGCGCGTTCTGGGCCTGGCGGGGGATCAGCCGGTTCACCGCACTTCTCGAGGAGATGGAGATCGAGCAGATCCCTGCCACGAAGCAGACGAACGGAAAACTGGAAGTGTTCAACGCGAACCTACAGAAAGAGCTGCTCGACCGGGTGAAGTTCGAGACGCTCGCCGAGATGCAGCGCCGGCTGGCGGCCCACCTGCACTGGTACAACCACCGACGCACCAGCCACGCGCTGGGCGGGCTGCTCGTGCCCGCCGATCGCTACTACGGCCGCGTCGAGGAGGTGCTCGCCCGCATCGAGGCCGGCGTCACCGACGAGGCCGATCCGCTCGGCCTGCTGGGTCGCCACCTCGAGCTGTTCAAGGTGATCAGCATGAACGGCCGCACCGAGGTGTGGCTGATGGGGCAGCGGCTGTTGCCAGCGGGGTGAAGGTGGGGGCCGAGGCGGGATAGGCGGCAGTTACCACACAAACCCCCAATCCCCCCTCGGTTATCCCCCTGCCTGCTCTATCTGCCGGCGGCCCCGACGTCCCCCCTCCGTTCGCCGCCGCCCTCGTCCTGCTCGCCCTGAACCTGCTCGCCGACACGGCCGTCGATGTGCCCACCGCCACGGACGCGATCGCCGCCCTCGGCTCCTCCCGGGACGCCGCCTACGCGGTCCGGCGACGGCTGCTCGCCGAGCTCCCCAGCCTCGTCCGCTCCCGTGGGCGGCCTCCGAACCCGCCTCCCGAGCCGGTCTGTGCCGAGGCCCTCGCCACACTTCAGGATCGGGTTCTCGACTATGTGCTTCGGCACCCTGGCGCAGCAAGTCAGGGCGAGCACCGCGCTCGATACAGCGACGGCTTCCGCCTGCACATCCTCGAGCTCGCCCAGCAGCATCGCGACGTGCCGCTGCCCGACTTCGCACGCGCCGTGCACGTCCCGCTCGGCACCCTCAAGGACTGGCTGGCTGGCGGACGCGAAGCGATCGAGACCGGCGTGGACGTGCCGAACCTCGCGGCCGGCCACGAGCGGCTCACCCACGGTCGGCTGACCGAGGTACTCGCCGCCTACGCGGCCTGGGACGGCTCGTTCCTCGACTTCTGCGCCCACGTCCAACAGCACCTCCGCATCCCGTTCTCCCGCACCCTGCTCGGCGATCTCCTCGAGGCCGAGGGGCTCCGTCCCCGGCGACGCCGCCCCGGGAAGCGGGACGCGGACGCCGAGGCGCTCCGCGGCACGTTCCAGACCTTCTGCGCGGGCGCCCAGGCCGTCGCCGACGGCACCCAGCTGGTCGTCCGGGTCGGCGACGAGACGTTCCCGTTCAACGTCGAGCTCGTGGTCGACGCGCATACCGCCGCCTGGACCGGGCTCGCCGTCACCCCCACCGAGGATGCCGCCGCCGTGCTCTCCGCCCTCGACGACGCCCACCGCACCACCGGACAGCCTCCCCTCGCCGTGCTCCTCGACAACAAGCCGTCGAACCACGCCCCCGAGGTCCGGGACGCCCTCGCCCAGCACGACACGATCGCCATCCGCGCCACCAAGGGACGGCCCGAGAACAAGGCCCACGTCGAAGGCGGATTCGGCCTGTTCAAGGCTCGCTGCCCCGAGCTCGTCCTCGATCCCACCGAGCCCGTCGACCTCGCCCGGCAGCTCGTCGAGCTCGTCGTCGTCACCTTTGCCCGCGTGCTCAACCATCGGCCCCGTCCCGACCGCGATGACCGCTCCCGCGTCGAACAGTTCGAGCAGGATCGACCCTCCGACGCCGAGCGAGCGGACGCGCGACAGGCCCTGCAGGCGCGGGCCGAGCAGCAGGAGCGCGCCCACCAGCGCGAGCGCGCAGCCCTCGACCCGGTCCTCCGCCAGCACCTCGACGACGCCTTCGTCGCCCTCGGCCTCGACGATCCCGACGCCCGCTTCCGCACCGCGATCGCCCGCTACCCCGCCGACGCTGTCGCCGCGGGCCTCGTGATCTTCGGCACCAAGCAGCAGCGCGGTACCCTGCCTGACGGCGTCGATGCCCGCTACCTGCTCGGCATCGTCCGGAACACCGCCGAGCAGGCCGAGGGCTTCGCCATCGCCGAGGCGCTGTGGCGCGAGCGCCTCGCCCTGCGCGACCGCGCCCTGAACCCGCTCGCTCAGCAGCGCGACCGCCTCGAGTCCGAGCACGTCGACCTCGAGCCCCTCCTCGTCGCCCTCGTCGATCACGCCATGGCCGCCGACCGTCGGATCGATCGCGCGTTCTGGCTGCGGGCCGCTGCCGATCTTCTGCTCGACCTCCCTATCGAGGACCGCCGCCCGCACTTCCGGATCGCCGCTCGCCGCATCCACGCCACTCATGGACGCCCGCACCGTCAGCGCCTCGCCGCCACCCACCGCCTCGCCGCGATGGCCCTGCCCCTCGAGGTCTGATCGTCACTCGTCCAGCGCCAGATCGGCCCCGCTGCCCTTCCACCTGACGCTTTGCGACGCATCCCGGACACGCGCCCGAACGTCCACCGTCAGGACACCGCCATCGACCTGCCACCGGTCGCGTCCAACACCGACCCTCGCGGCGTGTCCGGAATTCTCAGCTGGTAGACGGTTGACTTCCGCAGTTAGCGGGAACTCTCGACGGGGAGACAGCGACGTGTGGCTTTCGTTGATTACCGCGTCTCTCGCGGGTGACCTCTACATCAACGACACCCGGGTCGATCCCCGATCCGTCGCGGGCGTGGTGCTCGAGAAGGTCACGGTCACCTTCGATTCCGACGGCAACACGCGCATCGAGGCGCCTGGGTACGAGATCAAGGTGGTCGACCGGCCGGGTGGCGAGCCCAAGCCGGCCAAGACGACCGCCGGGGTCGCTCAGGCCAAGTACTGGCTCGTGTCGCAGGACCTGGACTCGTCCGGGCACACGGTCGACGTTCGCGTCAACGGCCGGCGCGTCCTCACCTACGCCTCGGGCGACGAGCAGGTCATCCTCGACCTCGCGGAGTACCTGAAGCCAGGTGCCAACCAGATCGTCGTCTCGTCGCGGTCCGACGACGCCGGCGGGGGAGCCCTGTACGTCTTCATCGGCGAGGGCGTCGACGACGACGGTACCGTGAAGATCGACAAGCCCACGGTGGAGTTCGGGCTCGGTCCCGCCAACAAGACTCCTGTCGAGCGCACGTACACGCTGCAAGCTCGCTGATCCTGGGGTGTGGGCGACCCACGGATGACCACCACGCACGGATGACCAGAGAACCGGGGAGCCGATGTCCGAACCGAACGAGGATCTGCCCTATGTGGGGGTCGAGGCCGCGCCACGGGCCTACGTGCTCGACACGAACGTCCTGCTCTACGACCCCGGTGCGATGTTCGCCTTCGACGAGCACGACGTGGTCGTACCCATCACGGTCATCGAGGAGATCGACACCTTCAAGAAGGACCTGTCGGAGACGGGACGCAACGCGCGCATCATCTCGCGG
>JBCCQJ010000339.1:0-4453 GCA_039024395.1 Bacteroidota bacterium | reverse complement strand
TCGTCAAACGGGCGCGGGCCGACACCGGTACGGCGCTACGCGAAGCGCTGGAAGCGGCGGTCGCTGCGCTGACGTGGGAGGACGCTGAGGGGTGGCTACGCCATGCAGGCTACCGGATCAGTCCTACCGCGTAGCGCTGTAACGGCCCTGCCCCAGCGGGGGGAGGTCGGGAGGGGGGCGACCAAGCAACTACGACGTAAGACCCCGAGGCGGAACCCCTCACCCTGTCCCTCTCCCCGAGGGAGAGGGGACGTCGTTTCGTCCGCCTCGGTGCCCGTTCGCCTCGGTGCCCGTTCGCCTCGGTGCCCGTCCCTGCAGCGGCTCGGTTCCAATTGCGACGTGGCTCCGAGGCGGTTCACCGTCCCCGAGGCGGCGCGGTCGACGCGTCGGCGGCATTCGCCGCCTGCCGAGATCCAACACCGGGGTGCCGTCGTATACCCTGCGCCATGACGTCTCGCCCTCCGTCCCCGCGTGACTTCCCCCGCCTCGGGGGCGGCTCTCTGCGCAGTTCACCCCCGGACTCTATGCGCTCGCTCGCCCTGCTCGTCGCCGTCGTGGCGCTGGCGACCGGATGCTTCGCCCAGACGCCTGCACGGCCTACGCCTCCGCCTGGCGATGCCGATTCGATTGGCTCGTCGCTCGTGCCCCAGGGACAGGGGCGCATTCCGATCCAGTCGTTTGACCAGGAGGATGCCGTCGTCTACACCGAGGGCCCCGCCTCGGCGGACGGGACCGGCAAGTTCTACATGGGCCGCGAGATCGCCCGCGTGATGAGCCACCGCGGCGCGGCCTGGCTCGAGCGCCCCGACCGCGAGCGCGAGGAGCGCCCCGAGGTGCTGCTCGACGCCCTCGACCTCCAGCCCGACGACGTGGTGACGGACCTCGGCGCGGGGACGGGCTACTTCACCTTCCGCATCGCCCCGCGCGTCCCCGAAGGCCGGGTCTACGCCGTCGACATCCAGACCGAGATGCTCCGCATCATCGAGGCGCGCGCCGAGGAGGAGGGGTTCGGCAACGTGGCGCCGGTGCTCGGCTTCGAGACCAACCCCGGCCTGCGGGCGTCCTCGACCGACCTCACGCTGCTGGTCGATACCTACCACGAGTTCTCGCACCCCGCCGAGATGCTGGCCGCCATCTACGAGGCGACGCGGCCAGGTGGCCGGCTGGTCCTCGTCGAGTACCGCGGTGAGGACCCCAACGTGCCCATCAAGCCGCTCCACAAAATGACCGAGGCGCAGGTCCGCCTCGAGGTCGAGGCGTCCGGCTTCGAGTTCGTCAGCAACGACGACCGGCTGCCGATGCAGCACATCCTGACGTTCCGCCGGCCGGAATAGCTCAGGCCGGTGTCGCTACCGGGCCTCCGCCTCGGTGCGGCGCTGCTCGGCGCGCTCGAGAGCCGCGAGGCGGTCGTCGAAGTCGAGGACCGCGCGCGGGTCCGCCTCGGGGAGGCGCGACGCGCGCCGGCCCAGGAGCGCGATCAGGCTCACCACGGGGGCCGCCAGCAGGACGAGGAAGAGGACCATCTCCTCGTCACCCGGGAGGCCGTTGTCGGCGACGAGCCACCCGAGCGTGACGAGGGCGAGGGCGTTGAGGGCGAAGGCGGCACCGCGTGTCATGACCGTGGGCGTTGGGTTGGGCCTCTCCGAACGGTGCGGCGGCTTGCTTCGTGCCGAGCCCACCCATTCGGCTACCCGATCCGCTGACGACCGTGGAGCGTCCCCGAGGCGGGCTCCGCCTCGGCGGCCGGCGCGGTCACGACGCCTTCGACGGCCAGCATCTGGAGACGCCGCTCCTCGGCCCGCTCCAGTGCGTCGAGGCGGGCGTCGATGTCGAGAATCCGCCGCGCGTCCAGCTCCGCCTCGGGGAGGGACGTCTGCTCCGAGGCGGGCGCGCGCGTTGCCGGCGTGCCCCGGCGGAGGATGCGGGCGCTGCCGAGGAGGATGGACATCATCCCGAGGGAAAGCCCGATCGACATCGGCTCGAGGTGCTGCGTCGCCAGGCCGACGACGGCCATCATGAGGGCGAGCATGTTGAAGGCGAGAAGCAGCCAGTCGGACGTCGACATGGGGACAACGAGAAGGGGGCGCCGCCACTCGACGGAGCACGGGCTCGAAAGATGCGCGAGACCGGACCGGACCCGAGGCGAACCTACGCGACCGTCACGTCGTCGCTCAGGTACACGTCCTGGATCAGGTTGAGGAGCTTCACGCCCTCGGCGAACGGACGCTGGAACGCCTTGCGGCCCGAGATCAGGCCCATGCCGCCGGCGCGCTTGTTGATGACCGCCGTGCGGACCGCCTGGCCGAAGTCGTCGGCGCCCGAGCCGCCGCCCGAGTTGATGAGCCCGGCGCGGCCCATGAACCCGTTCGCGACCTGGTACCGCGTGAGGTCGATCGGGTGGTCGCTCGCCAGCTCGGTGTAGATCCGCTCGTCGAGCTTGCCGTAGCTGCTGTCGCCCGAGTTGAGGGCCGTGTAGCCGCCGTTGTTGGTCGGCTGCTTCTGCTTGAGGATGTCCGCCTCGAGGGTGGCCCCGATGTGGTCGGCCTGGCCCGTCAGGTCGGCCGACGTGTGGTAGTCGGTGCCGTTGACCTTGAAGGCGCCGTTGCGGAGGTAGCACCAGAGGATCGTGGCCATGCCCATCTCGTGCGCGTAGGCGAACGCCCGGCTCACCTCCTGGATCTGCCGCGCCGACTCGTCGGAGCCGAAGTAGATCGTCGCGCCGATGGCCGCGCAGCCCATGTTCCACGCCTCGTCGATGCGGGCGAACATGATCTGGTCGAACGTGTTGGGGTAGGTGACCAGCTCGTTGTGGTTGATCTTGAGCACAAACGGGATCTTGTGGGCGTACTTGCGCGCCACGATCCCGAGCGCGCCGTACGTCGAGGCGACGGCGTTGCAGCCGCCCTCGATCGCCAGCTCGACGATCTTCTCGGGGTCGAAGTAGTCGGGGTTGGGCGCGAACGACGCGCCGGCCGAGTGCTCGATGCCCTGGTCGACGGGCAGGATCGAGAGGTAGCCCGTGCCCCCGAGGCGGCCGGTGTCGTACATCTGCTGGAGCGACCGCAGCACGGGGATCGGCCGGTCGGACGACCCGAAGATGCGGCTCACCCAGTCGGGGCCGGGGAGGTGGAGGCGGTCGTTCGAGATCGCGGGCGAATCGAACCCGAGGAGGGCGTCGGCCTCGTCGCCGAGGTGCTCTTCGATCTGGGACAGGGTCGCGGCCATGGGGGAGGGGAAAGAGGCAGTCAGAGAGAGCCCCAATATACCCGGCCCCGCCTCGGGGCCAGCGGCGGAATCGGTCTGCGAGCGCTACCAGACGCTCGCCGCATTCCCTTCAGACGAGCACCGAGGCGGGGTCGACCTCGGCGGGCATCGGCGCCCCCTCGACGAGGGCGTCGGCGAGGCGGTATGCCAGGAGCGGGGCCATCAGCAGGCCCTTCGCGCCGAGGCCGCTCAGCACGAACACGCCGGGGCGGCCAGCGAGCGGCCCGGCGAGGGGGAGCCGCCTCGGGGACACCGAGGTGGGGACCGTCAGCCGCACGCCCGCACGCCGCTCGACGACCTCAGCCGACGCGAGCGACGGCACGAGCCGGGCCGCCATCTCGACCAGCACCGCGTCGAGCGCGGGGTCCGCCTCGGTGTGGTCGAAGTGGTGCTCGAACGTCGAGCCCACGATGGCGCCCGCCGCCTCGGGGACGACATAGCCGTTTCCGGAGACGGCCGGGTGACCCGCGGGGAGCGCGGCCCCGAGGCGGACGGTTTGGCCCTTGACGCGGTGGAGCGGGAGGGACGCCGTCGCCGGCAGCCGGTGCGCGCCGTCGCCGAGGGCGAGGACGAGGCGCCGACAGCGAACCGCCCCGACGTCTGTTATTGCAACACGCTCTTGAATTGCTTCGAGCCGTACCCCGAGGTGGACGTCGGCGCCGCTCGCCTCGAGCGCCGCCTCGACGAGGTCGGGAATGCGGACGTGCCCGCCTCGGTGCACGTCGAGCGCGCCGTGGGGAGCCGCGACGGCCGGCCACCGGTTGGCCGCCGCCTCGGGGCCGAGCCAGTCGATGTCGGGATGGGCCTCCGCACGGTCCCGAAATACTCCGACCTGCGTCTCCGAGGCGGCGGGGCGGAGGACGCCGCTCCGCACCAGCAGGTCGGGATCCGCCTCCTCGACGAGGCGGTCGAGGGCAGCCAGCGCCTCGTCGCGGCGCCACGCGGGTTTCGCCTTGCGCCCCATGAACGGGTTGACGAGCCCGGCCGCGGCGCCGCTCGCCCCCGAGGCGGGACGTCCGGCGTCGATCACGGTGACCTCGGCGCGGTCGCGGAGAGCGAGCGCCACGCACGCGCCCGCCAGCCCAGCCCCGACCACGAGCACGTCGGTGGAGGCGGGGAGGGGCATGAACGGGGCGAGTAGCTTGGGAAAGCTAGAGCCCCCTTCGGGTGGGTACACGGTACCGGGTAC
>JBCCQJ010000338.1:0-4455 GCA_039024395.1 Bacteroidota bacterium | reverse complement strand
CCCCGCGTTCGCGGGGATGACTTTGTGGGAGGGAAGGAGCCGCGAGAGAAGAACTTAACAGCCCTGCCCCCAGCGGGGGGAGGCCCCCCGCCTTCGCGGGGGCAGGGTCCGGGGGCGACGAATCGATCACCACGCGCGGCCCTGGCTCGCCCTCCTCCCAGCCCTTTCCCGCTGGGAAGGGGAGACCAGAAGGCGGTCCGTCTCACCGCCTCGGGGGGGCGAAAAGAGTCTCCTCCCCCGGCGACGTCTTCGATCCGTGAGGCAGGGTCCGCGAGGCCGATCTACTCCAGCGCGTTGAGCCCGAGCCGCTGCGCGAACGCGTCGCGGCGCGACCGGCTCAGGCGGAGCGTCGTGCCGCCGCGGAGGCGGACCGCATAGTCGCCGCCGGCCCGCTTCAGGAGCGACTCGACGCGGTCGATCTGGACGATCGTCGAGCGGTGGATGCGCACGAAGAGCGCCGGGTCGAGCCGCGCCTCGAGCGTCTGCATCCGCTCGCGGAGCACGAACGTCTCGCCGCCCGCGTGCAGCTCGGCGTAGGGTCCGTCCGACGTGACGTAGTCGACCGTCGCGACGGGCACCACGCGCACCTGCCCGCGCGTCTCGACGGGGATCCGCTGGAGGTAGCCGGCGTCGGCGGCCGCGGCGGGCTCCGCCTCGGGGGCGGCCCCGAGGAGGCCGGCGAGCCGGCGGCGCAGCGCGTCGACCTCGCGCAGGCGGAGCGTGTCGCGGACGCGGCCGAGCGCCTGCCGAAAGCGGAGGTCGTCGAACGGCTTGAGCAGGTAGTCGACCGCGGCCACGTCGAAGGCTGCCAGCGCGTGCTGGTCGTAGGCCGTCACGAAGACGACCGCCGGCATGGCCTCGGGGCCGACCTCGCGGATCACGTCGAGGCCCGTCAGGCCGGGCATCTGGATGTCGAGGAAGACGAGGTCCGGGGCGTGCTCGGCGATCGCCTCGACGGCGCGCCTCCCCGTCGCCGCGGTTCCGACCACCTCGGTGTCGGGCTCGTCGCCGAGCAGGTCGGTCAGGCGCTGCCGCGCGAGCGGCTCGTCGTGGACGACGAGGACGCGGATCGGGTCAGACACGGGCCGGTGCGACGAGGGGCCGGGCCGCCCCGTCGCCCCCCGAGGCGGCTGGCGCAGCCCGGTAGGGGAGCGTGATCGTGGCCACGACGCCGCCCCCGGGTGCCGCGTTGAGTGCGAGCGTGCCGGCGTCGCCGTAGAGCGCGCCCAGACGCTCGCGCGTGTTCGCCAGGCCCACGCCGCCCGGCCGCTCGGGCGCCTCGACCCCGAGGCCGGGGCCGTTGTCGGCGACTGTGAGCACCAGCCGGTCCCCGTCGCGCCGTGCCCCGAGGCGGACCACCCCGACGGCGTCTTCGAGGCGGCCGACGCCGTGCTCGACGGCGTTCTCGACGAGGGGCTGGAGCACGAGCGCCGGCACGAGCGCGTGGAGGGTGTCGGCGGCCAGCGCCTCGCGCACCTCGAGGCGGCCCTGGAAGCGGACCTGCTGCACGTCCAGGTAGTCGTGCAGGAACGCGGCCTCCTCGTGGAGGGGGATCTCGGGGCGCGCGTCGGCGTCGAGCACGCGCCGGAGCAGCGACGAGAGCCGCGCGATCATCGTCCGCACGCCGGCGGGGTCGCGCTCGACGAGGGCGCTGACGGCGTTGAGCGTGTTGAAGAGGAAGTGCGGGTTGAGCTGCATGCGCAGCGCCGAGAGCCGCGCCTCGGTGAGCTGGGCCATTAGCCGAGAGCGGTCGGCGAGCAGGCGTTCCGCCTCGAGGCGCTTCTCCTGCGCCTGGAACAGCGCCGCGCGCGCGTAGCCCGCCGCGACGACGGCCAGGTACACGACCCACTCGTCCATGAAGCGGAGACGCGCGAACGTCGCCTCGAGCGTCCAGACACGGTCGGGCGGCGGAGGGCCGGTCAGGACGGGGCGGAGGACGCCGCGCGTGACCGACTCCACCACGACGGCCACGACCACGCCGAGCGCGAGGAGCCCGGCCGTGTGCCGGACCCATGTGCGCCGCTCCAGGGGCACCCGCTGCGCGACCCAGAACACGACCGGCGTGAGAAGCGCCCACAGGCCGACCTCGGCCATCGTCTCGGCGACCTGCCCCCACTCGACCGTCTCGCCGCGCCACCGCGTGGTCGCCTGGCGAGCCGTCATCAGGACGCCCAGCGACGCCCAAAAGACGACGACCGCGACGCCTTCGGCGCGGCGGGACCACAGGCGAGGGGCGGGCGATGCGATGAACATGACGCAATCTAGGCGAAGCCGGCCGGGAGCCCGGAACGGCTCGTTGCGACGGTCGTGCGATTCGTGACGGCGGTGTGCATCTCGTGCTGCGGCATGAAACGGACGGCCGAATCCGCCATACGCTCCTCCCCCACGTCCCCTCCGACCCATGCTCCGCAGCCTTCTCCTCGCCCTTGTCTTGGCGGCGCCCGTCGGCGCGCAGACCGGCGCCCTCACCGCCCGCGTCGTCGACGCCGAGAGCGACCTCCCGCTCCCGACCGCCACCGCCTCGGTGCTCGCGGTCTCCGGCGCCGACTCGACGTTCGTGACTGGCGCCGCGGCCAACATCGACGGGGTCGTCCGCGTGAGCGGCCTCGAGGCGGGGGCCTACGTGGTCGTCGTCAGCTTCGTCGGCTACGACGACGTCACCGAGGCCGTCGAGGTGGGCGCGGGCGAGGTCGACCTGGGCACGGTCCGCCTCGGGGTGGCCGCCGAGGCGCTCTCCGAGGTGCGCGTGACGGCCGAGCGGACGCAGGTCCAGACCCGCATCGACCGCACCGTCTACAGCACCGCCGACAACCCGGTCAACGAGGGCGGCTCGGCGACCGACGTGCTCTCGAACCTGCCCTCGGTCGACGTCGACATCGACGGCAACGTGTCGCTGCGCGGCGCCGGCAGCGTGGCCATCTTCATCAACGGGCGCCCGGCGCCGGTCTCGGGCGACTTCATCGCGGCCTACCTCCGGAGCCTCCCCGCGGGCACCATCGACCGCGTCGAGGTGATCCCCAACCCGTCGGCGGCCTTCGAGCCGGACGGCGTCGGCGGCATCATCAACATCGTGCTCAAGGAGAACACCGACCTCGGGCTCGGCGGCACGCTCACGGCGGGCACCGACACGCAGGGCGGCCTCAACGCGACCGGCGCCGTCACCTACGGGCGCGGGCCGTGGTCGCTCGCGGCGACGTACGGCCTGCGGAGCGACCAGCGCGAGGGCTCGGGCACGACGTTCAGCATCAACCGCCTCGAGGCGAGCCCGACGACGCTCGACCAGGTCGAGGTCCAGGACCGGTCGCGGCTGAGCAACTTCTTCAGCCTCAGCGCCGACTACGCCCTCACCGAGCGCACCACGCTCACGTCGCAGGTCCAGATCGGCACCCAGAGCGGCGACCAGGAGGAGATCAATGCGACCCGCCGCCTCGATGCCCAGGGCGCGACGATGGCCGACTACGAGCGGCTCGCGATGGAGTCGGGCGACGGCTACTCGGGCGGGCTCCGCCTCGGGCTCCGCCAGGCCTTTGGCAAGAACCACACGCTCACCGTCGAGGCCAACGCCGAAGCGGAGGAGGAAGGCGAGGCCCTTGCCTTCCAGGACGAGGTGCGCCTTGGCACGACCACCTTCGGCCTGCCGCCCCAGACCGACGAGGACGACACCGAGCGCGAGGCCGAGCTGCGGATCGACTACACGCGCCCGCTGGCCGGCTTCCAGATCGACGTCGGCTACAACGGCAGCATCGAGACCGAGTCGAGCGCGCTCGACGCCCGCCGCCCCGGGGCCGACGGCCTCCTCGAGCCCGACCTGGGCCTCTCGAACGCGTACGACTTCGACGAGCGCGTGCAGGCGATCTACGCGCAGGCCTCGCGCGACTGGGGCCTCGTGGGCGTCCAGGTGGGGCTCCGCGCCGAGCAGGCCGCGACCTCGCTCGACCTGCGGACGACCGGCGAGCAGTTCGACAACGACTACCAGAGCCTCTTCCCGAGCGCCTTCCTGTCGTTCGCGCCGTCGGCCTCGACGACGATCCGGGGCGGCTACAGCCGCCGCATCAACCGGCCGCGCCGCTGGGAGCTCAACCCGTTCCCGTCGTTCGACGTCACCGGCTCGATCATCCGCCAGGGCAACCCCGCCCTCCGGCCCGAATACACCGACTCGTTCGAGATCCGCGCCCAGCAGATCACCTCGTTCGGGTCGCTCGCGCTCACGCCGTACTACCGCCGCACGACCGACATCGTGCGCCGCGTGGCCACCCTGCGCGAGGACGGCGTGTCGGTGCGCGCGCCGCAGAACCTCGACACGGCCGACGCCTGGGGCGCCGAGGCGGTGCTCGCGCTCGACGACGTCGGCGGGCTCGACGGCTTCTTCAGCCTCGAGGGCTACCGCCTCCAGACCGACGGCGCGACCGACGTGGGCCAGCTCTCGAGCGACGCCTTCGGCTGGGGCGGGCGCGT
>JBCCQJ010000337.1:0-4456 GCA_039024395.1 Bacteroidota bacterium | reverse complement strand
TGCGGCGGTCGATGGGCAGGCGCGTCCTCACGAGGCGGGTTCGGGGGTGGGCTCGCGGGCGAGCGGGAGGGCGACGACGAACCGGGCGCCGGTGCCGGGCGGCGCCTCGAGGGTCAGCCGCCCGCCGTGCGTCTCGACGATCCGCTTCGAGATCGCCAGGCCGAGGCCGGTGCCCCGGGCGCGCGGTCCGTGCTCGGCCTGCTGGAACCGCTCGAAGATCCGGTCCCGGTCGTCCGGATGCACACCCGGTCCGTTGTCGGTCACCCCGAGGCGGGCCTCCCCCCCGTCGGTCTCGACATGGACGACGACGCGACCGGCCCCGCGGTCGCAGAACTTGGCCGCGTTCGAGAGCAGGTTGAGAACGACCTGCGTCAGACTGTCCGCGTCGCCGGCGACGACGACCGGCGCGGGCGGCGGAGTCCAGTCGACGTGGATGGTGCGCGCGGCGTAGTCGGGGCGGAGCGTGCGGAGGGCGCCAGCCACGAGGCGGCCGAGGTCGACCGGCGCGGCCTGCCCATCGCCCGCCGGCCCGGCGACGGTCGCCTCGGGGCGCTGGAGCGTGAGCACGCCGTCGATGAGGCGGCTGAGCCGCTCGCCCTCCTGGATGAGCGTCTCGAGGAACGCCTCGCGGCGCTCCGGCGGCAGGTCGTCGTGGCGGTGGAGGATCTCGGCGATGGCCCGCATGGCCGTCAGCGGCGTCCGCAGCTCGTGCGTGACCGTCGCCACGAAGTCGTCCTTGAGGCGGTCGAGCTCCTGGAGCTGGGTGTTGGCCGCGCGCAGCTCGTCGGTCGCCCGGGCGAGCGCCTGGCCCTTGGCCTCGAGGGCGTCACTCGTGGCCCGGACCTGCTGCGCCTCGTCGAGCACGCGGAGGACCTCGTCGAGCGGGACCGGCTCCTCCTCGACGATGCTCGCGACGGCCACGCGCGCGCTCGTCGTGCCGATGGCGCCTGCGAGGTGGGCCTCGACGACGTGCACGAGGTCGGCGTCGGCGACCGCCTCGGGGGCGGCCGACGCCTCGGGGTGGGCGGCGGCCCAGGTCGCGAAGGCCGCCTCGGCGCGGCGGGCGCCGAGGAAGCGGGCGGCGAGGGCGCGGAGGTCGCCCACGCGGGCCGTCCCCCGGAACACGCTGCGCCCGGCCCACGCGACCGCCTCGGGGTCGCCTGCTCGGTCGCCGGCGCGGTCGCCGGCGCGCGCGAAGCGGCGGACGTGGACGAACGAGATGGCCTGGGCCTGCTCGATCACGCCCGGCCGCGTCCACAGACTCACGCCCACGTAGAGGCCCACGTTGACGAGCAGGCTCCACACGAGCGACTGCGAGAGCGGCGCGAGGCCGTCGAGCCCGAAGAGCGCGTGCGGCCGCAGCCACGCGACGCCCCACGGGCCGGCATCGACGAACGCCGCCGGCAGCACGCCCGCATCGGCGAGCGACGGGAGCGGGAGCGTGTACGCCCACACGAACGCGCCGCCGGCGAGCCCCCAGAGCGCCCCCGCCCGCGTCCCGCGCGTCCAGTAGAGCCCACCCAGGACGGACGGAGCAAGCTGGGCGACGGCCGCGAACGACACGAGCCCGATCGAGACGAGCGGGTAGAAGTCGCCGACCGTCCGCGCGTAGAGGTAGCCGAGAGCGAGGACCAGCACGATGGCCCCGCGCCGGATCCCGAGGACCCACCGCGCCAGGCTCGGCCCGCGCTCGAGGCGGCTCCGCCCGCGCAGCAGCAGCGGCACGGCGAGGTTGTTCGAGATCATCGTCGCCAGCGCCGTCGCCTCGACGATCACCATGCCCGTCGCCGCGCTCAGGCCGCCCACGAACGCGAGGACGGCGAGGGCGCCCTGCCCCGAGGCGAGCGGCAGCGTGAGCACGAACGCGTCAGGGTCCGCCTCGGGGCCGAAGAGCAACTGCCCGCCGAGGGCGATCGGGAGCACGAACAGGTTGATGGCGAGCAGGTAGGCCGGGAACAGCCACGTCGCCCGGTCGAGGTGCCGCTCGTCGACCACCTCGACCACGCCCACCTGGAACTGGCGCGGGAGCAGGAGCACGGCGAGCGCGGCGAGGCCCGTCGCAAGGGCCCAGTCCAGCCCGGACCCGCCCGGCAAGCCCACGAGCGGCCGCACCGCAGGGTCGGCGAGGGCGGCCCCGAGGAGGTCGGCCGGCCCCGCGAACAGCCCCCACACCACGAATGCGCCCACGGCCAGGAACGCCACCAGCTTGACCACCGCGTCGGCAGCGACGGCCGCCACTAGACCCTCGTGCCGCTCGGTCGCGTCGAGGTGCCGCGCGCCGAACAGGATGGCGAAGAGGGCCAGCAGGACGGCCACGTAGAGCGCCGTGTCGGCAACGATCGGCGGGGCGCCCGCCGTGCCGGTCCCGGTGAGCACGCGGAACGCGGTCGAGACGGCCTTGAGCTGGAGCGCCACGTACGGCACCACGCCCACGACGGCGACGATGGCCACGACGCCCCCGAGGAGGCCGCTCTTCCCGTAGCGGCTCGACACGAGGTCGGCCAGCGACGTCAGCCGGTGGTAGCGGCTCACGCGCACCATCTTGCGCACCACGACGCCCCACAGGAGCGCCGCGAGCGTCGGGCCGAGGTAGATCGGCAGGAAGGCGAGCCCGCCCTCGGCGGCCCGCCCGACCGACCCGAAGAACGTCCACGCGGTGCAGTAGACGGCCAGCGAGAGGGCGTAGACCGTCGGCCGAGCGATCACGCTCCGCCCGGCGTCGGCGCGGCGGTCGGCCCAGGCGGCGAGCGCGAACAGGGCGCCGAGGTAGCCCAGCGCCAGCGCCACGATCAGGCCCGGCGCGATCACGGCGCCCGGCGCCCCCGCCGCTCGACGAGCCACGCCGCCGCACCAATCGCCCCCGCCCACACGCCGAACACGTACGCCACCGAGGCGGGGCCGGCCCCGACGGCCACGGCGAACGGCGGCCCCACGAAGAGCGCGGCCGTGAGCAGCGAGAGCGCGACGAGGCGGGCCCGGGTCATCGCAGCCATGGTACGACGGCAGGGCCGGCGGGCCACCTCGGGGCGTGAATCTGACGGCCGAGCGGAACCTGACCGCCGCCGCCTTCCTTTCAGCCAAGATTGAAAGTTTGAATGGCTTGTCTCTTTCTCCCCCTCCCGCCATGATCGACCGCCTCGACGCCTGGACCGACACCCACCGCTCGGTCGCGCTGGACCTGATCCGCATCTACCTCGGCGTGGGCCTCTTCGCCCGGGGCCTCGTGTTCCTGAGCGAGCCGGGCTCCTACGCGGCGCTGCTGCCGGGCGGCGAGGAGAGCGTCTACGCCTCGGCCATGCTGATGCACTACGTGGCGCTGGCCCACATCGGGGGCGGCCTGCTGCTGGCCGGCGGGCTGCTGACGCGGGTGGCGGCGCTCGTCCAGATCCCCGTCCTCCTCGGGGCCGTGTTCGTGATCCACTGGCCGGACACGCTCCTGACCGCCGATCAGTCGTTTGCGTTCTCAGCGCTCGTGCTGGCGCTCCTGTCCGTGTCCGCCGTCTGGGGTGGCGGCCCGTGGTCGCTCGACCGCGCCGTCGCGCTCTGGAACGCCCGGACGGAGGCCGACGAGGAGGCCCTCATCGAGGAGAACGCACGGCTCGTCCGCGAGCGCCCGCGGCTCCGCCGGCCGGCGCCGGAGCGCGAGGCCGTGACCTCGGCCCCCTGCACCTGCGACGAGGCCGACGTGGTCGTCGAGCGGACGTACAGCCGGCTCGGCCGGCTCCGCTTCGTGACCGGCACGCATCCGCGGCCGACGGCCGTCGTTCTCCGATGCAAGACCTGCGGCGGAGTCGTCAAGCGGATCGAGGACCCGGCGTCGCTCGAGGCCTACCGCTACCTCCCCGAGGTGGGCATCTAGCCGCCCGCCTCGGCTAGCCGCCCGCCTCGGCGCGGAGGGCGCTCACGACGAGCAGCGCAATCCCCGCCACGCTAGGCTCGGCGAGCGAGTAGTACGCGCTCGCCCCCTCGGCGCGGCGCGCGACGAGCCCCTCGCGCGCGAGCAGCCCCAGGTGCTTCGACGTGTTGGCCTGCTTGAGGCCCACCTCGTCCATGATGGCCTGGACCGACAGCTCGCCGTGGACGCGGAGCGCGTTGAGGATGCGGAGCCGGGTCGGGTCGGCGAGCGCCTTGAGGCGGCGCGCGGCCGGCTCGACGAGGGCGTCGGCAACGAGCGGGGGGTTCATGAGCACAAAAGCGGACGCCTCAATGTATCACCCCTTGGCGATACGGTGATCCTCCGCCTCGGGATCGGCGCGAACCGGACAGTGGGCGTCCGCGGTGGACGGTGCGTCGGTGGACGGTGGACGGTGGACGGTGGACGGACGGTGCCGCCGCCTCGGGGATGGCACCAGGCCAAACCGGGGCATCCGGACATGCCCCCCTCGAGGCGGTCCTCTGCGTCGCCTCGGGGCAGACGGACCGCCTCGGGGCCAGAGGTGGCGGTCGATTCATCGCC
>JBCCQJ010000336.1:0-4479 GCA_039024395.1 Bacteroidota bacterium | reverse complement strand
GAGGTTGGGAGGGGGGCGACGAATCGACCGCCTCGGGGTCCGTCAGCCTGGACGTCTGCTGGCCCTGGCACCCGTCCTCGAGGCGGCTCGGATCCGGACAGACCCTACACCCGAGGTGGTGCTAAACAGGTTCGCCCTCCCCCCAGCCCCCTCCCGCTGGGAGGGGGAGATCTCCAGTGTGGGCGCCCTGCCCGTCCCCGAGGCGGCGCTTTAGACCGCCTCGGTGACCACGGCGCGCGCGGTCTGCGCCGTCCATACGCGGCCCAGTTGACCCCGAGGCGGGCCATTCGATGAGCGCGGTAGACCCCCGCTGCCCCATGGACAAGTCCGCCCCGATTGGCCTCCTCGCCGGCTTCGGCCTCGTCTTCGGGGCCGTGTTCATGGGCGACGGCGCCTCGACGTTCTTCGACCCCAAGTCGCTCATGATCGTCGTCGGCGGCACGTTCGCCGGCCTGCTTGTCACGTTCACCCTCGACGAGGTCAAGATGGTGCCGGGCGGCCTCAAGGCGCTCCTGGGGTTCCAGGTGCCCGACTACCGCGCGCTGGCCGACCAGCTCGTCGACTTCGCGCGGACGGCCCGGCGCGACGGCCCGCTCGCCCTCGACGCCAAGCGCGATGAGGTCGAGGACGAGGTGCTCCGCGAGGGGCTCGCGATGGCCGTCGACGGCGCCTCGCCGGCGCAGGCGAACGACGTCCTCAAGGCGCGCATGGCCGAGGCGGTGGCGCCGACGCGCCTGATGATCACCTTCTTCAACAAGGCCGGCACCTACGCCCCGGCGTTCGGCATGGTGGGCACGCTGATCGGGCTGATCCAGATGCTTCAGAACCTGACCTCGCCCGACGCCATCGGCCCGGCGATGGCCGTGGCCATGATCACGACGTTCTGGGGCGCGCTGCTCGCCAACCTGGTGTTCCTGCCCATCGCGGGGAAGGTCCAGAACCAGATCGCGGCGATCCTCAAGGCGCAGCAGATGATCTCGGTCGGCATCCTCGGCATCCTGCGCGAGGACGCGCCGACGGCCATCGCCCAGCGCCTCGAAGCGTTCGTCGGCGGCGAGACGAACCCGGAGCCGACGCCGCTCCGCAAGGTGGCCTAGCGCGATGGACCTCGACGCCCCCGAACCCGCCTCGGAGGAGCCCACGGCGCCCTTCTGGATGGCGACCTACAGCGACATGGTGACGCTGCTGCTCGCCTTCTTCGTGATGCTGGTGGCGATGTCCGAGGTGGAGGTCAAGAAGTTCGAGGAGGCGCTGAGCTACTTCACCGGCCGCCGCGGCATCCTCGAGCAGGAGGGCCTGATGCCCGGCATCATGGGCGTCGTGGCCGAGCAGACGATCGTGCAGCAGTCGCGCGAGTACGACGACCTCGCGCGGTTCGTGCAGGACGCGGGCCTGGCCGACGCCGTCGAGGTGGACCTCACCGAGCGCGGCATCCGGATCACGTTCGCCGACTCGATCGCCTTCGCCTCGGGGTCGGCCGCGCTCACCGGCCCGGCCCAGTCGATGCTCGACCGGGTCGCCACCTCGACGCGCGTCGCGTCGACCGTCGAGGTCGAGGGCCACACCGACGACCAGCCCATCGCGACGTCGGCGTTCCCGTCCAACTGGGAGCTGTCGGCGGCGCGCGCGGCGACGGTCGTCCGGTTCCTGATGGAGCGGCCCGACGCCCTCGCGCCCGACAAGTACGCCGCGATCGCCTACGGCGAGCACCGCCCGCGCGCCTCGAACGCGACCCCCGAGGGCCGCGCGCGCAACCGGCGCATCGCCATCCTGCTCCGCTCCAAGGTCGACGCCGAGCCGCCACGCGGCCCGATCTCCACCCCTGACTCCCTCCGTCCCTTCGACCCCTTCCAGTAATGGCCGACGACCCGACCCCCGAGGCGAAGCCCTCGCCCGTCCGCAAGATCCTGCTGTTTCTCGTCTTCGCCCTCGTCGCCGTCGGCGCCGGCGGCGCGGCGGCCTACACCCAGCGCGACCAGATCGCCCCCCTCCTCGGGGAAGAGGGCGCCGAGGCGGCCGCCGACCCCGAGGAGGCGATCGAGTTCGGCGCCTTTGCCGAGATGGAGGGCGTCGTCATCAACCCGCGCGAGACGGCCGGCCAGCGCTACCTGATGGTGAAGGTGGGCGTCGAGGCCGCGGAGGAGGCCACGCTCGACCGGCTCAACACCCTGAGCCCCGTCGCGCGCGACGCCGTGCTGACGATCCTCGCCGAGCAGACCGTCTCGGAGCTGAGCGACGTGACGCGGCGCGACTCGATCAAGGCCGACATCCTCGATGCGTTCAACCGCATCCTGGGCGAGGACGGCCCCGTCACGCGGGTCTACTTCACCCAGTTCGTGCTCCAGTAGGCCTCCGCTGCCGGCCCTCCGCCTCGGGGCTCGCGCCGGATGCGCGACCGCTTCGGCCCGATCCTTGCGTTTCGGTGAGGGACTTCCGCTCCGCCCCTGTGTCGACCGCCGACTCCGACCTCCTCGTTCACGCCCGCGACGACGGCCCGCCGCCGTACGACTTCGCGCGTCCGCTCGCGTTCGCGGCGCGCTACCTGCGGGCGGCCGAGCGCGCGCACGCCGCCGCGGCCGACACGCTCGCGCAGCGGTTCTCGGACCGCTTCGGCGAGCCCGTCGAGGCCGAGCCTGGCGCCGTCGACGAGGTCCGGATCGTGGACTTCGAGCGGAGCCGCGAGCTGCCGTGCGCCCTCTTCCGCGCCCGCCTCGACGGGCACGAGGTGGGCATCGACGTTCCGCCGGCGCTGGCGCTGTTCGTCGTCGAGCGCCACCTCGGGGGCACCGACCCGCTCTCGACCGAGAGCCGCTCGCTCTCCGACCTCGAGCGCCGCGTGACCGAGAGCCAGGGCCTGCCCGACCTCCTTGGGGCGCTCGCCGCCTCGTGGGGCGCCCACGACGTGCGGCTCGACGGCTTCGCCGACCGCCCCGACACGCTGAACCTGGGGCCGTCCGAGGAGCCGGCCACCGTCGGCGACATCACGCTGACCATCGGCGAGGTGTCGGCCACGCTCACGGTGTGCTACCCCGCCCACGCCTTCCGCGCCCTCGTCGCCTCCGCCGAGACGGCGCCGGCGGCCTCCGACGCGCCGGCGGCCAACGTCGACGGCCTGCCGCTGGAGCTGCGCGCCGAATTCGGCCGCACGCGGCTGCCCGTCAGCGACCTCGTGCGGCTTGCCCCCGGCGACGTGATCCCACTCGGGCGCGCCCCTGAAGCGCCCGTGCCGGTCTGGATCGGCGACCGGCTCCGGTTCGAGGCCGCGCCCGGCCGCAGCGGCGCCCGCCTCGCCCTCCACCTTCTCGCCCCGTCTGCCCCGCCCTCCGATGACTGAGACCGCCCCTGCACCGCCCGCCCCCGAGGCGGCCCCTGCGCCCGCCGCCCCGGCTCCGCCTTCTGCTCCGGCGCCGCCTGCCGAGTCCGCCTCGGCGCCCGCCACGCCCCCCGAGGCGGCCCCAGCGGCGTCCCCCGAGGCCCCGCTCGCCTCGTCAACGATGGACCTGCTGGCAGGCGTCGAGCTGGAGGTCTCGGTGGAGCTGGGCCGCCGCCGGATGCCCCTCAGCGAGGTCGCGCGGCTCCGCGTGGGCAGCGTGATCGAGCTCGACACCGAGGCGGGCGACCCGCTCGTGGTGTACGCCAACGGCCGCCGCATCGCGACCGGCGAGGCGGTGGTCATCGACGGACAGCTCGGGCTCCGGGTGACCGCCATCGAGCAGACGACGCGGACGGGGTAGACCGCGCCCCCTGGTCCCCAACGCGGCCGGGCCTCTGCGGAGGTCCGGCCGCATTCGGTTGGGGCGTCGTCGTTTGGGGGCGGCACCGTTTTGGCGACGGCGTGGGGTGTTCGCCTCTCGCTCCCGATGCCCGACCTCGCCGCCTTTCGTGCCCGCCTCGATGCGTCCGCCATCGACCGTGCGCCGCTGCGCCGTGCGGGCCTGCTGACGCTCCTGCTGGTGGGGCTGCTGGTGCTCACGCAGACGCTCCGCCCCGAGGTGCGCCCCGCCTCGGAGATGCTGGCGCGGCAGGATGTGCAGGCCGAGGCGGAACGGGTTTCCGCGAGCGGCGGCCTCTCGGCCGGGACGCTCACGGCCGTCGCGCTGCTCGTTCTCGGGGGCGGGGCCGCGCTGTGGCTCCGCCGCCGCCCGAGCGCCTCGGGAGCTGAGCCCGAGCACGCGATCGAGGTTCTCGAGACGCACACCCTCGGGCCGAACCACTCGCTCCGCCTCGTGGCGTGCGGCGACGCGGTGCTGCTGCTCGACGTCGGCGCCGAGGGCGCGCGACTGCTCCGCGAGTGGCCCCGCACGGCGTTCGAGGCGGCCCCCGCCTCGGTGCCCGCGCTGGCGTCTGTCGAGGTCGCCGCCCCCGAGGCGGGCGCTGCGACGTCTCCTCTTCATCGAGGTGAGGGACAGGGTGAGAGGTCCCGCCTCGGGGCTGGGCGTGGCGGTCGATTCGACGCCCCCCTCCCAGCCTCCCCCCGCT
>JBCCQJ010000335.1:0-4495 GCA_039024395.1 Bacteroidota bacterium | reverse complement strand
GGGTGCGGATGTCGGTGTGGCGGGCGCAGGGTTTATCGATGTCCCGTAGCGGGCGCGAGAGCGTCGAAATCCCGGAGGCGGTGCTGTGGCAACTCACGAGCACGCTGGCCTACGCCGCATAGGGCCAAAGTCCAGCTCAGAGGGCGTTGAGGATTCACCAGGTCAGGCTTTGCGCGGCTGCGCCGGCACCTCCGTCGTGTCGCGCTCCATCGACGACGCTCGCGCGTCGCCTGCTTCGCGCTCCGTGCGGAGGACCGGCTCGCTCGCGCACGCCGACGACCTGAAACCCTCGACGCCCTCTCAGAGGTTTCGCGAAGAACGCGCCCCGAGGCGGGAATGCCAGCTCCGAGGCGTTCGGTATCCTCGTCGCACGCCCCACCGCCCATGGCCGACACGACCGACCCCGAGGTGGCCGACCGCCTCGACGCCTTCCACCAGCAGGCGCTCGACCACACGCGCGCCTCGCTGGAGCACATGGCCCGCTACGGGATCGAGCCCGAGGGCCGCGTGGCGCTCTTCCTCCCCCCCGAGGCGCGCCAGGCCGAGATCCACCGGATGCCGTACACGCACGCCGCGCGGCAGCGCGTGACCTACCAGACCGAGCCCGGCGAGTTCACGGCCCTCTGCCCGTTCTCGGGCCTGCCGGATTCCGGGACGGTCCGCGTCGAGTACGTGCCCGGCTCGTGGCTCCTCGAGCTGAAGAGCCTGAAGTACTACCTCATGAGCTGGCGCCACATCGGGGCCGCGCAGGAGGACATCACGGCGCTCCTCTACGAGGACCTCGCGCGCCACCTCGACGACCCCGACCGCCTCGTCGTCACGACCGACTACACCGTCCGCGGCGGCATCCACACCGTCTGCACCGTTGACAGCCGCGAGCAGACCGCCTCGGAGTCGAGCGCCACGGCCACCTCGACGTCTGGCCCCGAGGCGGGCGGCGACGGCGCGGCGGCGTAGACCCCCTATCCGCGTGTCATCCCGAGCGGAGGCCGAAGGCCGGAGCCGAGGGATCTCCGGCGCGCACCACGACCGAACAGGGCGCGGCCCCGAGGCGGTCGCATCGAGGCGGTGCCCTTCTGAGATCCCTCGGCGCGCTTCGCTCGCTCGGGATGACACGTAGGTTCGTCCTGTAGAATCCCCACCACGGATGAAAAAGCTCCTCCTCGCCCTCGTCGTGCTGGCCCTCCTCGGGGGCGGCGTCGGCGCGTGGCTCGCGTTCCTGCCCAACACGGCCGGCGACGAGGCCGCCTCGGTGCGGCTCCCCGAGGGGACGAGCTTCGAGGCGGCCCTCGACTCGCTCGACGCCGCCGGCGCGCTCGGCTCGCGGGCCTCGATGGAGACCTTCGGGCGGCTGGCCGGCTGGGGCGACCAGGTCAAGACGGGCCACTACGTCATCGAGCCCGGGATGAGCAACTGGGCCGTGCTCGACAAGATCCGCAAGGGGTTCCAGGACCCGATCCGGATCACGATCCCGGGCGGCCTCACGCCGGAGCGCTTCGGGCGCGTCCTCGAGCGCCAGCTCGGCGTCGACTCGGCGGCCGTCGTCGCGGCGGTCCGCGCGCCCGACCTCGCCGAGCAGCTCGGGACCGACACGGCCCACCTGTTCGGCCACATGCGGGCCAACACGTACGACATCCTCTGGACGACCGACGCCCGCCGCGCTGTCCAGCGCATCCACGAGTGGCACGAGCGGTTCTGGACCGACGAGCGGCGTGCCCAGGCCGAGGCCCTCGGGTTCACGCCCGACGAGGTGATCACGCTGGCGTCGATCGTCCAGTGGGAGGCCTCGAAGGCCGAGGAGCGCGAGACGATCGCCGGCGTCTACCTCAACCGGATCTTGGGCCGCACGCCAGCCGGCCGGATGCGCCTCCAGGCCGACCCGACCGTCCAGTACGCCCTCATGCAGACCGACGGCGGCCCGATGCGGCGCCTGTTCTTCCGCGACTACCGCTTCCAGCACCCGTACAACACGTACCTCATCGACGGCCTGCCGCCCGGCCCGATCAACAACCCGTCGGACGATGCCATCGAGGCGGTCCTCTCGGGCGGCGAGGGCGATTACCTCTACTTCGTGGCAGACGGGACCGGCGGCCACGACTTCAGTCGGACGAACGCCGAGCACCAGGCGAAGGCGCGTCGGTGGAGCCAGTACCTCCAGGAGCAGACCCGCATCCGGCGCCAGCGCGAGGCCGCCGAGGCGGCCGCCGCCGCGGGGCCGTAGACTGACCGCCGCCACAGGCCCCGAGCCGGCTCCTGCCAAGGCAGGGAGACGGTTCACCCGCAGAAGGGCCGGCCGATACCCACCGCCATGTCGCCCATCCTCACGCTCGCCGGCGCCCAGCTCCGGGCCGACCTCCGCCACCCCCGGTCGGGGAAGCGGAGCGCGAGCCACGTCGCGACGACCGTCGTGGCGTACGGGTTCTCGGGCACCATCCTGGCGCTCTCGCTGGGCGCGGCCCCGCCCGAGCACATCCTGTTCGTGGGCGTCTCGTTCGGGATCGTGCTCTCGGCGTTCGGGGTCGTCGGGGCCTACGACGAGCTGATGGGGCGGCCGCGCGAGAACGCCTGGCTGAGCACCCTGCCGGCGACCGAGCGCGAGCACTACGTGGCGCGGCTCCTGGGCATTGCCGCCCTCGTCGGGGTGATGGCGCTGAGTGTGGCGACGCCGGTCGGGATCCGGTCGACGGTCACGCACGGCGCGAGTCTGGGGCTCACCATCGGGGTCGGCATCGTCGCCTCGATTGTGTGGACGGCCGGCCTGGCCCTCTCGGTCTTGTGGAGCCTCACGCTGACGCTCCCCCAGCGCGTGCTCCGGACGACCCTGTCGATCGCCCGCGCCGTCCTGATCGCAGCCCTGGTGCTGGGCTTTCAGCTCATCGGCCCCTCGGCCGAGTTCCTCGACGCGCCGTGGTGGCCGGGCGCCTGGTTCGCCGACGCCTTCCTGGGGCGCTCGACGTGGGGGCTGTCGGTCCTTCTGTTCACCATCGGCGGCATCACGGGCCTCCTCGGGGCCGCGTTCCCGCACCGCTACTTCGGGCTGCTGCGGCGCCTCGCGTACGGCGCGCGCCAGGAGGAGCGCCGCGGCCGAGGCGGCCGGCAGCTTCTTCCGATCGAACACGGGATCGCACGTCCTGGTCCGATCCGCGCCGCCTACGGGTTCGCCCTTGCCGCCTTCGCCGACGACCGGATCGTGCGGGGCCGCCTGTGGCCGGCGGCGCTCCTCTACGCCGGCTTCGTCGTCTTCGGGTGGATGAGCGACGGGCTCGGGAGCCTGTTTGTCTACGAGTCTGCGCTCGCCGCCTCGGGGCCCCTGGGGGTGCTTGCCAACCCGGCGACGCAGATGCACCTCTCGATCCTGATCGTGCTCCTGTTCTGCGCGCAGTCTCTCGTGCAGACGCTCCAGTTCTCGGACAACGCCGAGGCGTCGTGGGTCTTCGACGCTCTCCCCGAGGTGCGCCCTCGCCTGATCCAGCTCGGGGCGCAGAAGGCGCTGGTGGTGCGCGTCCTGTTTCCGCTGCACGTGGGCCTGATGGCGCTGACGACAGCGATGATGCCGGCGGCGGATGGCATCCTGCACGTGCTGTACTGGTTCGCGCTGGCGTGCCTGGCGACGCGCGTGCTGGCCCTCCTCTACCGGACGCCGCCGTTCTCGCGACGCGGCGACCGCTTCAGTGCGTCGTCGCGGTTCGGCCCGCTGCTGGTGTCGCTGCCGGCGGGCATCGCGGCGCTGCTGCTCCAGGCGATGACGTTCACCAGCTACGCGAGTGCGCTCGGCGTGTCGCTTACCCTGCTGGGCCTCTCGGCGGCCCTCGCCGAGGCGGTGACGCTGTGGCCGCAGCGCCGGCCCGCCTCGGTGGCCGCCCCCGAGGCGGCGCCCGTCCCGGCCGACGCCGCCTGAGGCTCACGGAGGACCCAGGCCCCGAGGCGGCTCAACGAAAGCGGGACCCGCCGGTCATCGACGGGTCCTGCACGAGGGAGATCAGAGCGCTCTAGTTGTTGCCGCGGCGCGACCGGCGAGGCGAGCGACTCTCGCCCCCGGAGCGGCTCCGAGCCGGACGGCTGCTCTCGCGACGAGACCGCGGGGCCGGGCGCGACTCCCGCCTCGGGGGCGGTGCGCGGCGGGTCTCACGCCGTGGCGGAGGCGCGGGGCGGCTCTCGCGCCGAGGCGGCGGTGCACGACGGGTCTCGCGCCGAGGCGGCGGGGCCGGGCGTGACCGCGTCTCCGACCTCGGCGCCGGGCGCGTCTCCTGGCGGCGCGGCGAGGGCGCAGCGCGCTCGGTCCGCTCGCGACGCGGGGCGCGGCGGGTCTCGCGCTGTGGTTCCTCTCCGCGACGGGTGCGGGAGGGGCGCTCGGTGCGGGGGGGCGCGGCACGCTCCGTGCGCGGCGGTGCTGCACGCTCGGTCCGCCTCGGGGCCCGCCTCGGGGCCTCCGTGCGTGGTGGAGCCGTACGCGACGGCGCTCCGCGATCGGAGCCGCGCGACGGAGCCGTGCGGG
>JBCCQJ010000334.1:0-4592 GCA_039024395.1 Bacteroidota bacterium | reverse complement strand
GCTCACCGTCGGGGCGCAGTACGCGTTCCACCTGTAGACTCCCTCCTGAACCCGTGCTTCCGCCGGCGCCTGCCGAGGCCGCCCCCGAGGTGGCCTCGGCGGTGCCGAACTCCCCGCCCACGGTCTGCGTTCGACGCCCGACAGCCTTCGCTCCGATGCTCCGCACTGCCTCCTTCGCACTTCTCGCCGCCGTCGTTCTTGTCGGCTGCGACACGTCCCGCACCGCCATCGGCCCCGAGGCGGACGGCTTCGACCCCTCGACGGTCGACTACGACGCCGTCGAGTCGCTCGACTACGACGGCTACGTGCGCCCGCTCCTCGCGGCTCGCAACGTGCTCGCGCCCACGCCCGGCGGCACCGGCGACGCCGCCGACTACGACCTGATGGACGTCGTGATGGCCGGCCCGAGCGGGTTCGTGGTGCCGTTCGACGCCGAGGGCAGCCTGATGCTGCGCCTGGCGGAGGACCTCCCCGCCTCGGTGGAGATCCCGATGCCGAACCTGCGGAGCCTCGAGGCCGACGAGCGCCGCTACCTCGCGCGCTGGATCGAGGCCGGCGCCCGCGACGGCGACATGGTCCCGTTTGCGGATGCGACGAGCCTGCTGTTCGTCGGCGTCCAGGCCGAGAACCACGTCGCCATCCTCGACGCTGAGACGCTGCGCATCATCCGGCGCGTCCACTTCGACGACCACGGCATCGAGAGCTATCCCTACGGCCCGCACCACTTCGCCTTCGAGGGCGACGGCAGCGCGGCCTACGTCTCGCTCGTCTCGGCGGGCGTCGTCGCCAAGGTGTCGCTCGACCTCTCGATGGACCCCTCCGACCCGGCCGTCCTGCTCGGCCGCACCGAGGCGGGCGCCTTCGCGACGCCGGGGATGCTGTCGCTCGACCCGTCGACGAGCCGCCTCTTCGTGGGCCGCTCGACGCTCTCCGACCCGCTCGCGAACGGCTTCGGCATCCTCGACCGCGAGACGATGGACGTCGAGGTCGTCGCGACGCCGTTCAGCGTGCCGCACGCGATGGCGGCAACGCCCGACGGCCGCTTCGCGATCACGGCCGAGCTGACGGGCACGCAGACGGTGAGCCGCGCAATGGTCTACGACGCCGAGACCGGCGACGCCTCGATCGTCCCGATCCCGTCCGACGGCGCCCCGCGCGAGTTCATCCACTTCAGCATCCTGGGCGTCCACAACATGGGCGCGATGGACCACAGCATGATGGACCACAGCGCGGGCTACCCGTACACGGTCACGCTCACGTCGCGCTCGACCGACGAGATCCTGTTCCTGACCCTCGACGAGGACGGCACGCTCACCTTCGACGCTGCCTTCCCGTCGGGCGACGGCCCGTACCACGCCCACGCCAACCACGACGGCTCGGCGCTGCTGATCCCCGACCAGCGCGGCGACGCCGTCTCGATCCTCGACGCGGAGACGCGCGAGATGGTCCGCTCCGTCGCCGCCGGCGCGCCCGCCGGGCCGCTCTCGCAGCCGCACAGCCCCGCGCCGTCGATGGACGGCAGCCGATTCTTCGTGACCTCCTCCAACCTCAACGGCGCCTGGACGGCCCCCTTCCTGTTCAACGACGCCGACGGCGAGCCGCAAGGCCCCGAGGCGTTCGGCAACCTCGCCGCCTTCTCGGCCACGGGCGAGCTGCTCGACGTGATCCAGCTCGGGACGTACCCCTCGGGCCTGGAGCCGGTGATGCTGCCCGGCGGGATGGACCACGAGGGGATGGACCATGAGGGCATGGACCACGGGGGGATGGACCATGGCAACATGGACCACGACGGCATGGACCACGACGGCCGCTAACCAAGGGTACGGGTACCTGGTACGGGGTACGGCCCCGTTTTGCACGAGGTGACCCGTACCGAGTACCCAGTACCTCGTACCTCTTTCCCTCGTGCGCTACGCTCTTCTCCTCGCCCTCCTCCCGTTCGCCGCCTCGGCGCAGACGTTCGAGCGCGCGGTCGCCCCGTTCCCGGTCACCGCCGAGGGCGAGGCGATCCCGTACCCGTTCGCGGGCGGCTTCTTCGAGCCGCGCCCGACGCTCGTCGACCTCGACGCCGACGGCGACGCCGATCTCATCGTCAACGTCGGCGGGGCGGGCCTCCAGTACTTCGAGCGCGACGGCGGCGACCTCCACTGGCGGACCGACCGCCTCGGGGGCTTCGAGCCCGGCAACTGGCACACGTTCGGCGACCTCGACGGCGACGGCGACCTCGACCTGCTCACGCGCGGCGAGCCGGGCCGCGTGCGCGTCTGGCAGAACGTCGGCACAGCCCAGGCGCCGGCCTTCGAGGTGATCGCCGAGGGCCTCGTGACGACCGACAGCGCGGCCGTCACCATCGAGGACTCGTCGATCCCGACCCTCGCCGACGTCGACGGCGACGGCGACCCAGACCTGCTCTCGGGCAAGGCCGACATCGGGACGATCACCTACTACCGCCACGACGGGGCCGACGCGGCCGGCGTGCCGCAGTTCACGTTCGTCACCGACGCCTTCCAGGACATCCAGATCTACGAGGAGAACCCGCAGTGCACCGACGCCGCCTTCGACGGCATCGGCGCGGCGACGCTGCCCGCCCCGAGGCGGATGACCACGCGCCACGGCGCCAACGCCCTCGCCATCGTCGACCTTACGGGCGACGATGCGCCGGAGCTGTTCTGGGGCGACTTCTTCTCGCCGAGCCTGTTCTACTACCGCAACACGGGCACGCCGACCGAGCCCGTCCTCGTCCTCGAGGGCGACCGCTACCCGGTCGGGCAGCCGCTCACGTCGGGCGGCTACAACGCGCCCACCTACGGCGACGGCGACGCCGACGGCGACCTCGACCTCGTCGTGGGCACGCAGCGCGGGCTGTGCTTCCAGAGCGAGACGGCCGTCGCCAACCTGTTCGCGTTCGAGAACGCGGGCTCCGCCTCGGAGGCCGACTTCCGGATCGTGACCGACCGCCTGATCGAAGCCCTCGACATCGGCACGCGCACCGCCGCGACCCTCGGCGACCTCGACGCCGACGGCGACCTCGACCTGCTCCTCGGCAACGAGGCGGACCCGACCGACCCCAGCCGCGCCAACCTGGTCTACTACGAGAACGTCGGCACCGCCTCGGCGCCGGCCCTGCGCCTCGTCGACGCCGACTACCAGGCGCTCACGTACGACTTCGGCGCCTACGCGCCGGCCCTGGGCGACCTCGACGGCGACGGCGACCTCGACCTGCTCGTCGGCGGCTTCAACGGCCGCTTCGCGCTCCTCCAGAACGACGGCACGCCGGCCGCGCCCGCGTTCACGCGCGTCGACGACCGGTTCCAGAACGTCGACGCCGGGCAGTACGGGCGCGCCACCCTCGGCGATCTCGACGCCGATGGCGACCTCGACCTCGTGACCGGCGCCTCGAACGGGCGCGTGCGCCTCTACCGGAACACCGGTACCGCCGCGGAGCCGCGCTTCGAGACCGAGGGCCGCGGCACGCCCTCCGAGGCGGACCTCGCCTTCGGCGCCGAGATCGGGATCCCCGACGACGTGGGCCAGGACAGCGCGCCGGCCCTCGCGGACCTCGACGGCGACGGCGACCTCGACCTCGTCGTGGGTACCGCCGAGGGCGTGCTCTTCACCTACCAGAACGTCGGCACGCCGGATGCGCCGGCCTTCGAGCAGGCCGCCTCGGTGGAGGCCGGCCGCCGCCGGACCGTCCCGGCGCTCGGCGACCTGACCGGCGACGGCCTCCCGGACCTCATCGCAGGCACCGACGCGGGCGGCTTCCTCTACTGGGGCCAGACGGGCGGGACCTGGACCGCGCCGCCGCCCAGCACGGAGACCGGCCTCCGGGTCGTCCCCAACCCGTCGACGGGCGACGTGGCGTTCCGCGCCTCGGGGGTCGACCGCGGCCACGTCGACGTGTTCGACGCGCGCGGCCGCAAGCTCGTCCGCCTCGACGTGCGCGCTGGTGAGGCCGTCTGGCTCGGCCCCGAGGCGGGCACCGGCCTCTACCTGGCCCGCCTCACCACGGCCTCTGGCACCGCCTCGGCGACGTTCACACGTTTGTGAGTTGGCTGCGCCGGCCTGGCGGCGCGGGGTTCACAGTTCAGGGTTCAGAGTTCCTTCGGATCCAACGGCGGAACTCCGAACCCTGAACTACCTCGCCCCGAGGAGGACCAGCAGCGTCGCGCGCTCGCGCTCGGCCAGCGACACGACCGCCTCGACGGGCGCGTAGCCGTCGGCGGTGACGCGGACGGTGACCTCGCCTGCGTCGAGCGGTGTCGCAAACGCGCCCGCCTCGGTGGCTGCGAGCGCGGTCTCGCCGAGGGTTACCCGGGCCGAGACCGGCGCGCTGGTCTCGCGGTCGACGACGCGGCCCGTCACCGAGGCGCGGGCGCCGATCTGAGCGCGGTCGGTCACGACGAGCACCGAGGCGGCCTGATCGGGCACGACGTTGGGCGCTACCGGACCGGGGGCCAGCGAGTAGGGAACGATCGTGCCGCAGCCGGTGGTCAGAAGGCAGAGGGCGAGGAGAGAGGTGCGCATTGGGACGTGTCCCCGAGGCGGGGTCAGGGCGTGGTGGGCGGCGGCGGGAGGTCGCGGACGGTGTC
>JBCCQJ010000333.1:0-4605 GCA_039024395.1 Bacteroidota bacterium | reverse complement strand
GTCCCTGCCGTTCTCTCCTTCGGTTCCCTTTTCCCACCCGATGGAATGGGGGGACCGGGGAACGGGGAACGGGGAACGGGGAACGGGGAACGGGGAACGGGGAACGGGGAACGGGGAACGGAAGGTGCCGCCGCCTCGGGGACGGCGCAAGGCCGAACCGTGGGCGTCCGCCGGGCACGGTGCGTCAGTGGGCCCGTGGGCAGTACGCCGGTGGACGGAAGGTGCCCCCCCTCAGGGCCGGCGCAAGGCCCCGACCGAGGCACCCGTAGAGACGCCCTGCCGAGGCGTCTCGGGTCGTGCACGCCGCGTTGGACCCACACCGCAGCCACCGAAGCGGCCGGCCCTGAGGCGAGGACCGGGCATGCCGCTCGGAATCGAGCGTGGCGGTCGATTCGTCGCCCCCTTCCCGGCCTCCCCCCGCTGGGGCAGGGCTGCTAGGTGCTGGCCTCGGCGCCTGCCCGTGTCATCCTGACCGCGCAGCGACGGCGCAGCCAACGCCAGTGAAGGATCTCAGCGCCAAGGTGGGGGGCCGTAGTTGCCGGTAGCTATGGAATCGGCCGCCGCGTTGAGATCCTTCGCTTCGCTCAGGATGACCGTTCTGGAGGCGTTGGCGCGAGAACGTTGCAGCCCTGCCCCGCTGGGGGGAGGAGAACGTAAATCACCGAGGCGGTCGGACTCCAGGCAGACGCCCGAACACTGGCCGATCAGGCGGCGGTCCGTGGTCCGCGGTCCGTCGTCCTCCTCTCAGAGGCGGCTCGCCCCGAGGCGGGATGTGTGGGCGGTGGCATGATCCCTCGACGCGGCATCCTGCGTGATGGAGGAGACCGCCTCCTGGACTCATGCCCCGACTGCTCGCCCTCGCGGCCCTCGCTACCGCCCTCCCGCTCGCCGCCCAGACGGCCGACCCGCTTCCAGACGTCCTCCCCGAGCCCCTCGAGGAGGAGCAGGCGGACCTCCAGCGCCCGGACGACGACCGGCCCGACCTCGACCGCCTCGCCGACGAGCCTCCGCCGACGGACCGCCTCGACGTCCCCGAGGCGGCGCGGTCGACCGCGGCCACGTCGAATGCAGCCGCCTCGGCGGCTCCGGCGCCGACCACGTTCGCCTTCCAGGGCGCCCTCGCGGACGGCGGCGTGCCCATCGCCGACGGCACCTACGCAGTCCAGGTGCGGCTCTTCGACGTCGCCTCGGGCGGGACGGCCCTCTACATCGAGGACCACTCGGTGACCGCCTTGGGGGGCGTGTTCGATCTGTCGGTGGGCGGCGGAGCCGCCGTCTCGGGGTCGTTCGGCGCGGCCGATTTCTCCGAGGCGGTCTGGGTCGAGGTCGCCGTCGCCGGGACGACGCTCGGCCCGCGGACCGTCATCGAGCCGGCGCCCGTGGCGCAGACGCTCGTCTCCGGCGCCACCGTCCGGGGTGCTGGCTTGTGGGCGCTGCGTGCCGAGAACACGTCGACCGATCCGCTCACCGACGGGGTCCGAGCCCTCACCGCATCGCCCAGTGGGGCGGGGATCTTCGGCCGATCCACAGCGACGACCGGGAAGAGCTACGGTGCTTACTTCGAGAGCCTGTCGACGGACGGAATCGGCGTCTTCGGCGACGCGCAAGCAGCCAGCGGCACCACCACGGGGGTGAGCGCACGGAGCTTGTCGACCAGTGGGCGCGGTGTCTTTGGCGAGGTCCCGTCGGGAAGTGGCGTCACCTCCGGCGTGTGGGGCGAGAGCGCGTCGACGAGCGGGCGCGGCGTCTTTGGAAACGCCTCGGCGACCAGCGGCTTCACCTTTGGCGGACGCTTCGAGAGCGCGTCGTCGTCGGGGCGCGGCGCGGCCGGCTTCGCCACGGCGACGATCGGAACCACGTTTGGCCTGTTCGGGCAGAGCGCCTCGACCAGCGGCCGCGGCGTCTACGGGGGCGTGACCGCGTCGTCGGGCTTCACCTATGGGGGGCGCTTTGAGAGCCTGTCGACGAGCGGGACCGGCGTCTACGGCTGGGCCACCGCAACCACGGGGTCGACGCGCGGCGTCCACGGCGAAAGCGCCTCGACCAGCGGCCGCGGCGTGTTCGGCGAAGCAACAGCATCGAGCGGCTTCAACTACGGCGTCTATGGCCTGAGCGCATCGCCCAATGGAGAGGGCGTCACCGGGATCAATACGTCCACGACGGGAAGGGGGTACGGCGTCTCTGGACGGAGTGCATCGACCTCAGGGCGAGCCGTCGTCGGTATTTCCACCGCACCCTCAGGACAAGCCATCGGCGTCGTCGGGCAGAGTAGCTCGACCTCAGGGCGGGGCGTCTCCGGCTTCGCGATCGCAACAAGCGGCACGACCTACGGCGTCATCGGACAGGTCTCTTCCCCGACCGGCTATGCCGGTTACTTCACGAAGTCGGTCAATGGCGTCGGTGGCACTCCGTCTGCCTACGTCGCCCAGGTCTACAATTCCAACACCGGCTCGAGCCCCGACGTCCTCGCCCTCCGCGTTGGCACGTCCGGCAACCCCACCGGGGCCGTCAACTTCATCGGCTTCTTCGACGGCGACGGCGACCTGATCGGCCAGGTCGAGGGCAACGGCGCCGGCGGCGTCGTCTTCAACACGTCGGGCGCCGACTACGCCGAGTACCTGCCGCTCGCCACGCCCACCGCCTCGGTGCAGCCGGGCGACCTGGTCGGCCTCCGAGGTGGAGCCGTCTCGCTGGCCGCCTCCGGAGCAGAGCAGGTGATGATCGCCTCGTCGAACGCGGCGGTGGCCGGCAACGCCGGCGCCACGGACGGCGGCGCGCTGGTGGCGTTCGTGGGTCAGGCGGAGGTGCGGATCACCGGCGCCGCCTCGGTGGGAGACCTGCTGGTGGCGAGCGGGCACGACGACGGGACCGCGCGGGCCGTCGCGCCGGGTGCCTACCGCCCCGAGGCGGACGGGCCCGTCGCGGGCCGCGTGGTGGCCCTCCCCGAGGCGGGCCGAGCCCTCGCGCTGGTGGGCGTGGATGAGGCGGCGGCGCTGCGCGCGGTCGTGGCCCGGCAGGCCGACGAGATCGACGCGCTCCGCTCCGAGGTCGAGGCCCTGCGCACGGAGCAGGCCGACCGCCTCGACGCCCTCGCCCGCCGCCTCGATGCGCTCACCACCTCGGAGCCGGCCGCCTCGGAGCGCTGACCCCGAGGCGGGCGTGTGGCCCCTCGACGGCCGGACTTGCGAGAGGCAGGGGAATCCCCGCCTCACCCATGCTCCGCCTCGCTCCTCTCGCCGTCCTGCTCGTCCTCACAGCCGCCGCCTCGGCGCAGACGCTCGTCCCGCGCGAGATCCCGTTCCAGGGCGTCCTCCAAGACGGCGGCACGCCGGTCACCGCCGCGACCAGCGCCACGTTCCGCCTGTTCGAGGCCGCCTCGGGCGGAACCGCGATCTGGACCGAGACGCAGGCCGTCACGCCGGACGCCGACGGCGCGTTCGCGGTCCGCCTCGGGGCCGGGACGGCGCTGCCGGGTGACCTCGGCCGGCCGCTGTGGCTGGAGGTCGCGGTGCCCTCAGGCGGAGGAGGCCAAGTGCTCGGCCCGCGGACGGCGCTTGGGGCTGCGCCCTACGCGCTCGGGCTCTACGGGCTCACCGTCACGCCCAGCACGTCCTCGGCGAGTGGGCTTGGCCCGAACCTCGTGGGCGGCTCGCCGGCCAACACCGTCGGGCCGAACGTCGGCGGCGCGACGATCTCGGGTGGAGGGGACGTTGGCACCCCGAACACGGTCACGGCGAGCTTCGGGACGATCAGCGGCGGAAGCTTCAACGCGGCCAACGCCAGCAGCAGCACGGTCGGCGGTGGCTTCGGCAACACGGTCGGCGGCTTTGGAAGCACGATCAGCGGGGGCATCAACAACCGGGCGAGCGGTTCCTACGGCACGGTCGGGGGAGGATTCCAGAACCGGGCCAGTGGCATCGAAAGCACGGTCGGCGGCGGCGGCGACAACACGGCCAGCGGCACCTCCAGCACGATCCCCGGGGGGGCCAGAAACCGGGCCCGCGGGTCCTTCAGCTTTGCCGCCGGCTACTACGCCCGCGCCGCCCACGACGGCGCCTTCGTCTGGTCCGACAACTCGCAGTTCTCTGCCGACTCCCTCGTCTCGACCGGCCGGTACCAGTTCCTCGTCCGCGCCGCCGGCGGCGTCGGCATCGGCACCAACACGCCCACCGCCGGGCAGCTCCGCATCGTCAACGATGCCGGCTCCGGGATCCCGACCGCGACCGTGCACGCCGAGAACGCGTCGACCGGCAACGGCATCGCGGGCTTTTTCCTGGCCAACGGCACCGACGCCACGTTCGTGGTGGGCCAGGACGGGACGGGCGACCTGATCCGAGCGTTCGGCTCGGGCAACCTGCGCTTCCAGGTTCAGAAGAACGGCGACGTGCGAGCCGACGGCACGTTCACCGGCGGCGGGGCCGACTTCGCCGAGTTCTTCCCGCTGGCCACCTCGGAGTCTGCCGCCTCGGTGCGTCCGGGCGACCTCGTCGGCCTCCGAGGCGGGCAGGTGGGCCTCGCCACCGAGGCGGCCGAGCAGGTGATGATCGCCTCCAGCGACCCGGCCGTCGTGGGCAACCCGGACGCCGAGGCGGACGGGGCGCTGGT
>JBCCQJ010000332.1:0-4649 GCA_039024395.1 Bacteroidota bacterium | reverse complement strand
TAGAGCCGAGGATGTGGGGGCGTGGGACGGTTGACTCGCTGCGAGTCGTTGCGTGATCTCTGCAGGAACGCACCGAAGCGGATGGAGACTTCTATGGATCGCAACGCGCTAACCGGAAGCTGGGTCGAAGCAGCTCAGAGCGGGTCGCTTCTGACCGCGAAGCACGACCCGAACAACCTGTCGATCACCTTTGCTCGATACCGAACCGTTCTCGACCACGCCGTCTCAGCCAGCCTGGAGTCGTTCATCTCATCGGGCGAATACGACATCACGAAGTATGAGGATGCGCGATACCCGAACGGTGCGGGGTACTTCGAGGTCACGCCCAAGCCGGCAAGCGGCTTCACAGTCGTGGGGTCAGCCGTCCCGTCCGGTTCTGTCACCCCTACGGGAAGCCTTGACCGACTCGTGTTCGTGTCTGGCAGCCAGCAAGGCTGGCATGTCTACGCCGAGAGCTCGGCGCAGATCTCCGGCAGCGTCACCAGCGGACGTCTCACCCGAAGCGGCAGCATCTAGCTACTGGATCAGCTCGAAGAAGTCGTAGGTCAGCGTCACCGACTCGATGACGTTCTCGTCGCTCTCGTTGTCCCAGTCGCCGGCGACGAACTTCACGGGCCACGCGCGGGAGAGCGACCAGCGTCGTAGCGTCGTTCCGTCCCGGTCCTGCTGCACGATGTCGAGGTTGCGCTTGTAGTTGACGTCGGTGAGGCCGAGGCCGCTCGAGGTGATGGCCACGTCCTGGAACCAGTCGAAGAGGTCGCGGTCCTGGGTGGCGCCGCGCTCGAGGGTGACGTCGGCGAAGGTCAGGCGGCCGGGGCTCTTGTTCGGGATGAGCGAGCCGCCCTCGAAGTACTGGACGTTCGCCACCTCGACCGAGAGCTCGCTGCACTTCTGGAAGCCAGCGTGCGCGACGTCGTCGATCTCGACGATGAACTTGAACTTCTTGTGGAAGCTGCGGGGGTTGCCGATGACGGTCATGGGTCGTCCTCCTTACGCGCCCGCAGCCGCCAGCTCGGCCTCGAGGGCGCGAGTGTCCTGGCTGATGCGGAGGATGATGAACTCGGCCGGCTTGTTCGTGGCGAGGCCCACGCGGGCGATGAGCTTGCCGGCGAAGATGACCGAGGGCGTGTTGAGCGTGTCCGAGACGTCGACGAAGAACGCCTTGTCGGGCTCGCGGCTGCGGAAGGCGCCGTTGTTCATCTGCGTCAGCAGGAACGCGGTGATGGTCCGGCGGACCTGGGCGCGCAGGCCCTCGGTGTTGTTCTTGTGCCGCGCGAACTGCAGCCCCTGCTTGAGCGAGCGCTCGATGAAGCTCACCCCGCGGCGCTCGGCCACATAGGGGAAGTTGCCGTCGCCCTTGAGCGTGCGCGAGCCGTCGATGTAGCGCGGCAGGCCGGGGCCGGTGGTCAGCGGGTTGATGCGCTTCGGGTACACGAGGTCCCGCTTGCGCTCCTCGAGGACCTCGTCGGTCTCGAAGCCGAGCACGCCGAACATGCGCCCCTTGTCGATGCCGGCCGGCGGGTCGTAGACGCCACCGGGGCGGGCGCCGTCAGCACGCGAGCAGACGCCGGCGATGATGCCCGAAGGCGCCACGACGAGCTGGTCGCTCGAGCCGAACACGCTGCGCGACGGGTTCAGCACCTTCACCCGCGGCCAGTAGATGGCGGCGTGCTCGCTGATGTTGCCGAGCGCGGCGGTGGTCGTGACGTAATCGATGATGTCGGTCGCGCTCATCGCCGCGGGCGGGTCGAGCACGGCGAAGACGAGGCCCTCGCGGACCTGCTCGCAGTAGCTGACCATCGCGTTGTGCGTGGCCGAGGTGGCGCGGCCGGGGACGAGGAGCAGGCTCAGGTCCTGCACTGTGTCCAGCGCGCGCAGCCCCGTCTTGCCCACCTCGGAGCCGATGAAGTCGTTGTCGTCGAGGCCGACCAGGCCGTCGTCACCGCCGGCGAGCGAGGCCGTCTGAATGTCCAGCGCGGGCGAGCCCGGCAGCGCCTGGTCGCTGACCCGCACCAGCACCGAGCCGCTGCGGGCGTCGTTTGTCACCGCCTCGACATAGCGAGACTCGCCGGGCGTCATCGTCACGTTGGCGAAGACCTCCCGGTACACCCCGTCCTCGATGACTGCGAGGTCGAAGAAGCCGGCCTCGCCCCCGGTGGGCGGGCGGACCTCGACCTCGAGGCGGTTCGCGAAGGCGCCCGGGTCCTTGCCGTCGACGCGGAGCGCGTTGGCGGCGCCTCCCTCGGCGCCGAGGTGCGGGTCGTTGTCCAGGCCCAGCTGGTCGTCGAGCGTCGAGGTCGGGTCCACCAGGATGGACGCCGCCGCGCCCGTGGAGACGGTCCGCAGCCGGAGCGCCCCCTCGACCTCTTCGGCGACCACGCCCGGGACGTCGGCGGCGACGATGGCTGCGATCTCGTAGAGGCCGACTTCGGCCGACATGGCGACGTTGCCGGCCCCTGCCACCTCGCCCGCCGGGAAGGCGAGCGCGGCGTTGGCGTCGCCCCCGACCACCTCGAGGCGGATGTCCGTCCCCCCGAGGTCGGTGCGGATGCGGAGCTGGCCCGCGTCTACCGTGACGCTCACCAGCTGCAGCTGCTCGTTCATGCGGGCGGCGACCTGCTCCACGCTCTGATCGGCGGCGTCGAAGGCGACGGTCTGGTCCATGCCCATGACGCGGACGTCGAGCACCTCGCCGCCGGCGAATCCGGTCGGGAATACACCGTCGCTGACGAGCTCGGCCTGAGTAGCGACCACCGTGGCCGTGGCGGGCGGGCCGCCGTCGACCGAGAGCACGAGCGTGTCACCGTCCTGGACGAACACGCGCTGCACGGGCGCGCCGAGCACCTCGGCCGGCGTCGGGTCGGCGGCCCCGGCAGTGAGCCAGGCCCAGCCCCGCAGCGCGGTCTGGGTCGCGGGATCCTGCACGTCGCCGTAGTGGACGGTGCGGACCACCCAGAGCTGGGTGCCGCCGTTCTCGAAGAAGCCCATGGCGGCGAGCGCCAGGTCCGAGTCGGCGGTGAACCCACCGAAGCGCGCCTCGAACTCCTCGAAGGACGAGCAGAGCACGGGCTCTCCGATGGGGCCTCGCTCGGTGACGCCGACGGCGCCGGCGATGGACGTGGGCACAGCCGGGATGCCGCGGACCCGCGGCTCCTCCTCGACGACGACGACCTTGGACGACAGCAGCTGACCGCTCATCGGCTTCCTCCTCGCTTGCGGCGGGCCCGCTTGTCGCGGGACCCGGACTTCGGCGAGCGCGCGGGCTCAGCCGGGGGCTTGGGTTCGTTCTTGTGCACTTCGAGGTCTCCGCGGCGGGCGGCGGCGAGGACCTCGGGCGCGTCGAGCGCGGCCTCGGGCAGCGCCGTGGTTGCGTGCCCTGCGGGCAGCGTGATGGACCGGCACACGGCGCGGCCTCGCGGGTCTCGCGGAGGCACGCACATGCAGGTGTCTTCGGTGCACACGAATCGGTGCGGCAGGTTGAGCGCCAGGCAGCGGCCGCTCCGGTTGATGAGGGTCACGGTCATGGCGCGCCTCCGATGGGCGTGGCGTCGAGCTCGGGCGCGTCGGCGACCGCCTTGCCCAGGTCCATGGGCAGGCCCTCGTCGATGTCGAAGCCCCGGACGAGGAGCCCGCAGGTGAACACCCGGATCTCGTCGCGGCCGCGCAGGTTCGTGCGGAAGTCTCCGTCGGGATCCATCTCCCAGCGGACCGCGCCGAGCTCGGGGCGAGCGGTGTCACGCAGCAGCTCGAGCCAGCGGTTGCGGTTGAGGAACGACGCGACCGTCGCCATCAGGTTGAGCAGCTCGGCGGTACGGTCCGACGCGGCGGTCAGGGTGAAGGCGAGGTCGACGGTGTAGGCCGGGCGGCGGCGCTGGAGCTCGGGGCCGCTCACGCCAGCGACCACGTCCTCGTGGGGGACGTTGCTCGCGTAGAAGCGGCTGGCACGGACCGTCGGCCCGGAGAGCACCAGGGACGGCAGGGTCGCCATCGTTACGACGCGGAGCTGGTCCTCGGGGGTGGCGTCGTAGTCGAGCGCCACCGTCATGCTCGTGTTCTCGACGACCTGCGACTTGAGCATCCGCAGCAGCGTGCGGACGAGCCGGGTCACGGTGGCCTCGGCCACGATGGCCGTGCGCTCGAAACGGTACGCGTCGGCGACGGTCACCGCCTCGCCCGGCACCGGAACACCGGCGGCGTCGAGGTTCTCGAGGGTGACCGGGACCAGCGCCTCGGGGTGCGCCGGCGTGCGCACGTCGGCGATCCACAGGCCCGCCTCCTGACGGACCGAGAGCACCTGGCCGGGCACGGCGCCGAAGCGAACCGCGACCTGGTTCGCGAAGCCCTGCCCGATGAGCCGGACGAGGTCTCCGCCGCTCGTGGGCCCGGCGGCGGGCGTGAGGGTGTCGAGGATCGGGACCGCCATCACGCCCCTCCCATGCGGGTGAGCGCCGCGACGCGGGCCAGGAAGCGCCGCTGGGCTCCCGGCTTGAACTTCTCGAAGGCGGGCCGCAGAAAGGGCCGCGCCGGCACCTGGACGACGACCACGCCGCGCCCGCTGCCTCCACCAATGGGCTCGCCCGCCTCGCGCAGCACGGCGAAGACGAGGCGCCGCATGGCGTCGGTCATGGGGATGACGATGGGGGCCGAGC
>JBCCQJ010000331.1:0-4663 GCA_039024395.1 Bacteroidota bacterium | reverse complement strand
GAGGCGCCCGCCGCCTCGGGGGGCAGCGGGCGCCGGCAACGGGGGCCGCGGCTACGGGGCGGCCGCCTCGGCGATGAACTCGTTGAGGCAGCGCTCGCTGTACGAGCTGAGCGTCGGCGCGATGACGCGGCCGTTGATGGCCAGCTTCGGCACGCTGATGCTGCCCTGGGCGTTCACGAACGACGTCTGGACAGCGGTCGCCTCGGTCTGGATCTGCGACAGGAGCGTCTGGAGCTGGTCGTCGTCCTCCAGCGCAGACCGGACGGCGGCACCGCTCATGCCGACCGCCTCGGCCGACTCGACCAGCTCCTCGACCGTCATGCCCCAGGTGTTGTCCTGACGGCGGAACATCTCGTTCATCAGCTCGAAGAAGCGGCCCTCGCGCGCGGCCAGCTTCAGCGCCACCGCCTGGCCCACCGACGTCTCGCGGAGCGGGTAGGCGACGTAGTGGAACTGCGCGGCGTCCTCGTTCTGCGCCACCACGCGGTCGACGACCTCCGAGAGATCCTTGCAGTGCGGGCAGTTGGGGTCGAAGACCTTTACGATGGTCACCGGCGCGTCGGGGTTGCCCTTGAACGGGCCGGTCGTGAACGGCGAGAGGTCGGTGATGGGCGCCATGCCCGGGTCGTAGGTGCACGCGCCGGTCGCCGCGCTGCCGCGGTCCGCCGAGGCGGGCTGGAGCAGGCTCGGCGCCTCGCCCGGGGCCACGTCCGTGGCCGAGCGGCTCGCGAACGCGAGGTCGGCCCCGAGGAGGACCACGAAGAGGCCCAGGATGGGGACGTACGGGCGGAGCGCAGCCGCGCCCCGCTGGTTCACCTGGCGCGGACGCCGCGGCGCGTCGACGAGGCCGGTCTGGAGCCGCCGCTGCTCCAGCAGATGAAGCACGAACAGCGTCAGCACGAGGCCGGCCGAGGTCATGCAGAGCACGCAGAACGAGCCGATTTCGACGGCCTGGATGTAGACCAGGAACGCCGAGTACAGAACGCCGACGCCCACGACGCCCGCGCTCACGAGGCGGAGCCGGTTGTCGCCGGTCCAGGCGTACCCGAGGCGGAGCAGCGTCACGAGCCCGTAGAAGAGAAGGCCCCAGACGATGTTGGAGACGCCGAACATCGTGGCCCACTGGCTGTTGGCCGCGGCGGCGCAGCCGGCCGACTCCGCCCCGATGGCGTCGGCGCTGAGGGCGAAGCCGGGCAAGCCGGCGCATCCGTTGGCGAATCCGGTGGCCTGCTGGAGGCCCAGGTGCGTCACGACGAGGACCCCGAGGAGGGCCACGCCGACGATGATCCGGCGGAGGAGGGAAGTCTGTGCAGGGAGGGCCATGAGCACCCGGGGTGACGGAAGTAGAGTCGAACGAGCCACCGTGGCGATTCGCGTCCGCAGCGGCCCGGCGGAGGTATCGCCGAGGCGGCGACGCAGTTGAAGCTACGGATGGCCCCGGCTCGGCTCCGTGTACGTTCTGCAACAACAACGGCCAGCGCGGCGTGTTGCGCCACCAAAAAAAGCGGCGCGCACGCCTTGACAGCGCCCCCGCCACGCCCTACACTGATCGCTAAGTTTTTAACACACCATGGCCCTCCCCTCTCTCAGCCGCCGCGAGCGCGAAGTCCTCGACGTCCTCCACCGCCTCGGGCGCGCCTCGGCCGCCCAGGTCCGCGAGGCTCTCGCCAACCCGCCGAGCGATTCGGCCGTGCGCACACACCTCCGCATCCTGGAGGAAAAGGGCCACGTACGGCACGAGCAGGATGGGCCTCGCTACGTCTACCTGCCGACGGTCGCCCGCGAGGCCGCCGGTCGGAGTGCGCTCCGCCACCTCCTGCGGACCTTCTTCGACGACACGCCGGAGCGAGCCGTTGCCGCCCTCCTCGACGAGACCGCCTCGGACCTCTCCGAGGACGACCTCGACCGCCTCGATGACCTGATCCGCCAGGCACGCGAACAAGGCCGATGACGCTTCCTTTCTTCCTGGCCGTCGCGCTCAAGGGCGCGGTCGTGCTCGCCCTCGCTGGCCTCGCATCGCTCCTCCTCCGCCACGCCCCTGCCTCGGCGCGGCACGGCGTCTGGGCCGCCGCCTTCTGCGGCCTTCTCCTGCTCCCGGTCCTCGAGGCCGTCGGCCCTCGGTGGACCGTCTCGGTCCTGCCCACCTCGGCGTCATCGTTCGGCCGTGAGGTCCCGGCAGCGCCAGCGCCCCCTGCCCCACCGGCACCGGTGCTCACGCTTGCCCAGGAGGGCCCGCTCGCACCGGAGCACGGGATCGCGGCCATCGTGGCGGAGGCGGCTGCGCTGGAGGCAGAAATGGACGGGTTCGCTGCCGAGATGGAGGGATTTGAAGCCGAGATGGAGGCGTTCTCCGTGGCGGTCGACGCCTCGGCGCGTGCGGCGCGGCTCGACACCGAGGCGGCGGCCGTTGCGCTCGTGGCGACGCCCCGGCCGACGGCGAGCCTCTGGGATCGCCCCGTCGCGTGGCTCCTCGGGATCTGGGCCTCGGGCGTCCTGGTGGTGGGGCTGCTCTGGCTGAGCGCCTTTTTCTCCGCCCGCCGCCTCGTGCGGTCGGCGACGATCGAGACCGACGAGGAGTGGGCGGTCCTGGGCGAGCGTGCCCGCCGCCTGAGCGGCCTCCCCGGCCGCGTTCGCCTGCTCCGCTCGGACCGCCTCGACGTCCCGATCGCCTGGGGCTACGGCCGTCCCGCAGTCGTCCTCCCCGCCTCGGCGGATGGCTGGACGACCGAGCGCCGCGAGGCCGTCCTGCTCCACGAGATGGCCCACCTCCGCCGTCACGATGCTTGGACGCAGGTCCTCGCGCAGGCGGCCGTCGCCTTGCACTGGGCCAACCCGCTGGCGTGGGCCGGGTACCGCCGTTTCCTCGACGCGCGCGAGCAGGCCTGCGACGACGCCGTTCTCCAGGGCGGCGCCCGGCCGTCGGCCTACGCCCAGCACCTCGTCGGCGTGGCGCGGAGCCTGAAGCGCGACCGGATCGCGCTCGCGGCCGTCTCGCCAATGGCACGGCGCGTCCCGCTCGAGAGCCGCGTCTGCTCAATCCTCGACGCCAGCCGCCGGCGCAGCTCGCTCGGCCGCCCCGCCTTCCGACGCGCCCTCGGCGCGACGCTGCTCTTTCTCCTGCCTCTGGCTGCCCTCCGCCCCGTCGCCATCGCCCAGGACGTCCCGACGCCCCCGTCGGTCTCCAACGTCGCCATCCTGGTGGACGCCGCGCAGGCCGAGGTGGAACAGATGGCCGCGGTGGCCGCACGGCAAGACCTGGCTGCGGCGGAGGCCGAGATGGACGCCGCGATGGCCGAGATCGAGGCGTCGCTCGACGAGCTGGAGGCCGCGGTCGAGGACGACCTGGCCGGCTCCAACCTCGAAGCCACCGAGGCGGCCCCCGACCGAATCGAGATCCGGATCGACGGATTCGAGGTTGCCGTCGGAGACGCGCTCGACCGTCTTGGCCACACGAGCGCCCGGCTGATCCGGCTCGTCGAGGGCGACAAGCTCTGCCCCGAGGAGGCGCTCGCGGCCTTGAAGGACGCCGGCCTCGACGAGAGCGCGTGCCACGATGCCCTCGAGGATGTCATCGAAGAGGCCGTCCAGATCGTCGAGATGCGAGCGGAGCCCGCCGCGACGATGGAAGCGCGGGTCGAGGCCGCCGCGGAGGCCCTCGCGTCGACGATCGTGGTTCGTGCCTCCGAACTTGAGGCCCAGCGCGCGGCCGCCGTCGCTCGTCAGCAGGCGCTCTCGTTCACCGTTCGCGGCTCGACCCCCCCGAGGCGGGAGCCCAGCGCCGATTCCGCCTCGGTGTTCGACTGGGGCGCCGTCGACCGCGCCCGCAAGGACGCCCTCCGTCGCCACAGCACGCCGTCCTAGGCTCCACCGTCGAGCCCCTCGCATCGGCTGGCGCCCTACGGGGCAGGGCTGGGTGAGGTGTGCCGTTCCACTCCCTTGCAGTTCCTCGTTTTCATGACGCTTCGCCTTTCGGTTTTCGCCCTCGTCTTCGCCTCCGCCTGCACGTCCGCGCAGCCCCACCGCAGCCTCTCCGACGACGAGTGGTGCGACGAGACGAGGCGGTGGAACAGCAACCGGGAGCAGGTCTGCGAGGTCCGCGAGACCGTCGTGACAACCTCCCGCCTCGATGTCGATGCCGGCCCGAACGGAGGCATCAAGGTGATGTCCTGGGACCGCGACGACACCCTGGTCCGCGCCCGCGTCGTGGCCTCGGCCCGCACCGAGGCGGCGGCGGAGCGGCTCCTGGCCGAGACGAATGTGGAGGTCGGTAGCGGTCGCGTCCGCACAAGCCTGCCCCGGACCCGGAACGGGTCGTCGGTGACCGTCGGGTTCGAGGTCTTCGTGCCCCGCGAGACCGACCTCGCGCTCCAGACCGTCAACGGGGGCGTGACCGTCGACGGCGTCGAGGGCCGCATCCGGGCCGAGGCCGTCAACGGCGGGATCTCGCTGTCGGGCGTCGCGGGTGAGGTCCGCGCGCGGACGATGAACGGGGGCGTGTCGGTGGCCCTGTCTGGCGACGCCTGGGACGGCCGCGGCCTCGACGCCCAGACCACCAACGGCGGCATCTCCATTCTCGTCCCCGACGGCTACTCGGCCGAGTTGGACGCACGGACGCAGGTCGGGCGGATTTCCACGAGCGGCTTCGACCTGCCCCGCTCGCGCG
>JBCCQJ010000330.1:0-4665 GCA_039024395.1 Bacteroidota bacterium | reverse complement strand
CCTCGGGGCCGGCGCACCGCCGAATCGGAGCGCCCCCTCTCCGCGCTCTCGTCGCGAAGCGACGCTCTCCGTGCTCTCGCCGCGCAGCGGCCCTCTCGTCGCGTAGCGACGCTCTCGCGGCGAAGCCGGGCTCTCCCCCCTCCCGCCGATCCGTTTCCACGCCCGAGGCGTACCATCCCGCACCCGCCCCCCTGCCCATGCCGCCGCGCCCCTTCCCTGTCTCGCCGCCCGACGCCGCCTGGCTGCGGATGGAAAACCCCACCAACCCGATGACCATCACGGGCATCCTGGGGTTCAGCGCCGCGCTCCCGATGGAGGACCTCCGGCGATTCGTGACGGAGCGGCTGCTGCGGTTCGACCGGTTCCAGATGAGGATCGAGGGCGTCGGGTCGGGGGCGCCGCGCTGGGTGCCCGACGGCGACTTCTCGCTCGACCGGCACCTGTTCGAGGTCGACGTGCCCGCGCCGGGCGGCAAGGCCGGGCTCGAGCGCCTCGTGAGCGAGCTGATGAGCCGGCCGCTCTCGTTCGACCGACCGCCGTGGACGCTTCACCTCGTCCACCCGGATGGCGACGCCGATCTCGACGGCAGCGCCCTCGTTGTGCGCCTCCACCACGTCATCGGCGACGGCGTGGCGATGATGCACGTCCTCATCCACGCCGTCGACGAGTACTTCGACCCTGAGATCGGCAGCGGCGCGCCCCCGAGGCGGCCCAAGAAGCCGCTCACGGCGCGGCTCGCGAAGACGCTCAAAGGGGCGGCCGGCGAGACGGTCGACCTGCTCACTCGGCCGTCGCACCTCGGGGGCCGCCTCGGGGCGATGGGCTCCGGCTCGAAGGCGCTCGCCCACCTGCTGGCGATGCGGCCCGACTCCGAGACTGTGTTCAAGGGCACCGTCTCGCCCGTCAAGCAGGCGGCGTGGACGCGCGGCCTCGCCCTCGACCGCATCAAGGCGACCGCCCGGGGCATGGGCGCCAAGGTGAACGACGTGCTGATGTCGGCCGCTGCGGGCGCCCTGCGCCGCTACCTCGACGACCGCGGCGAGCCGGTCGAGGGCGTCGTGGTGCGGGCGGCGACCCCGTTCAACGTGCGGCCCCTGGAGCGGGCGCACGAGCTGGGCAACTCGTTCGGGCTCGTGTTCGTGGAGCTGCCGGTCGGCGAGCCGACGGCCCGCGCCCGCCTCGGGGCCATGAAGCGGAGCATGGACCGCGTGAAGCAGACCGCCGAGCCCGCCGTCGTCTTCGGCATCCTCCAGTCGATCGGCCGGGCGCCGATGTGGGTTCACCGCAAGGTGGTCGACCTGTTCGAGCAGAAGGCGACCGCCGTGATGTCGAACGTGCCCGGCCCGCAGGAGCCGCTGCACTTCATGGGCGCGCCCATCACGACGATGATGTACTGGGTGCCCCAGGCGGGCAACATCGGCCTCGGGATCAGCATCATCAGCCTCAACGGCGAGGTGCGGGTCGGCGTAGCCGTCGATGCGGCCTACGTCGACGACCCGGCGGCGCTGGCGGCGGCGTTCGAGAGCGAGTTCGATGCGCTCGCGGCCGAGTTCGCCGGCCCCGAGGCGGCCGCCGAGGCGGCTCAGGCGTCGTAGTCGGTCGTCTCGCCCTCCGAGCCGTCGAGGTTGAAGACGGTCAGCCGGCTCGGGGCGTGGGCGCGAGCGGTCTGCCGCGCGTCGCGCAGGGCCTCCTTTTTGGTGCGCACGACCGAGAGCGCGCGCTCGGCCCCGGCCGTCCGGATGGCCCACCCGTCGTCGTGGGCCACGACCTCGTAGGCCGTCACGTCGGCGGGCGCCTCGGGGACGCCGAGGGCGGCCAGCCGCGCTTCCAGGCCGTCGACGAGGGCGCGGAGAGCCGAGATCTCCTCGCGCTTGGGCAGCCCGAGCGTCGACAGCGCGGCCTCGACGGCACGCTCGACCCGCTCCTGCACCCCGTCGACCGTCTCGTCGGCCGTCGCGCGGACGCGATGCGTCACCTTCGAGGCGGTCGCCTCGACGTCGCCGAGGGCGGAGCGTGCGGCCTTGCTGCCCGTCTCGACGACGCGCTCGCCCCGCTCGACGAGCGCGTCGAATGCCTCGGAGCCCTGCTTCCGCGCGTCGCCGAGGGCGCCCACGCCGGCGGCCCACACCTCCTCGACCGACGTCGGGAGCGCGCCCTTGCGGAGCGACTTGGGCAGCTTCTGCTTCGGGGCCTTGCCCTTCTTGCCCTTCGACGACGTTGCCTTCGAAGCCTTCGCCTTTGAGGCCTTTGCCTTCGAGGCCTTTGCCTTGGACGCCTTCGGCTTGGCGGCCTTCGCCGACGCCTTCGTGGCGCCCTTCTTCTTTTTCGACTTCGCCATCGGGAGCGGAGGAGAGTGGCCCCGTCCTACGACCGAGCCCTCCGCCCGCGTTCCATCCCCGAGGCGGAGACGGGTCCCAAGGCGGAGGCCGGAACCGGGGGTCTGCCTCGGCGAGTAGGAACGGCCCCTCTTCTGCCTCCCATGTCTTCGTCGTCCACGCGGTCTCTCCTCGAAGTGGCGCTCGGCTTCCTCGGCGCGCTCCTGATCGTCCCGCTCCTGTTCAAGCTCGTCTTCGGCCTGTTCAAGGGCGTCCTGAGCGCAGGCCGCGGGCTGCTCCGCCTCGGGACGACGCGCCGCCTCGTGGGCGACCTCGTGGTGGCCGGGCTGACGGCGCTCCTCACACGCGAGGACGTGCTCGATGCCCTCTTCGGCCGCAAGGGCCGCACCGGCGACGGCCTGCTCAAGCCGAGGGTCGAGTCGTAGGAAAGGCTTTCGGCTGTCGGCTGTCGGCTTTCGGTAGGCGAACAACCCAACAGCCGACAGCAGGTGGCCGGCAGCCCGGAAGCGCTAGCTTCCGGAATGGACGCCTTCTCCGCTTCGAGCCGCGCCCGCGTGGGCGTCATCACGCACGGGTCGCTGGGCCAGGGGGTCGAGATGAAGCTCGAGCCGTCGCGGTCGGTCGAGTCGGTCCGCGCCGGCACGTTCGTCGTGGTCGAGGGCGAGACGTTCGACTTCTTCTCGCTCATCACCGACCTCCGCATCGAGGCGGCCAACGAGGGCATCCTGCTCCGCCCGCCCGGGGCCGAGGACGAGCTGCTGCGGCGCGTGCTCCAAGGCTCGGGCACGTACGCGACGGTCTCGCTCCGCCCGCAGCTCATGGTGCCCCAGGGCCTCGGCGACGAGCCGCCGCTGCCGGTCAAGACGATCCCGGCGCACTTCTCGGCCGTCGGCGAGGCGACCGAGGACGATGTGGCGCGCGTGTTCGGCGCCGAGGCGGCCGACGGCGGCGACCGGTTCTTCAACGTCGGCACGCCGCTGGGGATGGACACGCCGGTGTGCCTCGACCTGGCGCGGTTCGTCGAGCGCTCGAACGCCGTCTTCGGCAAGACGGGCACGGGCAAGAGCTTCCTCACGCGGCTGCTCTTGGCCGGCACGATCGCGACCGGCCGTGCGGTCTCGCTCGTGTTCGACATGCACGGCGAGTACGGCTACGCAGTCCGCCAGGAGGCCGGCCAGGACGAGGGCGCCTTCGTCGAGGGCCTCAAGGACCTCTTCCCGACGCGCGTCCAGCTCTTCACCCTCGACCCCGGCTCGCTGCGGGCGCGCAGGCAGAGCGCCGACGCCGAGCTGCACCTCTACGCCGACCAGATCGAGCCCGAGGACGTGCTCCCGCTCCGCGAGACGCTCAACCTCAACGCGACGGCCACCGAGAGCACCTACGGACTCAAGAAGGCCTACGGGCGGCAGTGGCTCGCCACCCTCCTCGGGGCCGCGCCGGCCGACCTCGAGGCGATGGCCGAGGAGACGGGCGCCCACCCGGGGTCGCTGGCCGCGCTCCGCCGCAAGCTCGACCGCCTGGACGGACTGCCGTTCTTCCACCTCGAGCCGTCGTCTGGCAAACGCGACGTGATCGAGGAGCTGTTCGAGGCGCTCGACCAGGGCCGCTCGGTCGTGCTCCAGTTCGGGCGCTACAAGTCGCTCCTGATCTACCTCCTCGTGGCCAACGTCATCACGCGGCGGCTCCGGGCGCGCTACGAGAAAAAGATGGAGGCTTACGAGGCCTCGAAGAGCGACGCCGACAAGCCGCGGCAGCTCCTGGTCACCATCGAGGAGGCGCACAACTTCCTCGGACCCGAGACGGCGCGCGAGACCCCGTTCGGGAAGATCGCCCGCGAGATGCGGAAGTTCTTCGTGTCGCTGCTCATCGTCGACCAGCGGCCGAGCGGGATCGACGAGGAGGTGCTGAGCCAGATCGGGACGAAGCTGGTCGCCCAGCTCAACGACGAGAGGGACATCGCCGCCGCGCTCGTGGGCTCGCCCGGCGCCTCGGGGCTCCGCCAGATCCTGGCCTCGCTCGACTCGAAGCAGCAGGCGCTCCTGCTCGGCCACGCGGTGCCGATGCCGATCACGATCCGCACGCGCGACTACGGCCCCGCGCTGTTCGCCGCCGTCCGCGCCCGCCTCGGCGCCCCCGAGGCGGAGAGCGCGGCGGAGATGCAGACCGAGCTGGGGGGGTTGTTTTAGGGCTGTCGGCTGTCGGCTGTCGGCTGTCGGCTGTCGGCTGTCGGCTGTCGGCTGTCGGCTGTCGGCTGTCGGCTGTCGGCTGTCGGCTGTCGGCTGTCGGCTGTCGGCTGTCGGCGAAAAAGCTGCCCTGCCCCCGAGGCGGT
>JBCCQJ010000329.1:0-4672 GCA_039024395.1 Bacteroidota bacterium | reverse complement strand
CGCCCCGCGGGGCGTCTCCGCCCGAGCACCCCGTCACCCCAGCGCCTTCAGAAACGTCGCGAGGACCGCCTCGGGGTCGGACGCGTCGAGCAGCCCCGACAGCACGGCGACGCCGTGGGCGCCCCCGAGGCGGACGTCGCGTGCCCGCGCCGGCGTCAGCCCGCCCAGGGCGAGGACCGGCACCGAGGCGGCGTCGACGGCCGCGCGCAGCGCGGGGATCCCGAGCGGCACCGCCTCGGGGTGCGTGCGCGTCGCGAAGATGGGCGAGAGCGTGACGTAGTCCGCCCCCGCCTCGGTGGCCGCCCGGAGTTCGGCCGCGTCATGGGCCGACGCCCCGACCGGATTCGCAAGGCCAGCCGCGACCGCCTCGGCGACGGTGGCGCCTCGCCTCCCTGCATGCAGCCCGGCTCCGAGGCGGCGGGCCACGTCGAGGCGGCCGTGGACCGAGAGGACCACCTCAGGACGCACTCGCCGGAGGTCTGCGGCGAAGATCCCGGCGTCCCGTGCAAACGCCTCGGGGTCGGCAGCGTGGTCGCGAAGTGAGACCCACCGCACACCCGCCTCGGTGAGGCGCCGGATCCACTCCCGCACCGAGGCGGCCTCCATCCCCTCCCGCCCCGACGAAAACCCGTCGGCGATCAGCAGAAGTCGAGGCAGCCGGCGCGCGTCAAGGCTCACGGCGCGGATTCAGTTCGGACGCCGAAGCGCCATTTCCCAACTCCCTCCATTCCTCCGCGCGCGGAGCGCGCCCTCCATTCCTCGGCGCTCGGGGCACAGCCTTCCAGTCCCTGCACCTCCTCTTGTGCGCCTCTTCACTCATCTACGTCGACGCGGCCGAGGTCGGGCGTCGAGGCCTGGGCGTAGAGGCGGCGCGGGATGCGCCCGGCCAGCCGCGCCAGCCGACCCGCCTCGACGGCGTGGCGGATCGCCGCCGCCATCTGCGCCGGATGCTGCGCGCCCGAGACGGCCGTGTTGAGGAGCACCCCGTCGTACCCGATCTCCATCGCCCGCGCGGCGTCCGAGGCGGTCCCGATACCAGCGTCGACCACGAGCGGCACGTCCGGGATCAGCTCACGGATGATGCGGAGCGCGTACGGATTGACGAGCCCCATGCCGCTCCCGATCGGCGCGGCGAGCGGCATCACGGCCGCGCACCCGAGGTCGGCCAGCTTGCGCGCCGTGATCGGGTCGTCGCCGCAGTAGGCGAACACCTCGAACCCGTCGGCGACCAGCTCCGAGGCGGCCTTGAGGAGCTGGACGGCGTCCGGGTAGAGCGTCTCGTCGTCGCCGATCACCTCGAGCTTCACCCAGTCGGTCTCGAGCGCCTCGCGGGCAAGCTGGGCCGTGAAGACCGCCTCGCGGGCGGTGTAGCACCCGGCCGTGTTGGGGAGCAGACGCAGGCCGCGCGCGCGGAGCGCCCCGAGGAGGCTGTTCTTGTCGCTCGCGATCTCCAGGTCGACGCGCCGCACGGAGACCGTCGCCACCTCCGCCTCGGAGGCGTCGAGGGCGTCGAGGAGGGCCTGGAGACTCGGGTAGCGGCTCGTGCCGAGGAGCACGCGGCTCCCGAGGTCCGCGCCGCCGACCGTCCAGCGGTCCGCCTCGGGGGCAGAGGACGACGGACGATGGACGACGGACGACGGTCCGATGTCGCGTCCAGACGCCGGAGCCTCTTCCACGGTCGGCGGTCGGTCGTGGTCTACCATGCTCATCCGCCCTGGGCCGCGGTGATGATCTCGACGCGGGCACCGTCGTCGACGGTCGTCTCGGCCCAGGCCGAGCGCCGGACCACGCGCTCGTCGAGGGCGACGGCGACGCCCGGCTGCGCGGGGTCGCGCCCGAGGTGCGACAGCAGCGCCTCGACGGTCAAGCTAGACGGCACCTCGCGGGGCTCGCCGTTGATGCGGAGGGTGGTCATGGTCGGTCAGAAGCGGTTTGGGTTTCGATTTCGGCGGGCGAGAGCGAGCGAGATCCCGGACGGGCCAGGAGCCCGAAGCAGCCGTAGCGCGAGCTACGGCGATGGAGGGGGACGCCGCGCGGGCAGGGTCGCAGCCGCTCGGAGCCCGGAAGCGTGAATCCGAACCGTTTCCTAGCGCGTCTCGAAGCGGAGGGGCGAGAACGGGCTGAGAATCGGGCGGGTTTCGGTGCGCCCGTCGAGCCGTGCCAGGACGTGCGCCGCGACCTCGTCGGCCGTGACGGGCGCGAGCAGCACGCCGTGGCGGTAGTGCCCGGTCGCGTACACCACACCCTCGTGCGGGCTGTCCCCGAGGAGCGGCGCGTGGTCGCGGCTGGCAGGCCGCAGCCCGGCCCACGTCTCGACGAGGTCCATCTCCTCGATGCCCGGCACCACCTCGACGGCGCCCTCCAGCAACCGGTACACGCCGCCGCCGGTGACGCGCGTGTCGGCGCCCACCTCCTCGCTCGTCGCTCCGACCACGAGGCGGCCGTCGCCCTTGGGCACGAGGTAGGCGTCCGGCCCCCGCACGACGTGGCGAAGCTCGAGCCCCGCCTCGGGGTCCTGGCGCAGCGAGAGCATCTGGCCTTTGACGGGGCGGACCGGCGGCGACGGCGCCAACCCGCCCACGCCTGCGCTCCACGCGCCAGCGGCCAAGACGACGATCTCCGCCTCGATGCCCTCGCCGGCCCCGAGGCGGAGCACCGCCGGAGCACCGGGCTCGACGGACACCACCTCGGCGTGCTCCCGCAGCGCGGCGCCCGCCCGCTCGGCCCCGAGGCGAAGCGCACGGACCAGCGCCCGGTTGTCGACCTGGTGGTCGGTCGGCGAGAAGATGGCCGCCGGCAGGCGCGGCGACAGGAGCGGCTCGGCGTCGGCCGCCTCGGAGCCGGAGAGCCATTCGACCGGCACGTCGTGCTCTTGCTGGAACCGGTAGAGCCGGCGGAGGGCGACCGTGGTGTCGCGGTCGTCGGAGACGATGAGCGTCCCCTCGTCGCGGTAGCCGACGTCGAGGCCGCTCGCCGCCTCGACGGCCTGCGCGAACGACGGCCATCGGGCGAGGCTCTCGCGGCCGAGGGCGTAGAGGTCCAGCTCCTCGAACCCGATCTCGGCGGCCGGCGCGAGCATCCCCGCCGCGGCCCACGAGGCGCCGCGGCCGATCTCGCCGCGGTCGACCACGACCACGCGCCGCCCCGCCTCGGCGAGGCGCCACGTGATTCCGAGGCCCACGACCCCGCCGCCGATCACGGCTACGTCCGCACGCTCCATGTCAGGCTCTGTCTGGATGGTCGGAATGAGGCCGAGGACGAGGGCCAGGATCCGCCTCCAAGGAGCGCGAAGCAGCCGTAGCCGGCCGAATCTCGGCCGGGTTCGCTACGGCGATGGAGCGCGACGCAGGAGAAGGATTCGGGAACCGTTCGCAGGCCATGAGTGGGTGTCCAGACAGAGCCTAATCCGCCTCGGGGAGGGCGGCCGGGCGGGAGCGGACCATCGGCTCGATCCCCATCGCATCGTGCGCGTCGAGCGCGCGCACGACGCGCGGGTCGAAGCCGGTCGGGTAGTAGCGGTAGACGATGGCGTACGGACCGTCCCGCTCGACCGGCGGCAGCCACCCGACCACGTCTACGCCGGCGTCGACGAACGCCGCGTAGCGCGCCTGCGCACTCGTGACATCGGGCGTCTCGGCGACGACGACGAATGCGGTTTCGAGCGTCGGATCGAGGGCCGGCGGCGAGGCGAGGATGCGCGCGAAGACGGGCGCATAGCGAGACGCCGGCTGCTCCTCGACGATCCGCGCCAGGGCGCCGCCGTCGGCGGCGAAAGGCCAGAACTCGGACGTCCCGACGCCGGTGAGCCAGGTCGCCTCGGAGCCGCCCTCGGCGACAGCGTGGAGGCTCGTGAGCGTGGCGAGGGCCTGGAGAAACGCCTCCTGCGTGGCGGCCACGTACGGGCTCGCCGGGGCGAGGGCGCGGAGCCGCTCCCCGAGGCGGATCATCTCGATCTGGGGGCTGAGGTCGAGGTACGGGTACTCGCCGCTGAACGACGCCCCCTCGGCCTCGCGGAAGGCGAGGTACAGGGCCAGGTCCTCCGGCGCATGCGCGTCCATCACGTCTGGAGGGAAGGCTCCCGGCACCGTTCCCGTCACGAAGCCTTCGGCGGTCAGAGGCTGAAGCGCAAGACGCTCCAACTCGGCGAACAGCGCCTGCTGCTCCTCCGACCCCCACTCCATCGCCGGGTCCATCGCGAAGGCGTCGAGCCAGCGGTCGAGCCGCACCGCAACCGTGTCGCGGAGGATGACCGCGTCGAGAAGGTCGTGCGTCGCGTTGAGGTCTCGGAGGCGGCAGAGGTAGGCCACGAGGGACTCCATCGCCTCGGCGTCGGAGGCGAGGAAGCGGACCACCTGGGGCGTCTCCGCCTCGGGGTCGGCGCACGGCGCCTGCGAGGAGGCCGCCGAGGTGAGCAGGAGCGCGAGGAGAGCGAGACGCATGGAGAGGAGCCGCTAGGGCGTGTGGACATTCGCGAGGTCAGGCGCGAACGAGGTCATGATTCTGGCTTCGCAAGAAGCGCGAGGAGGTCGGGGCCGTAGCCCCGGACGACGAGTGCGACGCGGCGAGGGCGGAATCTGGACCGTCCGCGCCGATCTGGGTGATTGTCCGCACGCCCTAGAGCGAAATGCGGGATGGTACGGGGTACCAGGTACAGGGTACACGAGCGCCGAGG
>JBCCQJ010000328.1:0-4679 GCA_039024395.1 Bacteroidota bacterium | reverse complement strand
CGCGCGGCCCCGCCCGGCGAGGTCCGCGACGACCTCGGCCGGGCCGTCGCGCTCGAGGCCGTCCCCGAGGCGGTCGTCCCCCTCGCGCCCAACCTGACCGAGTTGGTCGCCGTTGCCGCCGGCACCGACCGCCTCGCCGGCGTCGCCCTCGCCGACGACTTCCCGCCCGCCATCGACGGGCTCCCCCGCTTCCAGTCGTTCCCGCTCGACGCCGAGGCGGTGGTGGCGCTCCAGCCCGACCTCGTCCTCGGGTCCACCGACGTGACGCCGACCGACCAGGCCGACCGCCTCGGGGGCCTCGGCCTGCCGACGTACCTGTTCCAGTTCGACGAGGTGGCCGACGTGCCGCGCGCGCTCCGCACCCTCGACACGCTCCTCGCCTCGACGGCCGGCGCCGAGGCGGCCCTCGCGTTCGAGTCGCGCACCGAGGCGGTCGCCCGCGCCGTGCGGACGTTCCGGCCGCCGCGGACGCTCCTCCTCGTCGGGTCCGGCGAGGGCATCCTCTACGCGTTCGGCGAGGCGTCGTACGCGAGCGAGATGGTCCGCCTCGCTGGCGGCGACAACCTGACCGACGTCTACGACGGCGCCGCCGCGCAGCCGAGCGTCGAGGCGGTCCTGGAGATGGCCCCCGAGGTGGTGATCGTCGCCTCGGAGGGCACCGACGCCGAGGCGCTCGTGGCCGACCACCCGGCGCTGTTCTCGATCCCGGCCGTGACGCAGGGCCGCGTCTACGGCGTCGATCCGGACCTCGTGCTCCGCCCCGGCCCGCGCATCGCGGACGGACTGGAGCGGATCGCGCGGCTCCTCCACCCCGAGGCGTTCGCCGCCGGGGCCGCGTAGTGCCCGGCACGCCTCCCACTACGCCCCAACCTCAACAAGAGAGTCATCCCCGCGAAGGCGGGGACCCATCCGGCCCCCCCACTTCGCTCCAGCGTAGCATGGGCTGGCTTCGCCGTCCTGGCGAGTCTCGCCCGAGTGGGAATGACGCTGAAACGGAGGGCGGCACGCGTCAGGACGGCACGGCTCGCCCTGCAGGTCTGAACGAGCCGACCTCGGCCCCGAGGCGGATCCACACGACGACCGGCACGCTCCGCCTCGGGGTCGGGCTGGCGCTGGCGCTCCTCGTGTCGGTCGCCGCGAGCGTGCTGTTCGGGAGCGTCGACCTCGGCCCCGAGCGCGTCTGGACCGCCCTCCTCGGCGACGGCCCCGAGGCGGACCGCACGATCGTCTGGTCGCTCCGGATGCCTCGCGTAGTGCTGGCGCTGGCCGTCGGCGGCGGGCTGGCCGTCGTGGGCGTGGCGATGCAGGCGCTGGTGCGCAACCCGCTGGCCGAGCCCTACATCCTGGGCGCCTCCTCGGGGGCGAGCGCCGGGGCGTCGCTCTTCTTTCTGGGCTTCCTGCCAGCCGTGGTGTCGAAGAACGCCTCGATGTCGGTCGTCGCCGTCGCCGGGGCGTGGATCGCGGTCGCGGCCGTGTTCGCGGTCGCGCGACGCGGCCCGACGCTCTCGACGGCCCGGCTGCTGCTGGCCGGCGTGGCGATGTCGGCCCTGCTGGGGTCGGTGACGGCGTTCGTGACCTACGCCTCGCCCGAGCCCGACAAGCTGCGGGCGGTCCTGTTCTGGCTCCTCGGCTCGCTCACGCGGGCGAGCTGGGCGACGGTCTGGGGTCCGGCTGCCGCCTCGGTGGGCGCCCTCGCGATGCTGTGGCTGCTGGCCCGGCCGCTGGATCTGCTCTCGACGGGCGAGGAGCCGGCCGCGGCCCTCGGCGTGCCGGTCGAGGGCCTGAAGCGGGCGCTCGTCGCGCTCTCGGCCGTGGCGACGGGCGTGCTGGTGGCGGCGGCGGGCGTGATCGGGTTCGTCGGGCTCATCGTGCCGCACGCGGTGCGGATGCTGGCGGGTGCGACGCACCGGCGGCTCGTGCCGCTCGCCTTCGCCGGCGGCGCGCTGTTCCTGTTGCTGGCCGACCTCGCCGCGCGGACGGTCCTGCCCGGCCAGGAAATCCCCGTCGGCGTGCTGACGGCGATCTGCGGCGTGCCATTTTTCTTGGCTCTCCTCCGCCGGTTCGGGCGCGGGCTCGGGTGAGGCGACCGACCGCCTCGGGGCACCACGCTTGTCTCCTCCACAGGCCGAGGCGACGCCCATCGAGCCGGGCTCGTCACGGGTCGACCGCCTGGGCGGTGAAGGGGTTGGACCACTTCGGGTTGGTCGCGAGTGTGGAGTCGGAGAGCGTGTGGAGGAACGCCACCAGCGCGTCCCGGTCGGCATCGCTGAGGTTGAGGTGGAACGGCCGCCCGTAGCCGCGCTGCAGGCGGATGTCGAGACTCCGGCCCGCCTGGACCCCCGTCGAGTAGTGGTCGACGGCCTCCTCGAGCGTCGCGAACCGGCCGTCGTGCATGTAGGGCGCCGTGAGGCCGACGTTGCGCAGCGACACGACCTTGAACCGCCCGAGTCCTGCCCCCTCATCGGTGACCGTCGAGTCCAACCCGTTGCTGACGGGCCGCCCACCCCCAAACAGATTGCCGGCATGGCACTGGTCGCAGCCACCCGACCCGAAGAAGATTTCGAGCCCCCGGTTCTCCTGGTCCGTCAGTCCCTCCAGCGGCTGCCCGACCCGGCTGCCCTCGGCGTAGCGCGCGACGTCGTAGCGGGAGTTGAACGACACGATCGAGCGGACAAACTGGGACAGGGCCCGCGCGACGCGGTCGCTTGTGACCTCGGGCGTGCCGAAGGCGTCGGCGAAGAGATCCGGATAGAAGTCGGTCGCCTCGAGGCGGGCCGTCAGCTCGTCGAGCGTCATGCCCATCTCGATGGGGTCCTGGATCGGCTCCAGCGCCAGCTCCTCGAGTGTCTTGGTGCGCTCGTCCCAGAAGAAGTGGCGGCGGTGGCCGAAACGCATGAAGGCCAGACTCATCGAGTTCCGTGCCGTCTGCTCGCCCTCGAACCCGATGCTCAGCGGACGGGGATCGGAGAACCCGTGCTCCTGGAGGTGGCACGAGGCGCACGAGACCGTCGCGTTGCGGGAGAGCCGGACGTCGTAGAACAGCACGCGTCCGAGCGTGGCGCCTTCGTTCGTGATCGGGTTGTCGGCCGGCGTGTTGTCGCTCCGCACACCGGCGCTCACGCCGAGGACGCTGACACCGGAGGAGCCCGGCAGCCCGATGCTCTGGTAGTCGTAGGGCGTCTCGGGCAGGACCGGCGTCTCTCCGGTGCGGACGGCGTACGCTCCCCCCAGAACGACCACGGAGAGCAATGCGAGCGACGCGGACCGGATCATATCGAACATCGAAGAGGCGGGGTCCAAGTAACGGATACGGAGCGGAAGCTGAGCGGCCGGGTGTTAATTTTATCGCTCCTCTCCCTCTTGGGCTGAGCCCGCCTCGGTGTGGAGAACGTCGATCCTGGATCCGTTTTCAGAAGGGAACTCAGCGGAACCATCCAGCGAGTCACCGCCTCGGGGCCGGCAGTCCAACCGCTGTTCTGCCCAGCAAGGAAGTGCCGGTGGACGGGGTCTCGGTTGAGGCGCTGAGCCGCCTTAAGGCCGACCTCGACTTTCCCATATTAAGTGGCATTATCGTATGCTCTTCTACGAATACCTTGCCTGAATAATGGGAACCCTCTCACGTACTCTGGCAGTCACGGCCGTGTGCCTTTCCAGCGGGGCCGCTGTCGCGGCGCAGACCCATCACGGCTATCTGCCACTCCGCTCTAACTCAACCTGGCGGTTCGTGGATCGGGAAGGGTCTGAGACAGACTTGTCCATCGAGGCCGAGGAGAAGGTGGATGGCCTGACCTGTTTCCGCGCCGCGTGGAGCGCCGACTGGAACGGCTGGCGCACGTACCAGAGCGAGGCCTGGTGTCCTACAGAAGCGGGAGTCCTTATTCCCTACAGAGAAACGTTCCTCGGGCGCTCCAGCTTCGATAGGCCCTACGTGCTCTTGAGTCGTCCCCTGAATCCAGGGGATGCGTGGTCTGACAGCGTCATGGTCGGCGGAGCACTATCAGCCACCCTGGACATCTCCGTCGGAGAGGAAGAGCAAATCGAGACTCCAGCGGGTAGCTACCGCGCGCTTCCCGTCTCGATACAGGTGAATGGTGGAGCGATCGTTCGCTGGTATGCGAAGGGCGTAGGGATGGTCCGCGAGACGACGTACCTGGCTGAGGGGGACGAGTTGGCGTTGATCGAGGACAAGAGGCTGTCAGAGCACAGGCCGTAAGCCAAGTCAGGCCGTCAGCGTGCGAAGAAGGTTCAAGCACCAAATGGGGCCCGAGTCCACCCCGAGGCGAGTCTATTCTCGAACAAGTGCGTTCGTCTACAGAACCGACCCGTGAGACCATGGAGCGCCACGAGATCTTCCACACCGATCCCGAGATTCTGGGCGGCACGCCCGTCTTCACCGGCACGCGCGTCCCCGTCCACAACCTCATCGACCACCTCGGGGCCGGCGTCTCCCTCGACGAGTTCCTCGGCGACTTTCCGACGGTCGAACGCGAGCAGGTCGAGGCCTTCCTCAACCTCCCCGATGCAGCCGCCTCCGACATCCGTCTCGGGGGCGAAACTGGCTGAGACAGATCTAAGGCGTTCGCCTTCTGGACAGGAGAGGTGCCGGCAGGCGGGGTGGTGAACCGCTCCGCCTTGGGGACGACCGCCTGGGTGAAAAAAGTCCCCTCCCCCCAGCGGGG
>JBCCQJ010000327.1:0-4683 GCA_039024395.1 Bacteroidota bacterium | reverse complement strand
GACCACAGACCACGGCCCGACCCATCCTCCTCGCGGCCATAGACCGAGAGCCCTCCCCTTCGGGGCGTGAGGCGGCCTGTGGAAACCGCCTCGGGGCGGAGCGGTGCCTGATGCGTTGCCTCCACTCGGCCGCGCCTCGCTGCGGAGAGGAGCGTCGCCTCGGGATGCAACGCCCATCTTCGAGGTGGGCCCATTCCAGCGACGACGATGGATCCGATCTCGTCTACTCCCCCTGAGAAAGAAGGGATCGGGCACCGCCTCGGGGCCGGATGCGGTCGTCGAGTGTTCGCCCCCCTCCCGACCTCCCCCCGCTGGCAGGGCCGCTACGTTCTCACTCCTCGGCTCTGTTCTACCCACAGAGTCATCCCCGCGAACGCGGGGATCCATGCGAGGGTGGCCAGAATCGTCGCCGTATGGATTCCCGCCTGCGCGGGAATGACTGGATTTTGGGGATTGGCGGCAGAACTTACCGGCCCTGCCCCCGCTGGGGGGAGGAGACTCAAAGACACCGAGGTGGCAAGTCCCGAGGCGGCAAGGCCCGAGGCGGCGCCGCTCCGGCCGGTCGCTCAGACGGCGGTCCGCGGTCTGTCGTCCGTCCTCCCGCCCCGAGGCGGCGCCCTACGTGTAGTCGTCCATGCCGTGCACGCCGAGGAAGTCGACGACGTTCTTGACCTTCTGTGCCTGCTCGCGGTGGCACACCAGGACCGCGTCGCCGGTGTCGACCACGACGGCGTCTTGCATCCCCACCAGCACCAGCAGGCGGTCGTCGGCGCTGCGGGCGAAGCTGCGGGCGGTGTCCTGGAGGATCACGTTGCCCTCGGCACGGTTGCCCGCTTCGTCCTTGTCGGCCAACTCGTGGACGGCGCGCCAGTCGCCGACGTCGCTCCATCCGAAGGCGCCCGGCACGACGAGCACGTCGTCGGCCTGCTCCATGATGCCGTAGTCGATCGAGATCTTGGGGCTCGCCTCGTAGGCCGCCTCGATGGCGGCGGCCTCGCCTGCGGTTCCGAAGGCGTCTTCGAGGGGCGCGAACAGGCGGTGGACCTTCGGGAGGTAGCGCTCGAAGGCCGCCAGGATGGCGTCGGCGCGCCAGATGAACATGCCCGAGTTCCAGAGGAAGTCGCCGGCGTCGAGGAAGCGCTCGGCCGTGCGGAGGTCTGGCTTCTCGGCGAACGTGAGCACGTGGTGGGCGCGGGGCGCGTCGGCGGGTCCCTCATCGGTGACGCCGTCCGCCTCGCCGTCGGCGTCGAACTGGATGTAGCCGTAGCCCGTCTCGGGGTGCGTCGGGCGGATGCCGATCGTGACGAGGGCGCCGGGCGCGGTCGCCTCGGGGGGGGGCTGTGCGGCCTCGACGGCCGTCCGGAGGACGTCGTGGAAGCGGTCGACGTTGGCGATGAGGTGGTCGGCCGGGAGGACGACCATCGTGGCGTCGGGGTCGAGGGCGTGGAGCCGGGCCGCGGCGAGCGCGATGCACGGCGCCGTGTTGCGCGCGACCGGCTCGCCGAGCACGTTGTCGGCCGGCACCGCCGGGAGGTGCTCCCGCGTCTTCTCGACGTAGTCGGCGTTCGTGACGACGAACACGTTGTCCGGTTCGATGAGCGGCTGGAGCCGCGCGAAGGTGCCCTGGATCATCGAGGCGTCGCCGAAGACGTCGAGGAACTGCTTGGGGTGGGCGCGGCGGCTGCGCGGCCAGAACCGGCTGCCGATGCCGCCGGCCATGATGACGGCGTAGAGGGACATTCCAGAGGGTCGGGTTCAGGGGAGAGTACGACCGCCTCGGGGCCGAGCGGTTCACGTCGAGGCGGGTTTGCCTACCTTGGGGGCGGACTCTCCCACCTTTCCCATGCGCCTGTTTCTGTTTGCCGCCCTGGCGGCCCTCGCCGTCGGCCCGGCCGGAGCCCAAACGCTCGAGCTGATCGGGACCGTCGAGGTCCCCACCATCCCGCGCCCCGGCGCCGACGACCCCGACCAGCCCGAACGCGAGGTCGGCATCCCCGACGTCGTCGGGGGGTCGGACGTGTGGCCGTACATCGCCAACGATGGCTCGGAGTACGTGATCATGGGCGACGTCGAGGGCCTCACGGTCGTGGCCGTGCCGTCGCTCGAGGTCGTCGCCCACGTCCCCGGCCCGACCCGTGACGCCCCGTTCTTCTGGCGCGACATCAAGACGTACGGCTCGTTCGCCTACGTCACCGCCGAGGCGTTCGGCGAGAACGAGGGCCTGATGGTGCTCGACCTTCGGCGGCTGCCCGAACGCGTCGAGGTCGCCAACGTGGTGCGCGGCGAGAACGACCGCCTCGTCTCCAGCCACAACCTCTCGATCGACACCGTCACCGGCCACGCCTGGGTGCTCAACTCGAACGGCACGCAGATCGTCGGGCTCGACCTCTCGAACCCGGTCGCGCCGGTCGAGGTCGGCCACGTCGACGTGCCCGACTCGCACGACATCTACGCGCGCGGCGACACGCTCTACATCGCCGAGGGCCGCTCGCCGGTGTTCTCGGTGTGGGACGTCTCCGACAAGGCCAACCCGTCGCTGATGGGCCGCGTGAACGTCCCCAACCCGGGCTACGTCCACAACGTGTGGCCGACCGACGACGGGATGCACGTGATGACGACCGAGGAGACCGTCGACAAGTCGGTCAAGGTGTGGGACCTCTCCGACCTCGACAACCCGACGCTCGTCGGCGAGTGGCTCGGCGAGAGCCGGATCGCGCACAACGTCCACATCCAGGGCGACTACGCGTTCATCTCGCACTACGCCTCGGGGGTGTACGTGCTCGACATCTCGGACCGTGAGAACCCGGTCGTGGTGGCGCAGCACGACACGCACCCCGAGAACGACGACGCGGCCTTCTACGGCAACTGGGGCACGACGCTGCCCTCGCCCGGCGGCTACATCTACGCCTCCGACCTCGAGGGCACGCTGACGGTCCTGAAGTGGGACCCGAACCGCCTCGACGGGTAGCGACCCTCCGGGCCGGACCGCGGACAACCGACCGCGGACCGCCGTCTGAGCGCCCGCCTCGGGGACCCCGAGGCGGGCGCTTTTTGTCAGACCGCCTCGGGGCCAGTCCACCTCGGGGGTGGGTCGTGGCGAGGGCCGGGGTATCCGGACACGGGAGGGTGTACCGTGGTACGCCCCTACGAACTTCGCCATGGTCGGGCCGAGCGACAGCCCCGAGGCGGTGGCATTTTCGTCCACCGTCCACCGTCCACCGTCCACCGACGCACCGCACCCGGCGGCCGCCCACCGCTCGGCCTTGCATCCCCCTCGAGGCGGAGGCACCTTGCCCACAGCCCACAGCCCACAGCCCACAGCCCACAGCCCACAGCCCACAGCCCACAGCCCCATGATCCGCCTCGGTGCCGCCCTCCTCGTTCTCGCGCTCGCCCTGCCGGTGAGCGCCCAACGCCTCGACGTGGTCGGGACGGTCTCGCTGCCGGCCATCGTCACCGACTCGCTCGAGACGGGCGGATCCGACGTGTGGGGTTACGTCGCCAACGACGGCTCGGAGTACGCCATCATGGGCGACATGGAGGGCGTGTCGATCGTGGCCGTGCCGTCGATGGAGATCGTCGCCCAGATCCCCGGCCCGACGCGCGACGCGCGCTGGTTCTGGCGCGACATCAAGACCTACGGCTCGTTCGCCTACGTCGTCACCGAGGCGTACGGGCGGAGCGAGGGGCTCCAGATCATCGACCTGCGCGGGCTGCCGCACACGGCCGAGGAGATCGCGGTCATCCCCGGCCCCGACGGCGCGCTCGTCTCCAGCCACAACCTCTCGATCGACACCGTCACCGGCCACGCCTACGTGCTCTCGTCGGGCGGCTCGCCGATCTACGTGCTCGACCTCGCCGACCCGATCGCCCCCGAGGTGGTCGGCCAGATCGAGGTCGACGACGTGCACGACGTCTTCGCACGCGGCGACACCGTCTACGTGGCCGAGGGCCGCGCGCCGACCTTCTCGGTGTGGGACCTCTCCGACAAGGCCGCGCCGCGTCTGATGACGCGCGTCGCGGTGCCCAACGCCGGCTACGTCCACAACGTGTGGCCGACCGACGACGGCCGCCACGTGATGACGACCGAGGAGACGGCCGACAAGACGGTCAAGGTGTGGGACATGAGCGACTTCGACAACCCGACGCTCGTGGGCGAGTGGCTCGGCGTGAGCCGGATCGCCCACAACGTGCACGTCCGCGGCGACTACGCCTTCCTGTCGCACTACACGTCGGGCCTCTACGTGCTCGACGTCTCGGACCCCGCCAACCCCACCGAGGTGGCGCGCCACGACACCTACGCCCGCAACGACGACGTGGCGATGGACGGCAACTGGGGCGCCACGCTGCCCTCGCCCGGCGGCTACGTCTACGCCAGCGACGGGACGGGCCAGCTCACGGTCCTCCGGTGGCGCCCGGCCGCGCCCGACGGCTGACCGCCTCGGGGGAGAGGGACGACAGACCACAGACCACGGACGACGGTCCCCGGCTCCGAGGCGGAGGCCGTTCCGAAGTGGGCCGCCTCGGGGATCGGTGCGGCCCCTCCACCGTGTCATGGTATGCTGATCGGGCCGCTGGCGAATCGCCCCTCCGGGCTACGTTCGCCCAACAAGGCACGGAGGAGGCGGGACCCAGGCCGCCTTGTCATGTGGCCCGCAGCGCTCGTACGCCGCCCGGCGCGCT
>JBCCQJ010000326.1:0-4685 GCA_039024395.1 Bacteroidota bacterium | reverse complement strand
CCGGTGCTGGGCACCGCGCTCCTCGGGCGCCTTGCCGGCGACGCCTGCCTGCTCCGCTCGCTGGAGCCTCCCAAACTTCAACACTCTCTGAAGATCGGATGATTGGGAGCCTCGATGGGGCGCCGCGTCCGATCCGATCATCCGCAGCGGAACGGGCGGGGCTAGCTTGGCGTGCCTCTCCGCCGCCCCCGAGGCGGTCCTCCAATCGACAATCACCCGATCGTCCCTCCTCAATGAAAGTCCACGAGTACCAGGCCAAGGAGATCCTCGACCGCTTCGGCGTCGCCGTCCAGCGCGGCATCGTCGCCGACACCGTCGACGAGGCCGTGCAGGCCGCCGAGACGATGGCCGCCGACGGCGTGACGCAGTTCGTCGTCAAGGCCCAGATCCACGCCGGCGGGCGCGGCAAGGGCGGCGGCGTCAAGTTCTGCCCCTCGATCGGCGACGTGCGGCCGGCCGCCGAGGCGGTCCTCGGGATGCAGCTCGTGACGCCCCAGACCGGCCCTGAGGGGCAGCTCGTGCAGAAGGTGCTCGTGACGGCCGCCGAAGACATCGCCCACGAGTACTACGTCGGCGTGACGCTCGACCGCGCCAAGGGCCAGGACGTCATCATGGCCTCCACCGAGGGCGGCGTCGAGATCGAGGAGGTTGCCGAGGCGACGCCCGAGAAGATCGCCAAGGTGTGGGTCGACCCGGCCGTGGGGCTCCGCAGCTACCAGGCCAACGAGATCGCCTCCCGCCTCGGGTTCGAGGGCCAGGCGATGAAGGAGGCCCGCACATTCGTCTCGGCCCTCTACGAGGCGTACCGGACCTCCGACGCGACGATCGCCGAGATCAACCCGCTCGTCAAGACCGACGACGGCCGCGTGGTCGCGCTCGACGCCAAGATCAACCTCGACGACAACGCCCTCTTCCGCCACCCCGACCTGGCCGCCATGCGCGACGAGGCCGAGGAGGAGCCGCTCGAGGTCGAGGCCGGCAAGCACAACCTCAACTACATCAAGCTCGACGGCAACGTCGGCTGCATGGTAAACGGCGCCGGCCTCGCGATGGGGACGATGGACCTCATCAAGCTCGCTGGCGGCGAGCCGGCCAACTTCCTCGACGTCGGCGGCACCGCCTCGGCGGAGACCGTCGAGGCCGGCTTCCGGATCATCCTCTCGGACCCGAACGTGAAGGCGCTCCTCGTCAACGTCTTCGGCGGCATCGTCCGGTGCGACCGCGTCGCCCGCGGCATCGTCGAGGCGGCGTCGAACATCGACATCACGGTCCCGCTGATCGTCCGTTTGCAGGGCACGAACGCCGAGGAGGGCATGCAGATCCTCCGCGAGAGCGGCCTGCCGATCGAGAGCGCGATCCAGCTCCAGGAGGCCGCCGACAAGGTGACGGCCGCGCTGAATGGCTAGGGATTGGGGATTGGGGATTCGGGGTTGGGGATGTCGCCCATGGCGATGAGTGTGCCCAACCCCCAACCCCCAATCCCCAAACCTGGCATCGAGATCCGCGACGTCGTCAAGCGCTACGGCGACGTGGCGGCCGTCGACGGCGTCTCGCTCGACGTGCCGGCCGGCGCCTTCGTGTCGCTCCTCGGGCCGTCCGGCTGCGGCAAGACGACGCTGCTCCGCCTCGTGGGCGGGTTCGAGACGCCGGACGCCGGCGCGATCCGGATCGCTGGGCGCGACGTGACGCGGCTCGCGCCGCAGCGCCGCCCGACGGCCATGGTGTTCCAGAGCTACGCCCTCTTCCCGACGATGACGGTCGGGCAAAACGTCGGCTACGGGCTCCGCGTGCGCGGCGTCAAGCGCCCCGAGGCGGCCGAGCGCGTCGGCCGGGCGCTCCGCCGCGTCGACCTGGGAGGGCTGGAGGGCCGCCCGGTGTCGGACCTCTCGGGCGGGCAGCAGCAGCGGGTGGCGCTCGCGCGGGCCATCGCCGTCGAGCCCGACGTGCTCTTGTTCGACGAGCCGCTCTCGAACCTCGACCTCGCCCTCCGCGAGGCGACGCGCGGCGAGCTGAAGGCGCTCCAGCAGGACCTCGGGATCACGAGCCTCTACGTGACGCACGACCAGCAGGAGGCGCTGGCCCTCAGCGACCACATCGCGCTCATGCGTGCGGGCCGCCTCGTGGCCGAGGGCGCGCCCGAGACGCTCTACGCCGAGCCGCCGACGGCCTATGCCGCCCGCTTCCTCGGCCGCGCAAACGTGATCCGCGACCCCCGCCTCGCCGAGCGACTGGCGGGCCAGCCGATGCCGCCTGGCCAGGTCCTCGCCGTTCGCCCCGAGGCGCTCGAGCCCGCCGCCGACCCCGAGGCGGTGCCGGCCCGCCTCGTGGCGCGGCAGTTCCTCGGGACCGTCGCCGAGTGGGACGTCGAGGCCAGCGGCCACCGCCTCCGTCTGTGGACCGATCCCGCCCGCGCCGTGCCCGACGCCCTCGCCGTCCGCGCCGCGCGGTGGCGCTGGGTCGAGGACGACGAGAACCCCAGGGCGGGCACACGGTAGACGACTCGCCCCTCTCCCTCGCCCATGACCGACCCCGACGCGCTCACGCTCCGCGACACGCTCGACGGACTCACCGCCGGACGCATCGCGACGCTCTACCGCCGCGCCCCGCTCCTCCGCAAGACCGACAACCCCGAGGCGCTGCTGCGGTCGTTCGAGAACTCCCAGTTGGTCCTCACGCTGTGGCAGGGCGGCGACCGCCTCGTGGCGCTGGCGCGCGTGCTGACCGACGGCGAGCAGGTGTCGTACCTCTGCGACCTCGCCGTCGAGCCCGACGTGCAGGGCGCCGGCGTGGGCAAGCGGCTCGTCGACGAGGTGCTGGCCCGATGTGCGGGCACCGAACTGGTCCTCCGCGACTCCAACCTGTCGTCGGACTTCTTCGAGCGCCTCGGCTTCCAGTCGGTCGACAACGCCTGGGTGAAGGCATGAGCGGCCTCCACGCCGCCGCCGCCCGGCCGCTCGAGCAGATCCGCCAGACGCGGCGCTTCCTCGACACGCTCACGTCCCGCCTCGGGGACGACGCCCTCGTCCAGGTGCCGGACGGCTTCTCGAACAACGTGCTCTGGAACGTGGGGCACGTGGTGGTGACGCTGGAGCTGCTCACCTACGGCCTCGCGGGTCTCGACCTGGGGGTCCCCGCCTCGATGGTGGCCGCCTTCCGCAAGGGCACGTCGCCAGCCGACTGGGACGAGACGCCCGACCCCGAGGCGGTGCGCCACTACCTCCACGCCTCGCCCGACCGCATCGAGGCGGATCTGCGAGACGGGCGGTTCGAGGCGTTCCGAGAGTACAAGACGACGCCCGGCGTGGTGCTCGCGAGTGTGGACGACGCGATCTCGTTCGACCTCTACCACGAGGGGCTCCACCTCGGAGCCGTGCTGGCGCTGCGGAAGCTCGTCGCGTGAGCGTCGTGTCGGGCCGCGAGGTGTCAGGCCTCCGCGTATGCGGCGAGAAACTCGTCTCGACCGATACCGCTTTGCCGCAAAACCGTCCGCAGCGTCGAGCCTTTGAGCGTTTTGTGGTTCGGCAGGGTCATCGGAGTGCGCGTCCCGTCGGCGTTCTCGCGGGACAGCGCGATGTGGTTTCCTTCGCGGACGACCTTGAAGCCCAGGGCGGCCAGAGCCGACAACACTCTCTTGAGCGGAGCGTCCCGGGGGAACCGCTCAGACATCAGGCGGCCAGTTCCGCCTCGGCGATGAACACTTCCAACACGGGGCTGTCGTCGTCATCGAGGACCTCAGAGCCGAAGGTCTCAACATGGAAGGCGACGGCGCTCCGCGCGTCGGCGAGGGCGGCCTCATAGCTGTCGCCCTGCCCGACCACAGAACCGCGGATGCCGACCGGGTAGGCGACGTAGCCGTCCGGGTGTTTCTCGACGATGATCTTGACGTGTCGTGCCATGCTGGGTCCAACGGGGCACTCCGGCTGATGATCCTCCCGGACTCCACCTCGGGGCCGTGCTGGCGCTGCGGAAGCGGGTGGCCTGAAGCGGCACCGCCCGGGGCTAGGCGGCACCGAGGCGGTGTCCTATACTTCGGTCAAGCAGACTCTCTGATCCCATGCGCCGCACGCTCCCGGTCCTGATCGCTCTCGCGTTCGTCGTCTCCGCCTGCGACTCGGCGGTCGACGCTCCCATCCCCGGTGACGACGTGGCCCCCGGCTTCACTGCCGAGGTGTCCGGCGACCTCGACCGCTCCCTCACAGGCGCAGCCACGACCTCGACCCTCGGCGGCACCGGCATCAGCGTCGAGGTGGCGGATGGAGGCGCCGTGACGGCGCTCCTCCTCGAGGCCGACGACGCCGCTGACCGGTTCGCGTTCGTCGGCGTCACCGAGGGGCCGCTGGCGCCCGGCACGTACACGCTCGCCGGCATCGGGTCCCGCCTCGGGGCCGGCGACTTCTACGTCGGCTACACGTTCGAGGTCGAAGACGGTGACCGCCCTGCAACATCGGTCGCCATTGCCGATGAGGGGACGGTCACGATCACGCGCGCAGACGAAGACGAGATCGCCGGCTCGTTCGCCTTCACCGCCCGCGCCGTTACCGGCTACGCCGACGGCGCCCCCGAACTGGGGAATCTGACGCTGGAGGGCGAGTTCGTGGTTGACGTCCGCGAGTTCGACCGCGGCGGCGAGCGGTAAGCCGCCTCGGGGCGAAGCGACCGCCTCGGGGCGAAGCGACCGCCTCGGG
>JBCCQJ010000325.1:0-4692 GCA_039024395.1 Bacteroidota bacterium | reverse complement strand
GGCGGCGCGCTCGGCGGCCTCGGCCTCCTCGCGCTGCTTTTGCAGCTCCGCCTCGCGCTCGGCGCGCTCCTTGGCCAGCTCGGCGGCGCGCTCCTTGGCCGCCTTGCGCTCGGCCTCGAGGGCCTCGGCGCGGCGCTCGGCGCGCGTCTTCGTCCCCGAGGCGGCGGCCTTCTCGGCGCGGCGCTCCTTGAACTCGGCCACGGCCGCCTCGATGGCCTCGGCGTCTTCGCCGCGGCGGGTCAGCGCCCAGCGGAGAAGCACGCCCTCCTTCTGGAGCAGGTTGCGGACAGTGTGCGACGGCTGGGCGCCCTGGCCGAGCCAGTAGACGATCCGCTCGGCGTCGAGCCTGACGACGGCCGGCTCGGAGATGGGCTCGTAGCGGCCGAGGTCTTCGATGAACTTGCCGTCGCGGGGCGAGCGGCTGTCGGCGGCGACGAGGCCGAAGACGGGGAGCTGCTTGCGCCCCATGCGGCGGAAACGGAGCTTGACGGACATTGGGTGAGGTCGGGTTGGAACGTCGAAAAGTTGGCAGGTCGGAAGGTCAGGTTGGTCTGGACGTTCAGACTTTCGAACCTTTCGACCTTCAGACGGCCGGCGCTAGCGCCCGGCCAGCAATTGGTTGGGGTCGATCGAGCGGCCTTTGCCCTGGAGCTTGGCCATCGTCTTCATCATCTTCTTCATCTCGCGGAACTGCTTCAGGAGCGCGTTCACGTCCTGGACCTGCAGGCCCGCGCCGGTGGCGATCCGCCGGCGGCGGCTGCCGTTGAGCTTGTCGGGGTTGGCGCGCTCGAAGGGCGTCATCGACTGGATGAGCGCCTCGATGTGGCGGAAGGCGTCGTCGTCGACCTCGAGGCCCTTGACGGCCTTGCCGACGCCGGGGATCATGCCCAGGAGGTCTTTCAGCGACCCCATGTTCTTGATCTTCTGGAGCTGGTCGTAGAAGTCCTGGAGGTCGAACGACTGGGTCCGGAACTTGCGCTGCAGCTTCTCGGCCTCCTCGGCGTCGAACTGCTCCTGCGCCTTCTCGACGAACGAGACCACGTCGCCCATGCCGAGGATGCGCTGGGCCATCCGGTCGGGGTAGAACTCGGTGAGCGCGTCGAGCTTCTCGCCAGTCGAGGCGAACTTGATGGGCTTCTCGACGACCGAGCGGATCGAGAGCGCCGCCCCGCCGCGGGTGTCGCCGTCGAGCTTGGTCAGCACCACGCCGTCGACGTCGAGGCGGTCGTTGAACGCCTTGGCCGTGTTGACGGCGTCCTGGCCCGTCATCGAGTCGACGACGAACAGGATCTCGTCGGGCTCGGTGGCCTCCTTGATGGCCACGACCTCCTCCATCATCGCCTCGTCGACGTGGAGGCGGCCGGCGGTGTCGATGATGACCGTGTCTCGGCCCGTGCGGCGCGCCTCGGCGACGGCCTCCCGCGCGACCGCGACGGCGTCCTTGAGCGGTACGCCGTCGGCGCCGCGCTTGGCAAAGGCCGGCACGCCGACCTGGCCGGCGAGCGTCTCGAGCTGGTCGACGGCCGCCGGGCGGTAGACGTCGGCCGCGGCCACGAGGGGCGAGCGGCCCTGGCTCTTGAGGTAGAGCGCCAGCTTGCCCACAAACGTCGTCTTGCCAGCGCCCTGGAGGCCCGCCACCAGGATCACCGTCGGCGGCTTCTTGGCCTTGTTGAGGTCGACGTGGACGTCCCCGAGGAGGTAGACCAGCTCGTCGTGGATCGCCTTGACGAACTGCTGGCCCGGGTTGATGGCCTGGAGGACCTTGTCGTCGGTGACGGCCTCCTTCACCTTGTTGGTGAATTCCTTGGCGACCTGGTAGTTGACGTCGGCGTCGAGGAGCGCGCGGCGGACCTCGCGCATCGTCTCGGCGATGTTGAGGTCGGTGATGCGGCCCTCGCCCTTGACGTTCTTCAGGGCCGCGTCGAGCTTGTCGGATAGCGTCTCAAACATTCGGTGTGCCGGCAGGGACGGGAGTGGTCACGCGGGCGCCAGAGTGGCGCCGGCGCGAGGCCGAGGGCGGAGCCGCGGGTGCCACGGGTTACCAAACCAGGGGCTCCACCGGTGCGGCCGGACCCTCAGACCGGGCGTCCGGTACGAGGCGATACGAAGGTAGAGACCGCCTCGGGGGCCGCGGGTGAAGCATGCGGGGAGACCGCACGACCGCCTCGGGGCGTGCAGAGACCGCCCCCGAGGCGGCGCTCCCCGAGGCGGCGCTACGGCGCCGGCACGCGCGCGATCACGTCGAAGGCGGCGCGCCGCTCCAGGTCGGCGTCGATCAGGAACGAGTTGGGGTGGGCGATCGGCGCGCCCGGCTCCTCGACCAGCTTGAAGAAATACGCCCGCTCGACGTCGAGGCGGGCCAGGGCGCGCACGTAGGCCTCGACGCGACGCGCCTGGAACGCCTCGCCGCCGGGCTCCAGCGTCGGGTGCGGGCCGCCGAACTCGCTCACCACGACCGGCGTCGCCGCCGGGTCGCGGCCCGCCTCGGCGAGAAGCTTCTCGACGGCCGCTCGGTAGGTCGGCCAGTTCCACACGTCGTCGTAGAGGTGGAGGTCGACGGCGTCGTAACGCACGCTCCCGACGATGGTCCGAAAGGCGTCCAGCGTCTCGGGACCGGCCGCGCGGGCGGCCGCGATCTCCGCCTCGGTGTAGAGCGGGCCGCCCTCGAAGACCACGTTCTCGATCCGCCCCTGCAGGAGGGCGAGCGCCGAGAGCCCGCCGATCGAGACCGACCCGAGCGCCACGCGGGGGCGCTCCGCCTCGGGGAGGCGCGCCACCTCGTCGGCCAGCACGTTCGCCAGGCGCACGAACGCGTCGACCTCGCCGGGGTCGAGGACGGCGTTCCACTCGTTCCCGTACTGGATCCACGCGAGGTCGGCCCCGAGGCGGTCCAGGAGCGCGCGGACGTACGCCCGAAATTCGGCCTCCTGCTCGGCGGGCGAGAGCGATGCCAGCCAGTCGGGCGCGCCTTCGATGTCGAGCGTCAGAAAGACCTCGATGCCGGCCGCTACGAGATCGGCCACCCGGGCGTCGAGCGGGCGCCACACGAAGCGGTCGCGCTCGGGCTCGCGGAAGCGCCACGCCTGGCTAAACCGGACGTGGTCGACGCCGAGGGCGGCGAGCTGAGGGATCGTGAAGGCACGCTGCTCGGCGTCGGCGACGGGCGGGAAAGCGATCCCAAGGTCGAGGGCCGGGAGCGAATCTCCGGCGATCGAGTCGGAGGCGTCCCGCTCGGCGGGGACCGCCTCGGAGCAGCCCAGACCTGCGAGCCCCAAGGCCAGGACGAGGAGGCGCGTGGCGACGGGGCACATGGCAGCAAAGTAGTCGGCGCTTGGCGCACTTCGCCGTGCACGGTCGCCGCCTCGGGCCGACCTTGAGGTGCACGACACACCTGACGCCTATGCCCCGCGCCCCCTGGTGGACGTTCGCCCTCGCCCCGGCGGATCGCGCCGACCCCGAGGCGAACCGCCTCCTCGGCGACGACGGCGCGCCGCTCGTCAACGCCCCGGACCCCGACGGCCGGCACCCGTTCGCCTACGCCGACTACATCGGCCTCTCGTCGCTCCTCGGGGCCGGCGACCCGACGTCCACCGTCCCCGACGAGCGCGCCTTCCTGACGGTCCACCAGCTCTGCGAGGTGGCCTTCAAGCAGATGACGTTCGACCTCGCGGTGATCGCGAGCACGTTCGAGCGCGTGCACGCCCTCCCCGAGGCGGAGCGCCGCGCGGTGGCGCTGGCCGAGGGCGACGTCGACGACGAGCGGTCGCCCGAGTCGGCCCACTGGCGCCCGGCGATCACGGCCGCGAGCCGGCTCCGGCACTGCGCAGGTCGCCTGCTTCCCCGCATCATGGAATTGGTCGGGGCCAACGAGGACGGCGACGTGCTGTTCTCCAGCATCGAGTTCAACGCCTTCCGTCCTCACCTGACGCCTACTTCGGGGTTCCAGACAGCCCAGCTCCGCCTCGTCCAGCGCGGCCTGGGCAAGGGGCCGGTGCTCGACCTGCGGGTGTTCCCCGACGAGACCTTCAGCCACCACTACGACGCGCCGCCGTGCGGGCACGTCGGGCTCGCCGACCCGGTCGTCCTCCGCGACAGTGTCGCGATCGCCACACCATCGGACGATCATCCGTCGGCGCTCGCGACGCGGGTCGACGCGGCTGCCCACGCCCTCCTCGGAGCACTCGCCTCGGGGTCGGCCCCGCCGCCGGCCCCGATCCCCGAGGCGGAGGTCGAGCGCGTCGTGCAGCGCTTCCGCTCGACGCTTGGCCCCGAGGCGGGGGGGGATGGCGAGCGGGCGACGGAGCGATTCGCCGAGGACCTCGCCGCAGCGATCACGGCGGAGAACGAGCGGCGGGCCGGCCTGGGACGGGCGCGCGCCGCGGCGACGGCCGTGCGCGCGGAGGCGCGCGACAGCGCGCTCGTCTACGTGCTCGACCGCGTGCGCGACGCCGACGAGGCCCTCCACGGGCCGGCGTCCGCGTCGTTCCTGAGCGTCCACCGCCGGACCGCCCGCCGGCAGGTCGCCGACGGCTCGGGCACGGGCGGAGGCGGGATGCCGTACCTCGTCACCAGCCAGCGCTACCTGCTGCCGCTCTTCCCGGCGCTCGTGGCGTACCGGGAGGGATGAGGGGGCTGCGGGTTCGGCGGGTTCGGCGGGTTCGGCGGGTTCGGCGGGTTCGGCGGGTTCGGCGG
>JBCCQJ010000324.1:0-4697 GCA_039024395.1 Bacteroidota bacterium | reverse complement strand
CCGAGGCGGGCTGGCCTACGCCTCGACGCGCGGCGCGCGGATCTGGGCGCCGCTCTGGAAGAGCGTCAGCGCGGGCGCCGGGTCGCCGGCCTCGAACGCGACGCGGGCGTCGACGCCCTCGACGGCGAACTCGGTCTCGGAGCTGGGCACGAGCCGGAACCGCGACTGCCCCGTCGCCTGCCCGAACAGCTCGCCGCCCTCGCGCGTCACCTCGATCACGAAGCCCGGCTGGATCTCGTAGCGCCCGACGTAGCGCTCGAGCACCGTCTCGGAGACGGCCAGCGTCTCGACGGTGGCGCCCATCTCCTCGAGCGCCGTCCGCGCCGACGCCGCGCCGGGGTTGAGGTCGAGCGCGCGCTGGTAGCTGGCGATCGACGCCTCGGTGTCGCCGGCCTCGCGGAGCGCCTCGCCGAGGCTGTCGTGCGGGTTCCAGGCATCGGGGAAGGCGGCCACGTTCGCGCGGAACAGCACGAGCGCGCCCTCGACGTCGCCGTCCCCGAGGCGGTCGTAGCCGAGGTCGTTGAGGATGTTCTCGTCGACCTCGTAGTCGCCGCTGGCGCGGGCAGCCTCGAAGGCCGCGACGGCTGCCTCGGGGCCGCCCTCGGCGAAGGCGTCGGCGACCGGCCCCGCGGCGGACGGCGTCGGCGCCTCGACGGCCTCGCCGTAGAGCAGCCGCATGATGCCGTCGACGAGCCCTCGGGCCGGGTCGCTCGTGTTGCTCATCGTCACGATGACGGCGTCGCGATCCGGGAGCAGGCGGAAGCCGGTGCTGAACCCGTTGATGCCGCCGCCGTGCTCGACGATGGCGACCGTCTCGCCGCCGACCTGCGCCTCGTCCACGAACACGCCGTAGCCGTAGGCGCCACCTCCGCCGCCCACGTCGACGTGCGCCGTGTTCATCAGCTCCAGCGTCTCGGGGCGCTCGAACACGTGTCCCTCGGCGAGCGCCTCGCTCCACGCCTGGAGGTCGCCCACGGTCGAGATCATCATGCCGGCCGCATACGGGAGGCTCGGGTCGAGGTACGCCGCGCGCGCCAGACGCGAGCCCTCGCGGACGTACCCCGAGGCGGCGCGCGGGTACACGACGCCGCTCTCCTCGTAGTCGGTGTCGTCGAGGCCCAGCGGCGTGAGGAGCCGGTCGCGCAGGGCGTCGGCGAACGACTGGCCGGTCACCTTCTCGATCAGCACCCCGAGGAGGAAGTACCCCGAGTTGTTGTAGCTCCACTGCTCGCCGGGCTCGAAGTCGAGCGGGAGGTCCTGGAAGACGGTCAGGAAGGAGTCCGGCGCGTAGGGATCGCGCGAGAGGTCGGGGAAGAACTCCGGCAACGACGTGTAGCTGGGAATGCCCGAGGTATGCACCAGGAGCTGGTGGACCGTGACGCGGTCGCCGGGCTCGGCGGGGTAGGCCGGCACGTAGGCGGTGACCGGCGCCTCGAGGTCGACGAGGCCCTCCTCCATCAGCTGGAGCACGAGCGCGGCCGTGAACTGCTTCGTCACCGACCCGATGCGGAAGCGCGTCTCGGGCGTGTTCGGGACGCCCCACGCGACGTTGGCGAGGCCGTGGCCGCCGGCGTAGAGCACCTCGCCGCCGTCGGCGACCAGGACGGCGCCGCTGAAGCGGTCCGCCTCGTGGTAGGCCTCGACGAACGATTCGATGGCGGACGCGTCCTGCGCGTGCACCGAGGCGGGCAGGAGAAGGGCAAGAAGAAAGACGAGGCGATGCATCGGAAGGCGGGCGTCGGAGGAAACAGGACGAGCCCCCCAACGGACGCACCGCCTCGGGGTTACACGCCGCCGGACCGAACCGCCTCGGGGCCGACCGCCTCGGGGCCGACCGCCTCGGTGATTTCGGGTCTCCTCCCCCCAGCGGGGGGAGGCCGGGAGGGGGGCGTCGAGTCGACCGCGAGGCCGAACTCCGAGGCAGGTGCTCGATTCGATCCACCACCCCGCCTACCGGCACCCCTCCTGTCCAAGAGGGGGACCCCACGCGAGACCTCGCGCGACCAGACAGCCGGCCTCGGGCACCCGGGATGCCGAAAGGACAGAAGGAACGCCACTCACCGAGGCGGACGGCTCCGAGGCGGGCACCCGCCGGCCGTCGTCCGTGGTCTGTCGTCCGTCATCCTCTCCCAGCGGCGTACGTTGAGGGCACCCCCCGAGCCTGCCCGCCTCCATGTCTGCCCGGCTGCGCCCCCGCTTCGAGTACGTGGCGCCGTGGCCCGTCCAGGCCGCGCCCGAGCGGCTGCGCGCAGCCCTCGAGCAGCCGGGCGCCCCGTGCCGGGGCCGCGTCTACGGCGGCCACGCGGTGCTCTACGTCCTTCACGACCAGGAGCGCGTGTGGTCGCCGTTCCTCTCGCTCGACCTCGTCGGGCACGGCGAGGGCACGCTGGTGCGCGGCCTCTTCGGCCCGAAGCCGTCGATCTGGAGCCTGTTCGTGGCGGCCTACGCCGCCTCGGGGTTCGGCGCCGTCTTCGCGGCCGGCTTCGCGTTCGCCCAGTGGACGCTCGGCCAGCCGCCGTGGGGGCTGTGGCTGTTCGTCGCCTCAGGCCTCGGGGCGATTGCGACCTACGCCTTCGCACGCTACGGGCAGACCCGCGGGCGCGGCCAGATGGACGTCCTCCGCGGCGTCGTCGACGACGCGCTCGCAGCGCCGTAGCCGGCCCCGAGGCGGAACGGCGGCGGGGCGCTGGCGTCGGACCGGGCGAACGAATTCCCGCCCCGATGCCGACGGTCTACGTCACCCGCAAGGCCCACTTCAACGCGGCCCACCGCCTCCACAACCCCGACAAGCCCGACGACTGGAATCGCGACACGTTCGGGAAGTGCAACAGCCCCAACTGGCACGGCCACAACTACGAGCTCGACGTGACCGTCGCCGGCACGCCCGACCCCGACACCGGGTTCGTCGTCGACCTGGCCGACCTCAAGCAGGTCATCCGCGAGTTCGTCGTCGAGCCGCTCGACCACAAGAACCTCAACCTCGACGTGCCCTTCCTGGAGGGCAAGAAGACGTCGACCGAGACGCTGGCGGTCGCCATCTGGGAGCAGCTCGCGCCCCACGTGCCGGGCCTCTTCGAGATCTCGCTCCGCGAGACGCCCAACAACTCCGTCGTCTACCGTGGCGAATAACGACCTGCAGGACCGCCTCGGGGCCGGCGCCGAGGCGGCCGTGCCGCGCCTCTACGAGCGCCACGACGTCTACGACGAGGCGACGACGGCGGAGTTGGCCGGCCTCTCGCGCCGGCAGCTCGAGCTGATCGGCGAGGACCCCGACCGCGAGGGGCTCCTCAAGACGCCGGAGCGGGTCGCCAAGGCGTGGCAGTTCCTCACCCACGGCTACGGCCTCGACCCCGAGGCGGTCCTGCGGAGCGCCCTCTTCGCCGAGGACTACTCGGAGATGGTGCTCGTGCGCGACATCGAGGTGTTCAGCCTCTGCGAGCACCACGCGCTGCCGTTTTTCGGCAAGGCGCACGTGGCCTACATCCCCAACGGCCACATCGTGGGCCTGAGCAAGATCCCCCGCCTCGTCGACGTGTTCGCGCGGCGGCTCCAGGTGCAGGAGCGGCTCACGCTCCAGGTCCGCGACGCCATCGACCGCGTGCTGAAGCCCGAGGGCGTGGCTGTCGTGATCGAGGCGCAGCACCTGTGCATGATGATGCGCGGCGCCGAGAAGCAGAACTCGATGACGACCACGAGCGCCATGAGCGGCGTCTTCCTCGAGCAGCCCGACACCCGCGCCGAGTTCATGCGCCTCGTCACCGGCTGAGCCGCCTCGGGGAGGCGAGACGACGGACCACAGACGGCGGACCGCTGCCAGAGCGATCGATTCGTGCGGCACCGCCTCGGGGCTGACCGCCCCGCGGGGAACGCCCCCTCCTGGACAACAGGGGTCACGGATGGTGGACCGAACAGGGCACGCCGCCTCGGAGCCAGCCCCGAGGCGGTGAATCTCGGGTCCCCTCTCCCTCGGGGAGAGGGACAGGGTGAGGGGGCTCCGCCTCGGGACCACGCGCGCCGGTCGATTTGTCGCCCCCCTCCCAGCCTCCCCCCGCTGGGGGGAGGAGACTCCTTTCCACTGAGGCGGTCGGCCCCGAGGCGGGCACCCTCTGACCGTCGTCCGTGGTCGGTCGTCCGTCGTCCCGAGGCGTGGAAACCACCCGGCCGGGCCGCCTCGTTGGAGGGTCGCGCCAACGGCCGCGCTACCGGCCGTGCCGCCGGCCCGTGAAGGACGGCTCGGCCCGTGCGCACTACTTTCTCCGCCCCTCTGCCCGCCCTGCCGTGTCCGAGTTCCACCGCCTCGACGCCACCGACGACGCGTACTTCCTCCGCGCCCGCGTGACCGACCCGCGCACCGGCGTCGCGTTCCTGCCGACAAACTCGGTCGTCCTCTGCGAGACGTGCGGCCTGGTGTCGCTGCGCGAGACGTGGGAGGCCCTCGGGGGCTGCCCCAATGGCCACACGACGCCGGCGGCGTGGAGCGCGAGGGCAGCGCTGGCCGCTGGCGACGGCGCCTCGGGGGCGACACCGGCAGCCACGGCCGCAGCCTCTGCCGCCACTGCGGCGACCGCGACCGCCCAGCGCCCCGCCGCGTCGCCGCGCCCCGAGGCGGAGGGACGCCCGGCCTGGCTGACGGCGCTCCTGGCCGTTCTCGGCATCGCGGCGCTCGTCGTCGGCGGCATCTTCGCGGCCGGCCTGCT
>JBCCQJ010000323.1:0-4704 GCA_039024395.1 Bacteroidota bacterium | reverse complement strand
GCTGGCAGACTTGGAGACGGCGTTGGCCGAGCGGTGCGTGTCGTTGACGGATCAGCCGGAGCGGATCCGGAGCCGGACTCTGTTCCACTGGTGGCCCGGCGGCACTAACCATACCCTCATAGAATAACCGGATTTGGTATCAAACCACGTCGTTCCCAAGCGATATCGGTACCGATTGTTCATGCCAGGGTGACTACTCCGCCCCCCCGAGGCGGGCGCGCCGGGCGGCCAGCGTCACCGCCGCCTCGTTGACGCGCCGCCGCTCGACGATCAGCGCCCGGCCCGCCTCGGCGGCCTCGCGCACCGAGGCGGCGTGGAGCCGGTACCGCGCGTTGAGGTCGGCCTGGAGCGCGTTCAGCGCCTCTGCCTCGGTGGCGAGCCGGTCGCTCTCGGCCGTGAGGGCTGCGACCTCGGCCTCGTAGGCCACCCGGTCCACCTCGGGGGCGCCGGCTTGGATCTGCTCGAAGAGGACCTGCGCCGAGTCTGAGCGTGTGGCGAGCGCCTCCGAGGCGGCGGTGTAGTCGCGGACGCGGCCCTGGAACGCGGCACGCTCGGCGTCGAGGTCCGCCTCGGCAGCGCGGAGGGCGTCGAGCGTGTCGCGGTTGGCCTGGATCTGGGGCGCCAGCGCGCGCAGCGCCGCCTCGGTGCGGGCGACCTCGGCGTCGAGGCGAGCGAGCGAGTCGGCGGACACCTGGGCCGACGCCGAGGCGGTCCCGAGGAGGGCGAGAAGAACGAGGAGGCGCATGGCGAACCGGGCAGGAGCCGAAAAGCTAGGCCGCCCGGACTGCTCCATCCGCTCATGTCGTGTCATCCTGATTGCCTATGACCTGTCAAGACCATCGGCGCCACGCTCACGTGGTCGGACCGGTACGGCACCCCATCCCGCAGCACCGCGCACATCACCGCTACCAGACGGTTCGACAGGTTGTTCAGCACCAGGCGCGCCGCCTTGCCCGCGCCCACCTTCGCCTCGAAATACCCACGGCTCGCCGCGTCGTGCGTCCGCCGCGACCGCGCCGCCAGGTGGAGCAGCTTCCGCACCGCCGGATGGCCGTAGCCCCGCGAGCGGTCCGGACGCCGCACGCTCGTCCCGCTCCGGTGCGGATGCGGCGCGATCCCGAGGCGGCTCGCCAGCCGACGCGCCGGTGGGACGTCGGTGAAGCCCTCGGTCAGCACCACCATCTGCGAGGCCAAGAGCAGCCCCACGCCCGGGATGCCCACCAGCAGGCTCACGCCCTGGGCCAGCGACGGGTGGGCGCCGATGAGCCGCCGCAGCTCCGCCTCGATGGCACCGACCTGCTCACGCAGCGCCGCGGCGACGGCGTCGAGGGCCGCGTTGGCGCCCGGCGTCTGGACCACCTTGCGCCGCAGCGCCGAGCGCGCGTTGAGCGCCGCCGTGCGCTGGCCGACGAGGTGCTCCCACCCACCGGTGGTGGGTGGCGTGGCGAGCAGCACCCGGACCTGCTCGACGACCTCGGCGCGGGGCTGCCAGCGGGCCAGGCGGTCGGCGTAGCGGTGAGCGTACTCGGCGATGCGGGCGCTGTCGAGCGCGTCGGTCTTGGGGCCGGGCGGGAAGGCGCGGTGGACCGCACCGGGGTCGAGCAGCATGACGGCGACGCCTGCGTGGTGGAGCGCGTAGCAGAGCAGTTCGCTGTAGACGCCCGTGTTCTCGACGCCCACGAGCGACTCGTCGGGGAGCGCCGCGCAGAAGGCGGCGAGGCCGTCGGGCGTGTTGGGGTAGTCGGTGGCCCCGGTCGGTGGGAAGGTGTCTGCGGTGAAGGAGTCCGCCGAAGGGTCAACGCCGTAGATGGTCATGGCCGAGTGCGCTTGGAGGAGCGAAGCCGTGCTGGAAGACTGAAGCCGTGCACGCCGTGCGCTGGACTCTGTTAGGAGGGTGCTCCGGTCCGGAGTCGGATGCCGATCTGGATGCCTATGTAGCGTCTGGGCGTGTCGGAGGGTGGGCCTGGATCAGGATGCGGGCTTGGCCTGCGGGCGTGGCCCGGAGCGAAGCGTAGGCTTGGTCACCTCTCCGGCTTCGGTGAGGTCGGATGACCCCGCACCAAGTCTAACCGAGCGGAGGGCGCAGCCTGGAGTCGAAGGATCTCAGCCGAGCACAGCGTCTAGCCGAGCGCCCTCATCGAGGCGGTGCGAGAGATCCTTCGACTCGCTGGCGCTCGCTCAGGATGACACGGTGGGGACGGTGGCGTCATGCCCCGAGGCGGTCGTCTCTGGCCGTGGTCCGCGGTCTGTGGTCCGTCGTCCCGCCGGCCCCGGGTCTACGCTCGTCTCGCGCGGACGAGGGCCTCGTCGAGCGCCCACAGCACGAGCCCGATCGCGGCGAAGACGGCCAGCGCCCCGAGCGGCTGCCAGATCACGAGACCGCCGAAGACGCCCAGGATCGCCCCGAGGTACTTGATGTAGTTGAGCTGCTCGTTGGACGTCGACTTGAGCAGGCTCTCGAGCTGCGCCTCGTCGAAGCCGCGCGCCTTCTCCTGGATCATCGACCGAATGTCGAAGCTCTCGACGAACGCCAGCACCGCCTTCGTGGCGGCCTCCTCGATCTCGTCGGCCCGCGCCTCGGCCCTCTTCGGCACGGCGTCGAGGGCGGTGTCGATGCGGTCGAGCAGCGGGGCGACGGCGTTCGGGAGGTCGTCGAGCGCCCGGTCGAGGCGGCGCTGGAAGTCCGCCTCGGCGAACGTGCGGTACAGCTTGAGCGCGACGCCGCCGAGGCCCTGGCCGGCCTGCTCCTCGACCTTCTGGACGGCGAGCTGGGCCACCTCCTGGCGGACCGCCTCGGAGCCGAGCACCTCCTGCGCGTACGACTGGGCGAGGCCCTTGAGGTCGGCCCGGAAGCCGGGGTCCTCGACGACGCCGCGCACGACGCCGAGCGCGAGGTCGCGGTAGCGCCCGATCACGCCCGACTCCTGGATCTTCTGCTTGATGATGTCGGCGTTGATCAGCTCGCGGCTGATGGCCTCCGAGAGGCGGTAGATCACGCGCTCGCGCTGGGCCGGGATGAGGCCCTGCGGGATGATCGCCCGCTTCGCGCGCGGCTGGAACAGCATCGTGATCGCAAGCCAGTTGGTCAGGAACCCGATAAGCCCGCTCACGGCCAGGATCCGCAGCAGCCCGGCCAACTCCAGCTCCTGCCCGAAGACCCCGAGGCGGACCCCGTCGAAGTCCCACCAGAAGCTGCCCACGAAGACCGCCGCCAGCAGCCACGGCACGACGCGCAAGACCGGGATGAGCTGCCCCACGCGCCCCACCATCCGGGGCGGGCCGGTGTCGGCCACGGCCGGCTTGGGCTCCGCCTCGGGGACGTGCGCCTTGCCGTACGTGACGACGAGCTGGACCAGCTCGCGCCCGCGGCTCCGCGTGGCCTCCTTGGCCGAGTCGACGACCTCGCGTGGCGGCACGAGCGCCGTCACCGCCTCGGGGACGGACTCGGCGTCGGATGCGTCCTCCGCCTGGGGTGCGTCCTCCGCCACGGGACTGGATTCGGCCTCCGGAATCGTCTCGACGTCAGAGACCGAGTCCCCCTCCTGGACAGGAGGGGACAGGGGTGGTGGACCGGAGGAAACCGCCTCGGTGCCTCCGAGGTGGTCTGACCCCTCACGTTCTCCCGGGGGGAGAGGGGGCGCCTCATCAACCGGCCCCGCATCCACGAGTCTCCTCCCCCCAGCGGGGGGAGGCTGGGAGGGGGGCGACGAATCGACCGCTACGCTAACGCCGACCGTCCTCGCGCCTGTACCGACCGCCTCGGGGGCCGCGACCGGGTCGACCGTCTCGACCGGAAGCGCCTCGACGTCGAGCGGCGGCGAGGCCGGGTCCGCCTCGGGGACCGACTCGGTCTCGACAGGCCCCGAGGCGGTTGCCTCCGAGGCGGCCGGCTCCGAGACGGCAGGATCGTCGGTGACCTCGTCCTCGCCGAAGGCGTCGGCGAAGTTGGCGTCCTCGACGGCGTCGAGATCGGGGACGCCGGGGACGGGCACGTAGCGGCGGGAGCCAGAGGGCGTGTCGGGCATGGAGACGGGGAGGGCCGGGGCTCCTACGCCAGACCGAGGCGCGAGGCTTCACGCGCCATCCCGTCGATCACGATCTGGATCACCTCGGCCCGCTCCATGCCCAGCTCCTCCGCCCCGAGGCGGATGTCTTCGCGGCTCACGGCGGCCGCGAACCGCTTGTCCTTGAGCTTCTTCGTGACCGACCGCGGCGTCATGCCGCCCAGCTTGTCGGGGCGGACGTAGGCGACGGCCGCCACGAACCCGGCCAGCTCGTCCACCGCAAAGAGCGCCTTCGCGAGGTCCGTCTCGCGCGGGACGCCGAGGTAGGGCGCGTGCCCGAGGATGGCCGTCCGCACCGCCTCGGGGTAGCCGAGGCGCTCCAGCTCGGCCACGCCGACCGTCGGGTGCTCGTCGGGCGTGGGATGCTTCTCGTAGTCGAGGTCGTGCAGGAGCCCGGTGATCCGCCACGTCTCGACGTTGCCCCCGAGGCGGTGGGCCATCTCGGCCATCGCCGCCTCGACGGCGTAGCCGTGCCGGCGGAGGCTGTCGGTCTCGGTCCAGGTGTGGAAGAGCGCGAGGGCGTCGTCGTAGGAGGGCATCAGTTGGCGGAATCGGTTCTACGTGTCATCCTGAGCGAGCGTAGCGAGCCGAAGGATCTCCGGCGTGCACCGCCTCAATGAGAGCGCTCGTCGGAACGGTG
>JBCCQJ010000322.1:0-4727 GCA_039024395.1 Bacteroidota bacterium | reverse complement strand
GCCTGCACAACGTCCGCCACATGACTTCGCTCGATCTCTCTGGCGAGTGCGGCGTTGGGCCGGGCGAGCTCGTCGGACCAGATCGGGTACGCCAGCGGATCGTCCCCCGAGGCCGACCACGCCACCACGCGGTCGACGAAGAGGACGGCGAAGTAGAGCACGCCGTAGGCGACGTACGGCAGCGTGGTGTGGACGATGGTCGAGTCGCGGGGCAGCGGCGGCTGGGGGCCGTCGCCGCGGTCGGCCGTCGCGCCGGCGCCGAGCGTGCGCGAGGCCATCGCGAGCGCCAGCCCGATCGCCACGCTCAGGCCCAGCGCGTGCGCCACGTGGATGTTCCACCCCAGGCCCGCCACGGCGCCCCAGACGGGCAGGATGCCGAGGGTCGTCGCCGCGGCCACCGCGACGAGACGCTCCTCGACGTAGAGCAGCGCGAGCGCGAGCCAGAGCCACCCCAGGAGCACGTAGTAGACCGTGCCGATGCCCATCAGCAGGACCGGGTAGAACGGCACCACCACGTTCACCCCGAACGCCAGCAGCCCGGTCCCAAGGACGGTCCAGGCCCCGAGGCGGGCGATCCGGAAGGCAACGCGCCGGGCCTGCCCGCCGAGGCGGTGCCCCAGCAGCCGCGAGGTCTCGTGGGCCAGCGCCTGCACGAAGCCGGCCGTCGTGACGAAGCTGGCGAGCGTGCCGAGGGCGATCATCGTCGCGCCGCCCTCGGTGAGGCGGATCGAGGCCCAGAGCGAGTAGCCGAGCGCCACCAGCGCCACGACCTGGCCCGTCACCGGGAGGGCGTAGAACAGCCCCCGCCCGTAGCTGGCCGAGAACCGCCGCACCAGCGCGCCCAGCGTCTCCGCCTCGGGGCCGGCATCGGCCGTCGTCCCGAGCCGCCGCGACTCCTCGACGCAGTCGGGGTAAAGTGCGTCGGCGAGACCGAACAGGTCCTCCCGTCCGAACCGCTCCTTGGCGTCCACGTCGCGCCACCCCTCGCTTTCGAGCGCGGCCACGACGGCCCACGCGTCGACCGGCCGGCCGATCCGAAATGCCACCGCCTCGGCGAGATCGTTCTCCTCGTCGACGGCGTGGGGGGCGATGGGCGGAATGAGGGCGGTTTCCATGCAGAACGGACGTTCGCCCTCCAAACAGCAAGGGTCGTACCGAGTCGGTATGCGGGTCTCCGCGGCGTCGTACTCTGCGACACCCCTCGGCCCTGAACCCATGCTCACCCTCGGCATCGAGACCGCCACGGCGACCTGCGCCGTCGCCCTGCTCGACGGCTCGTCGTGCCTCACCGAGGCGGCCCTCCACCTCCCCCGGTCGCACGGCCGACGACTGGCCCCCCTGATCCAGGAAGCCCTCGCGCATGCCGGGCGGTCGCCGGAGGACATCGGCCTCGTCGCCGTCTCCATCGGGCCGGGCTCGTACACCGGGCTCCGCATCGGCCTCGGGACAGCCAAGGGCCTCGCCCTCTCGACCGGCGCCGACCTCGTGGGCGTCTCCACGCTCGACGCGCTCGCCGAGGCGGCGAGCGCCCCCGACCTCCCGCTCGTCGCGGTCCTGCCCTCGCGGCGCGGCGAGGTCTACGCGGCGCGCTCCCGTGCCCCCGGCGGGCCTCTCGGAAACCCCGTCGCGCTCGCCCTCTCCGAGGCGGACGCCTGGGTTCCCAAGGGCGCGGTCGCCGTCACAGGCCCCGGCGCCAGCCGGCTCGTCGAGGCGGTGCCGAGCCGGACGTGGCACCGCCTCGGGGCCGGACCCAACGCCGTGGCCGTGGTGCGCGCCGGGCAGCGGCTCGTCGACGCGCGCGGCCCCGACGATCCAGCCTCCCTCGAACCCGCTTATCTGAAGCCCGTCGCGACGTCACAGCCGCGGGCTATCTTCGGCCCGTGACTCCTGTGACGGCGCTCCCCCTTCTCTATGGCCTGGTTTAAGCGGCAGTCGGCCGGCATCCAGACGGACAGCCGCGACCGCAACGAGACCCCGGAGGGGTACTGGATCAAGTGCCCCGAGTGCGGCACGATCACGAGCCAGCGCGAGCTGGAGGAGAACCTCATGGTGTGCCCAGCCTGCGGCCACCACTTCCCGATGTCGGGGCTCGGCTACTTCGGGCTGCTCTTCGACGAGGGCGCCTTCACGCGCCACGACGCCGACCTCCGCTCGACCGACCCGCTCGAGTTCGTCGACCGCAAGGCCTACCCGGCGCGCATCACGGCGGCGGACACGAAGACGGGCCTCAACGACGCGGCCGTCAGCGGGACGGGCCTCGTCGGCGGGCACCCGATGTCGATCGCGGCGATGGACTTCAGCTACATCGGCGGCTCGATGGGCTCGGTCGTGGGCGAGATCGTGGCCCGGGCCGTCCGCCGCGCGGTCGACGAGGAGCGCGCCTGCCTCGTCATCAGCCAGTCGGGCGGTGCGCGCATGATGGAGGGCGCGCTGTCGCTGATGCAGATGGCGAAGACGAGCGCGAACCTCGCGGTGCTCGCCGAGCGCGGGCTGCCGTTTGTCTCGCTCATGACCCACCCGACGACCGGTGGCGTGACGGCCTCGTTCGCCATGCTGGGCGACCTCAACCTCGCCGAGCCGGGCGCGCTGATCGGCTTCGCCGGCCCGCGCGTCATCCGCGAGACGATCGGCCGCGATCTGCCGCGCGGCTTCCAGACCGCCGAGTTCCTCGTCGAGAGGGGGTTCGTGGACCGGATCGTGCCCCGCGGCGAGCTGCGCGAGACGCTGACCCACCTGCTCGACCTCCTCGACTAGAGGAACACGCCGAACGGTTGTCGATCCCCGTCTGGGGCGTGGGCCGTCGGACGTGGGGGCATGTGCGGTGCGTTGTGCCGCAGTCGGACCTCTGTCCCACGCCCCACGAACCACGCACCTGCCCTAGATCCGGCAGCGGCGGCGGTTCGGCCCGATGGGCACGCCCGAGTCGTCGGAGCAGACCGTGCCGTCCGGCGGGTTGTCGCCGATGTCGGCCACGAGGAGTGGGAGCGCAAGGGCCGAGAGCCACCACGGGAACCCCCGCCGCTCGGCGCGGACCACCGGGTCGGCCGACACGCCGGCCAGCCCCGGGCCGGCGGCGAGCGGCGGCGTGGTCGGGAGCTGCGTGACCGCGACCTCGGGCGGAGCGTTCGTCTCGGTCTCCACCTCGGGGCGCTCTTCGCGCGCGGGCAGCACCTCGCCCTCCGTCGGCGGCGTGCGCCGGGTGGGTGCAGCGGCCGGACGCACGATCCGGCCGGTCGTCGCCTGGCCGATGTTCTCGCCCCCGCCGCAGCAGCAGCAGCCGGAGGTCACCACGCGGACGTTCAGCACGCCGTCCTGGTCGAAGAACTCCGTGTGGCCCGGCATCGGCGTCACGAACGTCGAGTCGCCGCACTCGCGCTGCTCGACCATCAGGTTGACCTTCGGCTCCTCGCGGACGCTCGCGTCGGCCGACGCGAACCCGGTGACCAGAAGAAGGGTGCCAAGGATGCCACCACTGAGGTAGCGGAGACGCCGGCTTTTGTAGAGGGGACGGGAGAACGCCATCGCGGGGTCAGGTAGGCGAAACGTAAATAGATACGACTTTCGACTCGGCATGTCGACTGTCGCGACAACCATTGTGGAGCGACGCCTGTACCGAGCGACCAAGCGCACGTTCCCCGCGCGGTTTCGTCGCGTTTCGTTCCCCTCAGCCGCAGGGTAAAACGGAGGGTCCGGACCACCCCGAGGCGGTCCGGACCATGAAAAAGCCCGTCGGACGAGAGGCGCTACATCGAGGCGGGGGCCGCCTCGGCGGAGGCGCCGTCGCCCGCCGGGAGCGTGCCGTCGGCTTCGAGCTTGGCGCGGAGCTGGTCCTCGATCCAGGCGTACGTCCGGGCGACGCCGTCTTCGAGGGCGATCGACGGCTCCCAGTCCAGGACCTCGCGGAGCTTCGAGTTGTCCGAGTTGCGGCCGCGGACGCCCATCGGGCCGTCGACGTGCTCGTGCTCGATCTCGATGCCCGCCGCCGCCGCAGCGATGTCGGCGAGCTGGTTGATGGTCACCATCCGGTCGCGGCCGAGGTTGAGCGGCTCCGAGCAGTCGGAGTTCATGAGGCGGTAGACGCCCTCGACGCAGTCGTCGACGTGCATGAACGAGCGCGTCTGCTCGCCGTCGCCCCAGATCTCGACGGTCGGGGTACCGCCCGGCGCGCCCTCCTTGCCGCCGAGGAGCTTGGCGTAGGCCACCTTGCGCATCATCGCGGCCGGCGCCTTCTCGCGTCCGCCCTCCCAGGTGCCCAGCTCGCCGTAGACGTTGTGGAAGCGCACGGTCCGGGTCTCGATGCCGTAGTCGCCCTCGTAGTAGTGGCAGAGCAGCTCGGTGAAGAGCTTCTCCCACCCGTAGGCGTCCTGCGGAGCCGCCGGGTAGGCGTCCTCCTCCTTCAGCGCGGCCGCGTCGGCCGTCGTCTGGAGGTGCTCGGGGTAGACGCACGCCGACGACGTGTAGAAGTAGCGGCTCACGCCGGCCTTCCGCGCCGCCTCGAGGGTGTGCGTGTTGATGAGGACGTTGTTGTGGAGGATGAGGCTGTGGTTGGCCGAGATGAAGCCCATCCCGCCCATGTCGGCCGCGAGGGCATAGACGTGGTCGATCTTCTGCCCGTCGGGCGTCGGGCGGAGGGCCTCGAGGCAGGCGTCCCAGCGGCGGAGGTCGAGCAGGTCGAACTCGTCGGCCGCGCTCTCCTCGAACTCGGGGGCCTTGATGTCGACGCCGCG
>JBCCQJ010000321.1:0-4761 GCA_039024395.1 Bacteroidota bacterium | reverse complement strand
GCCCGCCTCGGCGAGGCGGTCCCCGAGGCGGCGCGCGACGGCGCCGTAGTCGGTCACGCCTGTTGCAGGCACCCAGAGGCCGGCCACCGCGCGCACGTGCGGCTCGCGCTCGCGCACCCCCTCGGCCCCGAGGCGGTGGGCCTCGACGCCGTTCGCGGCGGCCCGCTCGGCGAGCGCCTCGAGGCGGGGCACCTCGTCGTCGGTGACGGCGACGATCGTCTTGCCGGATCGGTGCCACGGCAGGCCCTCGGCCTCGCAGAACGCCTCCATCCGGGCCTTGCCGGCCTGGCAGAGCGCCGCCTTGCGGCTGCCGGGGCGGTAGTAGAGACCCGAGTGGAGGACGCCCGAGTTGCGGCCGCTCTGGTGCGCCCCGACCGCGTCCTCCTTCTCCAGCACCGCGATGCGGAGGCCGGGCTGGGCCTCGAGCAGCGCGTGGGCCGTGGCGAGACCCACGAGCCCTCCGCCGACGACGGCGACGTCGCGCGTCACTACTGGAGGACCGAGATCTGGGTCGTCCCGCGCGCCGTCGTGCCCGTCAGGCGCACGACGTAGGTGCCCGCCGGCAGATCGCCCGCCTCGATACGGACCTCCTGCCACCGCCCCGCGACGACGTCGCCCTCGAAGACCGTCCGCACGCGGCGTCCGACGGCGTCGTAGACCTCGACCGTGACGGGCTGGTCCGCCTCGGTGGCAAAGCGGAGCGTGGTGGCGTCCGAGAAGGGGTTGGGCCGCGCGGCCTCGATCTCGACGCCGGCGGTGCCCGGCAGCATCGGCACCGAGGTGGCGAACCCGACCGGCCGGAGCATCGGGCCGATGATGTCGCAGTCGAACGCGTCGCCGCCTTCGCGGAGCACGCCCGAGCGGTACCAGAACACGACGTCCTCGCCGTCGAGCGACTCGTTGTTTACCCACGGCTCGAACGCGAACGTGCAGCCGGTCTCGACCGTGAGGCCGTCGTCGATCTCGTCGAGCTTGTAGCGGAGCACGAGCGCGTCGGTCTTCGAGAACACGTCGGCCTGCAGGCGGCGGTCCTCCTCGCCCGGCACGATCTCGTAGCCCACCCCCGAGGCGGCGTCGGTGACGCTCCAGTAGGTGTCGTCGGTCGGCCCGCTGAGCAGGCGCGAGGCCTCGGTCGTGAACTGCTGGGCCGCGCCGCCGCGGTGCTCGCGCACGACGTCGTTGCGCGGCGTCCCGTCGAGGTCGAAGTCGAAGCGCCAGTAGGCGTGGTGGCGGCGGTCCGCCTCGGTGCAGATCGCCGAGACGGCGGTGAACGAGAACTCGGGCCAGATGCGGCCGTCGGCGTAGAAGTGCCACTTCATGCGGTAGCGGTACCACCCCGCCTCGGAGTGCGACGTCAGGACCAGCTCCGTGCCGTAGTCCTCGACCGCCACGCCGAAGAAGTCGCCCACGTCGCCGCCGGGGGTGGCGGGGTCGCTGCTGGCCTCGCAGGCCGTCCGCACCGTGCCGCTGTCGGTCTCGGCGACGCAGTCGAGCGGCAGGCGTGCGCCGTCGCCGATCTCGATCGACGCCTCGTCGTGCTGCCAGTCGCGGAAGCACGAGCACCCCGCGCCCGGGTCGTACTCGACGTTGAGCACCGGCACGCCGGCGCGCTCGAGCACCTTGCGGCCCTGGTAGAACACGTTGCGGATCTCCAGGCCCGACCCGTTGAGGGTGGTTCGGTTGGCCGGGCGGTAGAGGTCGAACTCCCACACGGGGTTCTCGGCGGGCCACGCGATGCGCCCGTTGGGGACCGTCGCCGCCGGCAGCCCGTCGCGGTAGCGGCCGTTCGTGGAGCAATTGGCGTCGGTGAGCGCGATCTGCGCCGAGGCGGGCAGGGCCGCCAGGAGGAGAGCGACGAGGAGGGCGCGCATGGCGAGGACCTAAAACGAGCGAGACTGCCGCCGCGCGGCCGGGTGGGCGAGGTTGCCGTCGACGACCGGGTCGGCGTCGGCGTCGGCGACGCGGAGCGTGCGGAGGTCGACGACGACGTAGCGGAGTCGCCTCGGGACGCGCGAGTCCGGCACGACCTCCAGCACGTCGTACAGGAGGCACCGCGAGCCCGGCCCGCACGTGCCCGCCTCGCGGACGAGCGGGAACCCGCCTCGCACCAAGACGGGGTGCTCCGCGCCGGCCATCACGCGGGCCAGCTCGGCGTGCTCGGCCACGAGCGCTTGCGCCTCGGCCTCCTCGCCGGCCGTCGGCCCGACGACCGTCATCTCGCGGACCGACCGCGACAGCACGGCCCCCGAGGCGTCCTGGAGGGTGTGCTCGTAGGTGCCCGCCTCGGGGTCGTAGCGGACGACCGTGGCGATGCGGGCGTAGGATCCGTCGTCGGTTTTCACCGAATCCGAGGCGGCGAACAGGACGCGCGGCGCCGTCGGGTTCAGACGCGCCTCGACCTGCCCCGAGGCGGGGGCGGCGGCGAGCGCGAGCAACAGAGCCAGGGCCGAAAGAAGGCGCATGGGAGGCAAAACGGACGATCCCGACCCGAAGCTAGACGCATCCGGGGGGCGGAAGGGAGGCCTTTCGTCGGCCGCGGTATCGGCCGACCGGCGCGGCGTCTGTACCGGAGCCGCGGGGAGCCTCCGCCGGCCTCCCGCGTATCTTGGCGCCGCCCTGCCACAGGGGCCGTTTGCTGTCGCCTTTCGTTCCTCGTCTTCTCTCTGATGGCCTCCGAGAACCGCCCCGAATCCGCCGCCGACCTCCCGACCTCGTCCGCCTCGGGGCGCTTCACGCCGCGGCCGATGCTCCTCCCCGAGGACGAGCCAGACGCGGGGGACGGCGCGGCGCACGATGCGACCCCGGCGGCGCCTGAGGCCGCGCCCGCCGACGACCTCATCAGCATGCCGCTCGGGGATCTCGACGCCGAGGCGACGGCCGACGCCGATGCCATCGACGAGGCGGCCCTGGACGAGCTGATGCCGTCCGACGCCGCCCCGGCGCCTGCCGTCGTGTGGCCCGGAGAGGCCGCCCCCGAGGTGGAGGTGGCCGAGGACGAGACGGCCGAAGACGCCACCCCGGACTCCGCCTCGGAGGCGGAGGACGCGGCCGTCGACGAGACGCCGGATGTGGAGACGCTGGATGTGGAGGCGCCCGCCTCGGAGCCCGACCCGCTCGTCGGCTCGATCACGGCGCTGATCCCACCGAAGACGGACGTCACCCCCGAGGCGGACGCCACCCCTGAGGTCGAGACGGCCCCCGAGGCAGACGAGACACCTGACGCCGAGGCGTCTCCCGAGGTGGAAGCGACGTCCGAGGCCGACGAGGCCCCGTCGGTGACAACCGAGGTGGACGCGGCGTTCGAGGCCCAGGCCGACGCCGACAAGACCGACGGCACCGGCGCGCGCGAGATCGAGGGCACCCTCGACGTGACCCTCCTCGGTCCGGAGGACTTCGAGGCCGACGAGTTGAAGCGCGTGCTCCGCCTGATGCTCACCTCGCGCCGCCTCGACGAGAAGATGCTGATGCTCCTCAAGCAGGGGAAGGGCTTCTTCCACATCGGGTCGTCGGGCCACGAGGCGAGCCAGATCGCCATCGGGAGCGCGCTCGAGGGCGGCCGCGACTGGTTCAGCTTCTACTACCGCGACCTCGGCACGGCCCTCGCGATCGGCATCGAGCCGGTCGACGTGCTGCGGGCGCACTTCGCCAAGGCGACCGACCCCAACAGCGGCGGCCGCCAGATGTCGGAGCACTTCTCGTCGCGCGAGCTCAACCTCCTCGTTGCGTCGTCGTCGGTGGGAGCACAGTTCATGCCCGCCATCGGCGTGGGCCTCGCGATTCAGCGCGACGGCGTCGACCCCGAGGCGGGCTCGGCGGCCGTCTACGCCTCGGGCGGCGAGGGCTCGACGAGCCAGGGGGCGTTCCACGAGTCGCTCAACTGGGCGGCCAAGGAAGCGCTTCCGGTCCTGTTCCACATCCAGGACAACAAGTACGCGATCTCGGTGCCCGTGCAGGAGCAGACGGCCGGCGGCTCGATCTGGCACCTCCTGGGCGGCTACGAGGGGCTGGCGCGGGTCCGCTACGACGGGACCGACTTCTTCGCGTCCGCCTCGGTGGCGAAGGCCGCCGTCGAGCACCTGCGCACCGGCAAGGGGCCGGTCGCCCTCCACGCCGACGTGGTGCGGCTGCTGCCGCACTCGTCGTCGGACGACCACAAGAAGTACCGCGAGGACGAGGCCTTGGAGGCCGACCGCGCGCGCGACCCGATCCCGCAGTTCGTCGCCCGCCTCGTCGAGGCCGGCGTCGTCACCGAGGCGGAGGTCGACCAGATGCGCGCCGACGTCAAGGCCGAGATCGACGCGCTCGCCCGCCAGGTCGACGCCGAGCCCGACCCCGACCCCGCGACGGCCACCACGCACGTCTACTACGAGGGCGAGGACCGGCGCGCCTACGAGGTCGAGGGCGAGACGGGCGACCTCGTGGTGATGGTCGACGCGATCAACCACGCGCTCGACGAGGAGATGGCTCGCGACGAGCGCGTGCTCGTCTACGGCGAGGACGTCGGCGGCGGCAAGGGTGGCGTGTTCACGGCCACGCGCGGCCTGACGGCCAAGCACGGCGCCGACCGGTGCTTCAACAGCCCGCTCGCCGAGCACTCGGTGATCGGGAGCGCCGTCGGGCTGGCCGCCTCGGGGTACAAGCCGGTCGTCGAGATCCAGTTCGCCGACTACATCTGGCCGGGCCTCCAGCCGCTCCGCAACCAGGTCGCCTCGTTCCGCTACCGCTCGAACGGCGAGTGGGGCTGCCCGATGGTCATCCGCG
>JBCCQJ010000320.1:0-4771 GCA_039024395.1 Bacteroidota bacterium | reverse complement strand
GGCGAACGCGCAGGAACTGCCCTTCCCCGAGTCTGATTTCCCCCCTGCCCTCCAAAGGACGCTTGCCGACAAGGTGAAAGAGGAGCGGAGCGAAGGACCTACGGGCGAGGAGCCGCCGTGCCCCGAGGAAGCGGAGTTCAATCGAGCCAAGCCATCTCAGTCGCGAGACGAGCGGTCAGCTAGGGCGAACTGCTCAATAGCCCCCACGTCCCAGCCCGTGACTGGGACCGCGCCGTCGCGCTTACGCTCAATCGTCCTGCGATCAATCCCACCCCAGCGAGCGGCGCGGGCGATCGCGTGGAGGTTGTCACCAACACGGTCCCATCGGTCGCACGCGAACGCGAACTGATTGCCCTTCTTCGTGAAGTAGACGGCGGCTCCGGGGTCCCCGACCGTCTGGTTTGCGTATGGGACACGTCGTCCGCCGCGCTCGTAGGTCTCGATGTTGGTTGAGACGACCACGTCCCGCGCCCCGAGGCGGCGCAGCTCGTCGAACAGCCCGTCGCGGGCGTCGGCCATCGAGCTCTTGAACTGGCTGCGCTTCGGGCGCTTCGTTCGGGGTCGGCCGAGCGGCCAGGAGAGGGGGAAGGCGTCGGGGGTCATGGTCTCAGGCGCCGCTCTCGGCGCGGGGTGGTCGGGGGCGTGGAACGTGGTCGCCCGACAACGCGGGCACAACGGGATACCGATCAAGGACGATAACCGGCCCGCATTGAGGCGCAGGGCAGGTTTTCGAGCCGGCCCGGGTCTGCCACTACTTCATGTCCTGCTCTGACTTCGACTGATCGGCGAGCGTCTTTCTAGCGCCCGACGAGCGCGCGCAGCCGCGTCCCCACCCCGAGGCGGACGCGGAGGTCGCTCAGGCCCTTCACCGTCGGCCCGAAGTTGTCGACGGCGATCCGGCGGGCGTGCCCGGTGAACCCGATGCGGTGGCCCATGCCCTCCTCGTGGCTGTACCGGCACGGCAGGCAGACGCCGCAGGGCACGGCCAGCCCCCGAGACCGTCGAACCGGGTTGTGGCAGAACCAGGTCTTCTTCATCAGATCGGCGAAGCCTCGCTCCTCCGACGTTTCGCGCATCTCCTCTTTCGTGAGGTCGAGCAGCGGGAACCGGAAGGGGGCAAACAGACGGGTCGCGTCGTCGGCGCTCGGGCCGAGGGCGTACCCGTCGCCGTCCACGTCCGGGACCGCGTGGGGGCGGACGAAAAACTCGGCGCGGTCGTCGAGATGCACTGACAGGTCGAGCGGCCGACCGCCGAGGCGCTGAAGAGCGTAGCGCGAGAGGTAGGCGTACTGCTTGCCGCAGTAGGCCCGCGTCTGGAGGGTTTCGAGCCGAGACTCCACCTCGGGGTCGGGGTCGAGATCCTCCGTCGAGACCGCAATCAGGGGGAGGAGGCGGTCGCCCCAGCCGCGCGCGGCCGCGCCGGCCCGGATCTCGGCGATGGCCGCCCGCTCCTCGGGGACCGAGTCGCGCCCGGGGTACTCGAGATAGTGCGGGCGCACCGTGCGTCCCTCCGACAGCAGCGACAGCACGCGAAAGGTCGAGTCCCAGCCGCCGGTCCAGAGGACGTCGACGGGCGGATCGAAGGCGGGAGGAGCGTCAGACACAGATCGAAGGACGGACCAGGGGTGTGAGAAGAGTACGACCTCGCTCGCCCAGCGCCCGCGACGGCCACGAGGCGAATCTGAGAATCGGCGGAGGTCTACCCCTCGATGCCGAACAACCGGAGTGCCGTCTCGGTCGTCTGCGCCTTTACGTGCTCCAACGGGAGCGCCCGGACCTCCGCCAGCCGCTCGGCCACGAGCGCCACGTACGCGGGCTCGTTGCGCCCGCCTCGGTGCGGCGTGGGCGCCAGGTACGGGCCGTCGGTCTCGAGCATGATCCGGTCGAGCGGGAGGTCCGCCACCGCCTCGGCGACGCCGGAGTTCTTGAACGTGAGCGTCCCCCCGATGCCGACGTGGAAGCCCAGGTCGAGGACCGCATCGGCGAGCCAGTCCGGCCCGCCGAAGCAGTGGAAGACGCCCCCGAGGCGGTCCCCGTCGGGGTGGGAGGTCTTGACGTCGGTGAGGATGCGGACGAGGTCGCGCGAGCAGGCGTCGGAGCCCTTCACGTCGCGGTTGTGAAGGACGAGCGGCAGCCCCGAGGCGGCCGCCATACGGGCCTGCGCGCGGAGGGCCGCGTGCTGCGCCTCGACGTGGTCGCGCGTCCAGTAATAGTCGAGGCCGCTCTCTCCGACGGCCACGACGCGTGGGTCGGCGAGCGCGGCCTCAACGGCCTCGAGATCGCCCTCGGTCATCTCGTGGACGTACGACGGGTGAATCCCCGCCATCGCATAGACGCCCTCGTGGCGGTCGCAGAGGTCGAGCGCGGCCTGAATCGAGGCCACGTCGACGGCCGGAAGGATCATCACCTCGACCCCGGCCTCGCGCGCGCGCTCGACCACGGCGTCGCGGTCGGCCTGGAAGGCGTCGAGGTAGAGGTGGACGTGCGTGTCGACGAGCATGGGGAGACGGCGGCGTGCCCCTGCCACGCCCGAGGTGCGGTCTAGATTCCGAGATGCCTCGACCCGCCCTCCGCTGGCTGGCCCGCCTCGGCGCGCTCGCAGCGGTCCTCCTCTCGCTCCTGCCGCTCGTCCAGCTCGGGGCGATGTGGGTCGAGTACGAGTCGGTGATCGGGCTGCCGCTCCAGGAGACGCCGCCTCGGGGCTTCGACGGCGTGCGGTGGGCGGACCGGGACGGCGTCGTGGCCGAGTACGTGTTTCCGCGGAGCCCTGGCGCCGAGGCGGGCGTGCTCCCCGGCGACCGCCTGCTGTCGATCGACACGCTGCCGGTCGACTCGGCCGCCGTCGCCGAGGTGCAGGTCGACCGCGCGACCGGCACCGTGCTGAGCTACGCCCTCGACCGCGAGGGCACCCCCGTCGAGGTGGCGGTCCGCATCACGCGCTTCCCCACGCTCCTCTACCCGCTCAGCGCGACGCTGTGGACGGCCGCGACGTGGGGGTTCGCGCTCGTCGTCTACCTCCACCTGCTCGCCTACCTGACCGTCGCGCCACTCGCCCGCCGGAGCGCGCGGGCGCAGCGGTCGCGGCTCCTGATCGCGGCCGCGCTGGCGTGGGTCGGCGGCACCCTCGTCCGCCTCGTGTGGGTGCGCGTGTGGGGCGTCCCCGAGGCGGGCGGCGTCGGCGGCATCGCGTTCGACGCCATCACGTTGGCTTCGCTGGCCGGGTGGATCGTCTACCCGGCGCTGCTGCTCGACCAGAGCCTCCGGGCGTGGCGCGCCGGCGTCGCGCTGGGCGCCGCGCGGTGGGCCTTCGTCGTGCCGCCTGCCCTCCTCGGGGCCGGCATCATCGGGGCGACCGTGGGCGGCCACCTCGGGCCGCTGCCGCCCGACGCGTTCGTGGTGCCGGTGCTGTTCTACGTCTGCGTGTACGTGGCACTCGCGACCGGCCTCTCGGCGCTCCGCCCGCGCCCCGAGGCGGCGCCCGAGGTGTCGCCCGCACCGCGGTGGAGCGTCGTCGGCAGCGCGTTCGTGGCCGTCGTGGCCGCCGCCGGCGCGGTCTACGTGGCGACCCAGATCCAGACCGCCCCGCGCGCCGACGACGTCGTGACAGGCTGGGTGGTCACCGGCTTCCAGCTCTTCTCGCTCCTGCCGGTCGCCCTCGTGACGCTCTCGACGCTCCGCTACGGGCAGTTCGACGCGCTCTTCGTGCGCGGCATGGCGACGCTCGCGACCCTCACGGTGGTGTTTGCGGCGGTGGTTCTGGGCTCGCTCCTGCTCGACGTGTGGCTCCCCGGCGGGGCGAACGCCATCGCCCTGGGCGTGCTGATTGCGGCCCTGCTGGGCGGGGTCGAGCGGCTGGCCCCGGCGCTCCGGGACGCCGCGCAGCGCGCGTTCCGCACCGAGCGGCAGCGCGGCCGGCGCCGGCTGGACCGCCTCGGGGACTCGATCCGCGGGCTCCTCGACGTCGACGCCCTCGCCTCGGAGGCGGTCGAGGCCATCGGCGAGGCGCTCGATGCGCGGTCGGCGGTCGTCGTGCTGCTGGCGTCGAAGGGGACGGCCGACGAGCGCTGGGTGAAGGCGACCTACCGCCCCGAGGCGCCCCGCTTCGAGCAGGCCGACCTCGACGAGGTGTGGCCGCTCGTGCGCGATGAGGCGACGGTCTGGTCGCGCAACGAAGAGGTCAACGAGGCGGAGCTGCCCCCGGCGGTCGTCCGCCGTCTCGAGGCGCTCCAGGTCGCCCTCACCGTTCCGGTCACGACGGGTGCCGGCGAGCCGGTCGGGGTGATCCTCTTGGGCCGCCGGGCGCGGCGCTTTGCGGTCTACAACACGGAGGACATCGACCGCCTCCGGGCCCTTGCCGCCCAGCTCGCCCTCGCCGTCGACCGCCTGGCGCTGCTCGACCGCGAGCGGGCGCTCGTCCGCCAGACCGCCGAGGCGGAGCTGGTCGCGCTCCGCGCGCAGATCAACCCGCACTTCCTCTTCAACGCCCTCAACACGGTCGCAGCCCTCATCGCCGAGCGCCCCGAGGAGGCCGAGGAGACGGTCGAGCTGCTCGCCGGCCTCTTCCGCGACGTGCTCAACGCGAGCGGCCACGCCCTCGTGCCGCTCCGGGACGAGCTGCGGCTGGTCGAGCGCTACCTCGGCGTCGAGCAGGCCCGCTTCGGCGATGCCCTCGACATCGTGGTCGACGCGCCGCCCGAGACGCTCGACCACGACATTCCCGCGTTCGCCGTCCAGACGCTCGTCGAGAACGCCGTCAAGCACGGCATCGAGC
>JBCCQJ010000319.1:0-4774 GCA_039024395.1 Bacteroidota bacterium | reverse complement strand
GGCGAACCGGTTTCCCGAGGCGGCCGACCGGCTGGCGGATGCCCTCCGCGCGGTGCGCGACGCCGAGGCGGGGACGGGGCGGGCGTACGCGCTCACAGCCCACGTGATCGAGTCGGCGGGGTGGATGGCGCTCCGGGCGCCAGCGTATGCCGAGGCCAGCGGCGGCGCGACCGTTCCGCTTTCGCGCCGCCTCGTGGCGGGGCACCTGCCGCTCGTGCGGGCCGCCGTCGGGCTGGACCGGCTCGCGCACCCGGTCCAGGCGCGGGGCGTGCCCCTCTTCGTGGCCGATCTTCCGGCGATCCCCTTCGAGGCCGAGCATGCCGCCTGACGGCTCCATCGCGCACCGCGCCGACTTCTCGCACGTCCGCTACGCGCAGGTGTGGGAGGACGCCGACGTGCTCGCCGAGGCCCTCGCCATCTGCCCGGGCGACCGCGTGCTGTCGATCGCGTCGGCGGGCGACAACGCGCTCGCCCTCCTCGCCGACGACCCCGCCGAGGTGGTGGCCGTCGACCTGAGCGTGGCGCAGCTCGCGTGCCTCGACCTCCGCGTCGCGGCCTTCCGCTCGCTGGAGCACGCCGAGGTGCTGGAGCTGATCGGCTCGCGGCCGAGCGCTCGCCGGGCCGATCTCTACGCGAGATGTCGCCCGGCCCTGGGCGCCGAGGCCCGCGCGTTCTGGGACGCCCGCCCCGAGGCGGTCGAACTGGGCATTGGGAGTGCCGGCCGCTTCGAGCGCTACTTCCGGATGTTCCGCCGCCTCGTGCTCCCGCTCGCTCACCCGCGCAGGCGCGTCGAGCGGCTGCTTCGCAGCGGAGGTTCGGCCGAGGAGCGCCGGGCGTGGTACGACCGGAACTGGGACACGTGGCGCTGGCGGGCGCTCTTCGAGGTCGCCGCCTCGCGGTTCGTGCTCGGCAAGGCGCGCGACGCGAGCTTCTTCGACCACGTCGACGGGCCGGTCGCCCGGCGGATCCGGACGCGCGTCCGCGAGGCGGTCACGCAGACCGACCCGGCCCAGAACCCCTACCTCGCGTGGATCCTGACGGGCACGCACCGCGCGGCACTGCCCCGCTACCTTCGAGCGGAGCATTTCGAGGCGATCCGCGACCGCCTCGACCGGATCACGCCGGTGCAGGCGCCGATCGAGGACGTCCTCACCGAGGCGGGGCCGGGCGCGTTCAGCCAGTACAACCTCTCCGACGTGTTCGAGTACGTCGACCCCGCCCACACCGAGGCCCTGTTCGGCCGGCTCGCCGAGACGGCGCGGCCCGGCGCGCGGCTCGCGTACTGGAACCTCCTGGCCGACCGCCAGGCGCCCGCCTCGGTGTCCGCAATCCGGGCGCTCCCCGAGCTGTCGGCGCGGCTCCACGCCCGCGACAAGGCGCCGTTCTACAGCGCGTTCCGCGTCGAGGAGGTCAGGGCGGAGCCCGTGGCTGAGACCGCCACCGAGGCGCCTCGCCCCGAGGCGGCTGAATCTGAAGGGTCTGCGTGATGGAGCTGTCCCCTGCCGTGCTCCCGCCGTGGGCGGGCATCGCCTCGGTGCTGGCCGTGCTGGCGCTGGCGATGGTGGCGATCCGCCGCGCGCAGGTGCGCCGCAAGCTGACCGCCGAGCAGGCGCGGAAGGGCGTCCACGTAACGATGAGCGTCGTGTCGCTGGCGCTGCCGTGGCTGTTCGACGACCTGTGGCCGGTCGTGACGCTGGCCGTCGCGGCGACGGGCGCGATGCTGGCGGTTCGCTTCGTGCCCGTCCTGCGGCGCGAGGTGGGCGGCGTGCTCCACGCGGTCGGGCGGCAGTCGCTCGGCGACGTGTGCTTCCCGCTCGCCGTGCTGGTGCTCTACGTGCTCACGGCCGACTCGCCGGTCCTCTACGCGATCCCGCTGTTGCTGCTCGGCCTCGCCGACCCGGTCGCGGCGCTCGTGGGCGCGCGGCACGGGCTGGCGCCCTACGAGACGGTCGACGGGACGAAGAGCCGCGAGGGGTCGGTCGCGTTCGCGTTCGTGGCGTTCCTGTGCGTCCACGTGCCGCTGCTGCTGTTCACAGAGATCGGTGAGGCCGAGTCGCTGTGGGTGGCGGCCATCGTGGCGGTCCTGGCAACGATCGTCGAGGCAGTCTCGTGGCAGGGGCTCGACAACCTGTTTGTCCCACTCGGGGCGTACGTCGTCCTGATCCGCCTGCTTACGTTCACAGTGGAGGAATTGGCGGGCCATTTCGCCATTCTCCTGGTTCTTCTCTTCGTTGCTGGGATTCTGCGGAACGAGACGACGGTCGGGGGCGCGGGCGTGTTCGGGGCCGCGCTGATCGCCTACCTCGTGTGGGCGGTCGGGGGGACGGCGTGGCTCTTGCCGCCGGCGCTCGTCTACCTCCTCTACGCCCGGATGTGGCCGGCCAGCCGCGAGGCGGACGGCCTCCCGCACGACCCGGCGCGGCGGCCGCACACGGCGCACAACGTGTTCAGCGTCGCCTCGGTGGGCGTGCTGTGGCTGCTGGCCGCGCGGGCGCTGGGCCTCGACCTGCTGTTCCCGTACGCGCTCGCGTGGGGCGCCTACCTCGCCTTCCTGGGCGTCGACCGGATGCGTGCCGCGCGGCCGCAGTGGAACGTGGCGCAGGTCGCGTGGCGGGCCGCGTGGCGCTGCACGCTCGTGGCCGTCGGGCCGGTGCTGCTCGTCGTGTGGATGCGCGTCGCGGCCCAGACGCCGCTCGCGCCCGCGGCACCGTTCGCCACGACGGCCCTCTACCTCGCCGTCGGCCTCGTCGTGACGGGCGTGGCCGCCGTCGTGCTCGCCCGCTACAAGCGCGAGATCGACATCGCGACGACCGACTTCGAGGGTCGCGTCTACCGCGCGCTCATCGTCGCGCCGCTCTCGGCCCTCGGCCTGCTCGCCTTCCTCGTGCCATGACCGACGGCCTCCACGCCCTCGCTACGCCCGACCGCCTCGGGGACCTCCCCGTCGGCATCGACCGCCTCGGGGCGGAGATGTGGGCGCTGACACGCCCCGACGTCCACCTCGTCCGGATTGAGAACGGGAGGCTCGTCGGCCGGCTGAGCGCCTGGACCGCCGGCCCCGAGGCCGGGACCGGCTGCCTCGGCCACGCCCTCTGGGACGGCCCCGGGGCGGGACGTGACCTCGTCGAGGCCGGGTGCGAGTGGCTCTCGGGTCAGGGCGCCGAAGCGATGCTCGGTCCGCTTGACGGCTCGACCTGGTTCGCCTACCGCGTCGTAACCGAGAGCGACGGGTCGCCGCCGTTCCGAGGCGAGCCGACGCCGCCGGCCGCCGTGAACGCGGCGTTCGAGTCCGCCGGCTTCGCGCCCGTCGCCTACTACCTCTCGTCGCGCGTCGAGGCGCTGCCCGACCGATCCGCCGAGGCCGCCGCTGCCCGTGCCCGCCTCGGGGAGGCCGGCCTGACGCTCCGCCCGTTCCGCCTCGACGCCGCCGAGGCGGAGCTGCGGGCGCTCCACCCGCTCTTGCTCTGCGCGTTCGCCGGCAACGCGTACTACACGCCGCTCGACGAGGCCCGCTTCCTTGCCACCTACCGGGCGATGCTCCCCCTCGTTGACCCGCGCCTCGTACTCGTCGCCGAGCGCGACGGCGTGCCGGCCGCCGTCGTCCTCGCCTACCCGGACGCCGACCCCGAGGCGGTCGTCGTGAAGACGCTCGCCGTCGACCCAGCCGAGCAGGGCGCGGGCGTAGGCGGAGCGCTCGCGACGATCGTGCAGGAGGACGCCCGGCGCCTCGGGTTCGAGCGGGCCGTCCACGCGCTGATGCACGCCGAGAACGCCTCGGTGCGGATCAGCGACCGCCTCGGGGTGCCGTTCCGGCGCTACGCGCTGCTGGGGCGCGCCCTGTGACCGACGGCGCCAACGTCATCGACCGGCTGCGGGCGCAGGCCGAGGCCCGCCCCGAGGCGGCGGCGATCGTCGAGGGCCGCGGCGCCGACCGCCGCGTGACCACGTTCGCCGATCTCGACGCGGCCGGGGCGCGCGGCGCAGCCCAACTCCGCGCGGCGGGGCTGAAGCCGGGCGATGCGGTTCTCGTGCTCGTCCCGCTCTCGGCGCGGCTCTACGAGGTGCTGGCATCGGTCTTCCGCGCGGGCCTGGTAGCGGTCGTGCTCGACCCCGGCGCGGGGCGGGCGCACGTCGAGGCGTCGTGCCGGCTGCGGCCGCCGGACGCGTTCGTCGGCTCGCCGAAGGCCCACCTGCTGCGCGCCCTCGTGCCGGCCGTCCGCCGCATCCCGAGGCGGTTCGCCGTCGACGGGTGGGCGCCGTTCGCCGAGCGCTGGGGCGGGGGAGAGGCCCGCCTCGGGGTCGAGCCCGTGGCCCCCGAGGCGCCGGCGCTCCTGACGTTCACGTCCGGCACGACGGGCCAGCCGAAGGCGGCGGTCCGCACGCACGGCCTGCTGCTGGCGCAGCGCGCGGCCATCACCGAGGCGCTGGGCCTCGCGCCCGGGCAGGTCGACCTGGCGACGCTGCCGGTCGTCGTGCTCGCCAACCTCGGGGCCGGCGTCACGACGGTCTTGCCGGACGCCGACCTCCGGCGCGTCGGCGCGTTCGACACCGCGCCGGTGCTCGACCAGATCCGCGCCGAGCGGCCGACGCGGAGCGTGGCGAGCCCAGCCTTCTTCGAGCGGCTCCTCGACCACGCTGCACCGGGTGACCTGACATCTTTCGAGCGATTCGACACCGGCGGCGCGCCCGTCCACCCCGGCCTCCTCGACCGCCTCGCCGCGACCGGCGCCGAGGCGGTCGGCGTCTACGGCTCGACCGAGGCCGAGCCCATCGC
>JBCCQJ010000318.1:0-4781 GCA_039024395.1 Bacteroidota bacterium | reverse complement strand
CATCGACGGGCGCGACGCGAGCGGCGAGCCCATCGAGGCGCGCACGGCCGACGGCACCTACGCGACCGACGAGTACGCCTTCTTCGCAGTCTTCGGGACGCGCTTCTCCGAGGCGGTCTCGGCCGGCGTCGGGATGCGGCTCTACCGGAGCGAGCTGTTCGCGGGCGTCCGCGCGCCGACGGCGATCGGCGTCTCGGCCGGCCTCGCGGCCGCGCTCTCCGACCGCCTCGCGGTGGGGCTCGTCGTCGACGACCTGTTCGCGCGCTACGAGTGGAACGCAGCCGGCGCCGTCTCGGCGTCTGCGACCGACTACTTCCCGCTCCGCCTCCGAGGTGGCGCGGCGTACACGTGGGGTGCGCTGCTGGATGGCCGCCCGCGCGTGCTCCTCGCCGCCGAGGCCGAGGCAGCGTTCCAGCGGGCCGAGACCGTCCGCCCCTCAGGCGTGGAGGTGTTCGGCTCCGGCGCCGTCGCGCGCGACACGACGCTGGAGGTCCGCCTCGGAGGCGTTCAGGGCCGCCTCGGGGCGGAGGTGTGGCTGGCCGACCCGATTGCGGTTCGCGTGGGCGTCGACCGGATCGGGGCTGGAGCGGCGGGCGAGCTGCGGCCGTCGGCCGGCTTCGGCCTCCAGCAGCGGATCGGGGAGCTCGACACGCGGATCGACTACGCGGCCGTGCTGGAGCCGTTCGGGACGGGCGTGATGCACATGGCGACGGTGCGGCTGGGGCTGTAGGGCCAAAGACATGCCCTGTGGGGAGCAGACATGTGTGGTGCTCTACTTTAGGGCATGGCTCACATCATGAGAATGACGCTCCGTGCCCTGTTCGTTTTCGCCCTCCTCGCTGCCGGGGCGCCCGCCGTCGCACAAGGCGTCGTCATCAACGAGGTGCTGGCCTCGAACGACACCACGCTCGCCGACCCGGACTTCGGCCGCTCTGGCGACTGGATCGAGCTCTACAACGCGGCTCCAGTGCCCATCGACCTCGGCGGAGCGTTTCTGACCGACGACCTCGATGCGCCCACGAAGTGGCAGATCCCAGACAGGACGACGCTCGCGCCCGGCGCCTTCCTGCTCGTCTGGGCCGACGGGGAGGACGCGACCGGTGTGGCCCTCCACACCAACTTCCGGCTCTCGGCGGGCGGCGAGCAGGTCGCCCTGTTTTCCGCCTCGGGGGCGGCGCTCGACACCCTCACGTTCGGCGAGCAGACGACCGACATCTCGTTCGGCCGCTACCCGAACGGTGGCACCACGTTCGGCGTTTTCACCTCCCCAACCCCCGGAGCGGCCAACAACACGGCGCCGGACGACGGGGTCGCCTCGGTGCCGACGTTCTCGCTCGACAGCGGCGTCTACGGTGGCCCCGAGGTGGTCGAGATCTCGGCCTCCGAGTCGGGTGCGACGGTTCGCTACACCCTCGATGGAACAGCACCGACCGAGACGTCAGCGGCCTACACCGAGCCCCTGGTGCTCTCAGAGACGACGGTGATCCGTGCTGCGTCGTTCGTGCCGGGCTGGCTGACGAGCGAGACCGTCTCGCGTGTCTACGTCGTGGGCGAGAACGTCACGCTCCCGATCGTCTCGCTCGTGACCGACCCCGCGGGCTTTTTCAGCGACGAGAGCGGGATCTACGTCGAGGGCACGAACGGCATCCCGGGGCGCTGCCGAGACGACCCCGTCAACTGGAATCGGGATTGGGAGCGTGAGGTGCACCTGAGTTTCTTCGAGCCTGACGGAGCAGGAGGTCACACGCTGGCGCTGGAGCAGGGCGCGGGCGTCGAGATCTTCGGCGGGTGCAGCCGGATCAATCCGCAGAAGTCGCTCTCGCTCCACGCCCGCTCGCAGTACGGGGCGTCCGACTTCGCTCACCGCTTCTTCGACGAGGTCGACATCGAGAGCTTCGATGACCTCGCGCTCCGGAACTCGGGGCAGGACTGGTGGCGGACCCTGTTTCGCGATGGCATGATCCAGACGCTCACGCGCCACATGGACCTCGACAGCCAGGCGTACCGGCCGACGGTTGTGTTCCTCAACGGCGACTACTGGGGCATCCACAACCTCCGAGAGAAGGCGAATGAGGACTACGTCGCCGGCCACTACGGCATCGACGACGACGACGTGGAGATGATCGAGCGCACGTCGGGGGGACAGTCGGAGCACTACGACGCGCTCAACGATCTCCTCGCGGACGACCTCACCACGTCGGAGGCCTTCGCCGAGATCGAGGCCCGGATGGACGTCGACCAATACCTCTCGTACTCCATCGCCCAGATCTACGTCGCCAACGCCGACTGGCCGGGCAACAACCTCAAGCTGTGGCGGCCGCGGACGCCCGACGGCCGGTGGCGGTGGATGCAGTTCGACACCGACTACGGGTTCGGAGGCGATGCCATGGGCCTGTACGACAGCAACACGCTCGCGCTGGCGACCGCCCCGGACGGACCCGGGTGGCCGAACCCTCCGTGGGCGACCTACCTCTTGCGCCGGTTGCTCACGAACGACGGCTTCCGGCACACGTTCATCCAGCGCATGGCCGCGCACGCATCGACCACGTTCGAGCCGCAGCGCACGCTCGGGGTGATCGACAGCCTCGAGGCGGCGATCGCGCCCGAGATCCCCCGCCACAAAGCCCGCTGGCCGCAGTCGCTCTCCTTCGACGCCAACTGGGAGACGCTCGTCAGCCTTGTGCGCGCCTTCGCGACGTTGCGCCCTGCGGAGGTCCGGAGCCACGTGACCGACCACTTCGACGAGGTCGAGGGCTCGGCCCGCCTGACGCTCACCACCATGCCCGGCGGCCGCGTCACCGCCGCCGGCGTGCCGATGGCGCCGCTCCGCCTCGACGGAACGCCAGCCGACCCCGAGGGGGTCTTCGAGCCCGTCTTCTACCGCGGCGTGCCGCTGGAGCTGGTCGCCGTCCCGGACGAGGGCTACGTCTTCACCGGCTGGTCGGGCCTCTCGGCGTCGAGCGCCGACACGATCTCGGTCGTGCTGACCGAGCCCACGTCGCTCACCGCCACCTTCGCCATCGAGACCAACAGGGAGGCCCCGGCCCCCGAGGCGGCGGCGCGGCTCGCCGTCTACCCGACGCCAACCTCGCAGGCGGCGACGGTCGAGGTGACGCTGCCGCGCGCGGCCGACCTCGGGGTCCGCATCGTCGACCTGCTCGGCCGCGAGTTGGCGGTCCTCGCCGACGGCCCCACCGCGGCGGGGACGCACCGCCTCGGGGTGGACGCCGGCACGCTGCCGAGCGGAGTGTACGTGGTGGTGATGATCGCCGACGGGGAGCGGGTGTCGCGGCGGCTCGTCGTGGTGCGGTAGGCACCCGGCCTCGAGGCGGTCCGGTCGTCCCGCCTCGGGGTGGACCGCGCTCGACCTCCGAGGCCGTCGTCGCGGCATTCCTCCGCTCGGCCGCCTGAACCCGCCGCTCGGCGCATGGTCGCGGTCGATCCGGCGCAGGGAGCGTAGTCTCCGGCGTCCCTCTCTGCCGACCATGCGCTGGATCCTGCTCGTCGCCCTTGCCGCTCCGCTCGCACATGCCCAGACGCTGGAGGTCCGCGACATCCGCCTCGACCTCGCGGCCCGCGACACGGCAGCGCAGACGGTGCCGATCACGTTCGAGGTGTCGTGGGACGCCTCGTGGCGAGACGGCGAGAGCTGGGACGCCGCGTGGGTGGTCGCCAAGTTCGAGCGTGAGCCAGGCGTCTGGGCCGACCTCCGGCTCGTCCCCGAGGCGGTCTTGGTCTCCGGAAGGGGCGTCGCGGTGCCGGTGGTCGTGCCAGCGGGGCACGCGGGCGGCCTCCTTCTGCACCGGGCTGAGGACGGACAGGGGGAGGTGCGGTATCGGGTTCGCGCTCTGTGGACCTACGGGGCCAGCTTCTTCCCACTTCCGGAGGACGGCGTGCCCGTGCACATGCTCGGGGTCGAGATGGTCCACGTCCCAGGCGGATCCTTCGATGTGGGCGAGGCCGTGGTCGACAGCCTCCGCCAGCCCAACGCCTTCCGCGCCGAGGACGGTGCCACCTTCCGTGTGACGTCCGAGGACGAGATCGCCGTCGGGTCGGGCCCCGAGGCGCTCTTCTACGACGTGCCCGAGGGCGAAGCCTACGCCGGCGGCGACGAAGGCGGACCCATCTCGGCTGCGTTCCCCAAAGGCACGGACCCGTTCTACGTGATGAAGTACCCCATCACGCAGGGCCAGTACGCCGACTTCCTCTCGCTGCTGCCGCCTCGGGGCCGCGCCGCCCGCGACGTGACCACATACCCGACCTACGCCGAGAAAGGCGGCACGATCACGTGCGATGCCGAGGGGTGCGTCGCCGCCCAACCTGCTCGCGCTGCCAATTTCTTGTCGTGGGCCGACGGCATCGGGTGGGCGTCGTGGGTCGGCCTCCGCCCGATGACCGAGTTTGAGTACGAAAAAGCCGCCGCTGGCACGCCCGCCGACGCGGCCCGCTACGAGGACGGCGCGCTGCCCGACCGGGCCGACGCCTCCGACCGCCGCTCGCGGTGGGGCGCCGTCGACCTCCGAGGCGGCCTGTGGGAGCGCGTGGTGTCGGTCGGCACGGCCGAGGGGCGGAGCTTCCGGGGGACGCCCGGCCTGGGCTTCGTCGACGATCTCGGGTACCCCTACGCCTTCGCCAATGCCGACTGGCCCGGCCCGCGCGCAGTCGGGAGCGGGTACCGAGGCGGGACCGAGGGTCTCCTCGGCCTCTCCGAGGTGGCCGACCGGACGTACGGGGCCTACGAGGCGACGTACGGGAACGAGGGGCAGGGCTTCCGCGCGGTT
>JBCCQJ010000317.1:0-4807 GCA_039024395.1 Bacteroidota bacterium | reverse complement strand
GCCCACAGCCCACAGCCCACAGCCCACAGCCCACAGCCCACAGCCCACAGCCCACAGCCCACAGCCCACAGCCCACAGCCCACAGCCCACAGCCCACAGCGGTACCTTCCGGCCCTCACCCCCGGACCCATGCTCAAGGAGACCCTCGCCCGCGACCTCAAGGACGCCATGCGCGCCCGGGACAAGGTCCGCCTCGGGGCGATCCGGATGGTCCAGGCCGCGATCACGGAGAAGGAGAAGGCCGGCAGCGGGCCGCTCTCCGAGGACGACCTGATCGCCGTCGTGGCGAAGCAGGCCAAGCAGCGCCGCGACGCCTACGCACAGTTCACCGAGGCGGGCCGCGACGACCTCGCCGAGCGCGAGGCGGCCGAGCTGGCGGTCATCGAGGCGTACCTCCCGGCGCAGGCGTCGGACGAGGACATCCACCGGGTCGTCCACGAGATCGTGCAGCGGACGGGCGCCACCTCGATGAAGGACATGGGCCGTGTGATGGGGGAGGCCATGCGCGAGCTGCGCGGCGTGGCCGAGGGCGGGCGCGTGCAGGCGGTCGTCCGGGAGCTGCTGAACGCCTAAAGCGACTTCCAGAATGGTACGGGGTACGAGGTACGGGGTACACGGGCGCCGAGGGCTCCTCGTGCCGTACCTCGTACCCGATACCTCGTACCCATCCGACGAGGGCCCCCGTGCCCGGGCTTGACGTCGTCATCGGAGCGGTCCTCGCGGTCGGGGTCTGGCGAGGTCGGCGGACGGGCGCGCTGCTCCAGGTCGTGGGCACGGTCGGGTGGGTGGTCGGCTTCGTCGCGGCGACGGCGCTGATGGAGCCGGTGGGCGAGGTGGTGGCGTCGAGCCTGGGCGTGAGTGAGCGGACGGGGCCGGTGCTGGGCTTCATTACCGTCATCGGTGCCGTTGTTGCACTTCTCACTGCAGGAGCACACCTGCTCCGCAAGATGCTCGAAGCCGTCAAGCTGGGGAGCCTCGACACCCTGGGCGGGGCGGCCCTCGGCGGCGTCCGCGCCGCATTCGGCGTCAGTATGGCGCTGCTGGCGACCAGCTTCGCGCCGATCCCCGGTGGCGGCCCGATCCTCGTCAGCGAGGAGGCACGCGAGGCGTCGGTCCTCTACGACCCCGTCGAGGCGCTTGCCCCCGAGGTGTGGGGGATCGTCCGCACGGTGACGCCCGGCCTCCAGGCCGCCCTCGTCGACAAGTTCAACACGTGGCAGGAAGGCCGCCCCGAGGCGGAGACGGGCGAGGCGCCGCTGGAGTAGGGAGAGCTTTAAGCTGTAGGCTCTGGGCTATAGGCTGTGGGCGATCGGCTGTCGGCGATCTGCATTCGAGCGGCCGCCTCGGGGTTCGTCGGGGCGAGGGCATTTGGAAACGAGAGGGCGTACCGCAGTCCATCTATACGACCATCATCCCGATCGGACCGAGCGCCATCCCCGAGGCGGCAGCACCTTCCGCCCACTGGCTCACTGGCTCACGGACTCACTGACACACCGTACCCCGCGGGCATCCTCGGGCCGATTCACCGCCGTCTCCGAGGCGGGAGCACGCCGCCGACTGCCCCACCGGTGCCGGTACCTTCCGGGCGCCCTCACCGCCACCGATGGTCCCCGCCCGGCTCCAGCTCACCAACTTCCTCTCCTACGGCGAGTCGGCGCCGGCGCTCGACTTCGCGGGACTTCACGTCGCGTGCCTCTCGGGCGGCAACGGGCAGGGCAAGAGTGCGCTGCTCGACGCGATGACGTGGGCCATCTGGGGCGAGGCCCGCAAGTCGAGCGACCTCCGCAAGCCCGACGAGGAGCTGCTGCGCGTGGGCACGCGGTCGATGGAGGTCGACTTCTCGTTCCACCTCGCCGATGGCGAGTACCGGGTCGTGCGGAGCTACCAGCAGTCGGCGAGTGGCAAGACCTCCAAGCCCGGCCTCGAGTTTCAGGTCCGCGACGGCGACGGGTGGCGCTCGCTCACCGCCGAGTCGGTCAAGGCCACGCAGGCGGCCATCGACGCCCGCCTCGGGATCGACTACGAGACGTTCATCAACTCGACGTTCCTGCTCCAGGGCCGCTCGGACGAGTTCACCAAGAAGAAGCCCGGCGAGCGGAAGGAGATCCTCGGCAAGATCCTCGCGCTCGACCGCTACGAGCGGATGGCGGCGCGCGCCAACGCCCGGTGGAGCCGCCTCCGCGAGCGCGTCCAGGCGCTCGACGCCGAGGCGGAGCGGCTGACGGCGGCGCTCGAGCACGAGGGCACGTGGACGGCCGAGCAGGCCGAGGTCGACGCCCTGATCGCCGAGGTGACCGCTGAGCGGGACGCCGCCGCCAAGGCCGAGGCCGAGGCGTCGGCCCGCCTCGCCACGTTCGGTGCGACCGCCCGCGAGGCCGCGTCCCTCCGCGCGGCCCTCGCCGACCTCGACGCGCGCACCGCCCGCCTCGACGCCGAGCGCACCCGCATCGACGCCCGCGTCGCCGAGGCGGACGCCCTGATCACTGAGGCGGACCGCATCGAAGGCGACCACGTGCGCTTCGAGACGCTCCGCAAGCGGCGGACCGCCCTCGACGAAAAGGCGACGCTCCACCGAGGCATCGAGCAGCAGCTCCACGCCCTCCGCCTCGACCTCCAGAAGCAGACCAAAGACCTCGAGATCCAGATCGAGAAGGCCCAGAGCGACCTCGGCCGCCTCGACGAGCGGATCGCGGAGGACGAGCGCCGCCTCGGGGAGCGCCCGCAGGTCGAGCGCACGCTGGCCGCGGCCACCGAGGCGGCGGGCGAGGTGGCGGCACTGGCGGAGGTCCGCACCAAGCGGGAGGCCATGCGGTCCCGGATCGAGGCCATCGACAAGCAGCTCGCCTCCGAGAAAGGCGTGCTGGAAGGGCAACTGGGCGGGGTCACGAAAGAGGGCAAGCGGCTGGCCGCCGAGCTGGCCGAGGCGGCAACGGCCGACACCGAGGCGCTGGCCGTGCGCGTCGCCGAGGCGGAAGAGGCCGCCGCGAAACGAGACGCGCTTCGGGAAGAGGGCGTCGAGCTGTCCGCCTCGGTGAAGACCCTCGAAGGCCACATCGCGACGATCGCGAAGGACCGGGAGGCCGTCCTCGACAAGCGCCGCCGCCTCGACGACGCCACCGACGAGGCGTGCCCGACGTGCGGCACGCCGCTCACCGACGCCCACCGCGCCGAGGTGGCCGCCACCTACGCCGCCGAGATCGAGTCCCTCGACCACCGACAGGCCACCGACGAGCGCGCCCTCGCCGAGGCGGTCCGTCGCCGGGACGAACTCCGCGCCGAGTACGCGCGGCTCAAGGCCATCGAGGCCTCCGGCACCGAGGCGGCTCGGGCGCTCGACACCGCCCGCGCGGCGGCCGAGCGCCGTGCGGAGGCCGACGCTCGGCTGGCCGCCCTCCGCACCGAGGCGCGCGCCCTCCAGCGCACCCTCGCCGAGGAGACATTCGCCCAGGAGCGGCGCGCCGAGCGGACGACGCTCGCCGACCAGCTCGAGAGCACCCCGTTCGACGAGGCGCGCTTCGACGCCCTCCGCAAGGACGCCGCGCTCCGCGACCACTGGGCGGGCGAGCTGCGGAAGCTCGACACCCTGGCCGAGAGCCTCGACCAGCGCCGCACCGAGCGCACGCGCAAGGCCGCCGACCTCAATGGGCTGCGAGAGCGGCTCGCCTCCGGTGCCCACAGCGCCGACACCCAGGCCAAGATCGACTCCCTCGACGCGCAGACCCGAACGTTGGGTTTCGACCCGGCCGAGCACGAGACGGTCGGCCGTGACCTGGAGGCCCTCGCTGAGGGACCGGCGAGTCTGGCGCGCCTCCTCGACGCGCGGCGCGGGCGGGCCGACCTCGCCGAGCGCCTCGCCGCCTCGGGGGAGGAGCGGCGCGCCCTCGCCGCCGACGCCGAGGCGAAGCGGACGGCCCTCGACGCCCTCCAGGGCGCCCTCGCCGGCCGCGCGGACACCGAGGCGGAGAAGGCGGCCGCGACCTCGACGCGCGAAGACGCCGCCCGCCGCCTCGCCGATGCGCAGGCCCGGCGTGGAGCCCTCGCCGAGCGGCTCGAACGCGCTGCCCAGGACCGCAAAGCCCTGAAAGCGACCAAGACCGAAACCAAGGAGGCCAAACGCGAGCGCGCGCTCTACAACCACCTCCGCCGGGCGTTCGGCAAGAACGGCATCCCGTCGCTCATCATCGAGGAGACGCTCCCCGAGGTGGAGGAGCGAGCCAACGCGCTCCTGGACCGCCTCGGGGACGGGCGCACACGGGTGACGCTCGAAACCCTCAAGGACAAGAAGACCGGCGGCGGGACGCGCGAGACGCTCGACATCCGCATCACCGACAGCCAGGGCGTCGCGCGCTCCTACGAGACGTTCTCGGGTGGCGAGGCCTTCCGCGTCAACTTCGCGCTCCGGATCGCGCTCAGCCAGATGCTCGCCGAGCGCTCCGGCACGCGCATCCGCACGCTCGTCATCGACGAGGGCTTCGGGACGCAGGACCGCGAGGGGCTCCAGAACCTCATCGGCGCCATCCGCGCGATCCAGGACGACTTCGACACCATACTCGTCATCACCCACCTCGACGAGCTGAAGGCCGCGTTCCCGGTCCGCATCGAGGTGGTCAAGCAGCCGGTGACGGGGTCGACGTTCGAGATCGTGGGGGTGTAGGGGGAAAAGGGAAAGGGGCTGACCCAGATAAGCGTCGGGTGGCTTAGCCTCCGCCATGACCCGACGACGCAAGAGCCGCCTTCCCCGGCGGACCCAACTCCGGCTCATTGAGCACTTCGTCGCCGGGACCACCGCCCGCATGGCCGCCGAGCT
>JBCCQJ010000316.1:0-4815 GCA_039024395.1 Bacteroidota bacterium | reverse complement strand
CGGTGGCGCGCGCGCGCTGGGCGGCGAGGGTGCCGACGGACGACGCGGCGACCGCTACCCGCCCGAGCGTCCGCCCGTCGGGGCCGCGCAGCGCCTGCGCCGAGTCGGCCGGCGCCATCGAAAACCGAACGTCGAACGGACGGTCGATCCGCACCCGCCACGCATCGGCGACGTCGACGTCCTGGAGGTACTGGTTGCGGATCGGGACCGACGCCTGGACGAGGTGCACGACGCGCACCGCCCCGAGGTGGGCGCTGTCGGACGCGACCGGCGACCACAGGGCGATCGCCACCCGGTCGCCCTCGTCAACGACCACGCGCGTCGTGAGCGAGTCGGGCACCTGGCGGATGTGGGGAAAGGCGGGGCCATCCCACGCGATCAGATCCCCCGAGGCGGTGAACACCTCGACCGCCACGCGGTCGACATCGCCTCGGCCCGCGAGGGCGGCCAGCACGTCGTCCTGGGGGCGCTCGGCGCCGTCTGCGAGCGCCTCTCGCACCGCCGGCAGGGTCGCGACCGCCTCGGCGCGTTGGCGCATCTCGCCGAGCAGCGCGTCGAACGCCGCGCGGACCTCCTCGACAGTCTCAGCCTGCTCCCGCTCGACCGCCTCGGGGCCGAGGCCTGCGGCCTCCCACCGGCCCCACCCCTCGGTCAGCCCGAACAGCACGCCGAGCACGAGCGCGCCCCCGAGGAGGACGGCGCTGCGGCGCATCGGGACTCGCCATCGGGGAACGGCACTCGCGGTGAGGATCGCCCGAAGCTAGCGCGTCGGATCCACGCGCCTCAGAGCGAATCTCCGGTTGACACAGGGGACTCGGTACGAGGTACAGGACGCGAGGCGGCAGGCGGGAGCCGTACCGAGTACCGGGTACCCACCCGAAGGGGGCACTAGAGGCCAGCGCGAACTGTCGAGCGCCGGTCGATCCGGACCCACACCAACTCCGACGCCTCAGGGTCGGTCTCGCGAAGCAGCACGCTGACCGTCAGCGGGGCGCCGCCGTCCTCGCTCCAGTAGCGCCACACCGCCGTCTGGCCGTCGTCGCTCGTCGCCTGCTCGCCGAAGACGACCCGGCTGGGCGGGTAGCGCCGGAAGAAGTCGCGGAGCACGTGCGTCGCCTGCGCCCGCCGGTACATGCCGCCCTGCCCGAAGAGGGTCACCTCGATCCGGCTGCCCGCGTCGACCAGGACCGCCTCGGGGTCGCCCGCCCGGAGGCCCGCCTCGACGCGCTCGACGGCGTCGTCGGTCGGAGGCGGCGGGACCGCGCCGAGGAAGAGGACGGCCGTCGCGACCAAGGCCCAGAGGGGCGCGAGCGGAAGACGTGGGGACATGAGGCTCTGCAGAGGGGGGCGACCCGGGAGCCGAGAGCGCACAAAAGGTAGGCCGTTCTCCCACCCCACCGCAACGGGCCGTAAAGCCCGCTTTTCAGCCGCCCCCTGGCGCGCACGGCGGACGCCCTGTGTCGATGCGTGGTCACCCGAGGTCGACGACCGTCACGCCGTCGCCGCCCTGGTTCGGCGGCGCGACCGCGAAGCCGGCCACGTCGGGCCGCCGCGCGAGCTGCGCGTGGATAGCCTGCCGCAGCGCGCCGGTCCCCTTGCCGTGCAGGATCTCGACGCTCCGCGCGCCCCCCACGAGCGCCGCGTCGACGAACTGCTGCACCTCCGAGAGCGCCTCGTCGACCCGCGCCCCCCTCAGGTCGATCCGCGTCCGCGCCGTCGAGACCGCGACGTTCGTCCGCTCGCCGCCGCGCGCCTTGCCCGGGATCCGCGGCGTCGGCCGCCGCGCGCCCCCCGAGGCGGGGCCGCCGACCTTCGTCAGCCGCGTCAGCTTGACGCGGCTCGTGAGCGCGCCGAGCGCCAGCACCGCCTCGGTGGCGGACAGCTCCAGCACCTCGCCCACGGCGCCGGCCTCGTCCAGGCGGACGTGATCGCCGACCGCGATCGGCCCGGCCGCCTCGGGGGTCGGCGGCTTGGCCGTCCGGCGCGTCCGGGAGGTCTGCCGGCGGTCGACCTTCTGCTTTCGGCGGGCGACGCGCGCGCGCGCCTCGGCAAGCCTCTCGCGGGCCTCCTGCGTGGCCTCTTTTTCGGCCTCGGCCTCCTTGATCTCGCGGACCGTGTTCTCGACGGTCGCGTTGGCCTCGGCGAGGATCTTCTCGGCCTCGGCGAGGGCCTGCGCGCGGCGGTGGTCGCTGTCGGCGCGGAGGCGGTCGAGGCGCTGCTCGTAGTCGCGCTGCGTTGTTTCGGCTTCAGCCAGCTTGGCCTCGGCCTCCCCGAGGCGGCGGGCGGCCTCCGTCGATCGCTCCTCGAACTCGGCGATGAGGTCTTCGAGGCGGCTCTTCCCCTCGCCCACGAGGGCGCGCGCGTCGCGCACGACGGGCCGGTCGAGCCCCACACGGTCGGCGATTTCGAAGGCGTACGACGAGCCGGGCACGCCGGGGCGGAACCGGTAGGTGGGGCTGAGCGAGGCGCGGTCGAACTCCATCGACCCGTTCAGCACGCCGGCCGTGTCGTGCGCGAACGCCTTGAGCGCGCCGATGTGGGTCGTCACGAGGGTCAGCGCGCGGCGCTTGGTGAGCCGGCTCAGGACCGCCTCGGCGAGCGCGCCGCCCTCGGCCGGGTCGGTGCCCGTGCCCGCCTCGTCGATGAGGCAGAGGCTCCGGTCGTCGGCCGCCTCGAGCATCTGGCGCACGTTCGTCAGGTGCGACGTGAACGTCGAGAGGTCGTCCTGGATCGACTGCTGGTCGCCGAGGTCGACGAAGACGGCCGTGAAGAGCGGCACGCGCGTGCCCGGCGCGGCGGGGATCGGCAGCCCGTGCGCCGCCATCAGGCTCAGCAGCCCGGCCGTCTTCATCGCGACCGACTTGCCGCCCGCGTTGGGGCCGGTGATGACGAGCGTGTGGGCGTCGTCGCCGTCGGCCGCCTCGGGGCCGAGCGCGAGGTCGAGCGGGACGACCGCCTCGGGGACGCTCGGGGGCCGGTCGGCCTCGGGGAGCCGCGCCGCCTCGGCGACGCGGAGCTGGAGCACGGGGTGCCGCGCCTTGACGAGGCGGAGCGCGCCCCCCGCGCCCACCTCCGGCGCGAGCGCGTCGAGATCTGCCGAGAGCCGCCCGACGGCGTGCAGCGCGTCGAGGTGGCCGAGCGCGCCGAGCGTCCGCTCGATGTCGCGGCGGTGGTGGCGCACGTGGCCGCTGAGGTCCTGAAGGATCCGCTGGACCTCGCGGCCCCGCTCGAACTCGATCTCGCGGATCTCGTTGTTGAGGCCGAGCACCGAGGCGGGCTCGATGTAGACCGTCTGGCCGGTCGACGACACGTCGTGGACGAACCCGTTCACCTTGCGCTTGGCCTCGGCGCGGACCGGGATCACGGCGCGGCCGCCGCGGATCGTCGGCTGGTCCTCGGTCGCGTAGCCCTGCGCCTGCGCCTCGCGGAGGGCCGCCAGGACGGTCGACCGGAGGCGTCCCTGCCGGGCGGCCAGCTCGCGCGAGATCCGCAGCAGCTCCGGGCTGGCGTCGTCGCGGACGCGCCCGTCGTCGCCGATCGCCCGCGCGATCCGGTCTTCGAGCGCCTTGAGGACCGTGATGCGCGCCGCGATCTCCCACAGCGCCGGTGCCGTCTCGCGCCGCCGGTGGAGGTGGTCGTGGACCGTCCGCCCGGTCTCGAGCACGCGGCCGACCGTGAGGAGGTCGCCGCCGTCGACGGTCGCGTCCTTGGGCTGGAGGCGCCGCAGGATCGTGTCGAGGCGGTCGATCTCGCGGAGCGGCGGGGCGTCGCCGGCCTGCACGAGGGCCGTCATCTCGCTGGCGCGTGTGAGCCTCCCGCGGACCGCCTCGGGGTCGGCGAGCGGCCCCAGGTCCCTGAGGCGGTCGCGGCCGTAGGGCGTGCGCGTGAACCCGAGCAGGCGCTCGCGGAGGGTGTCGAACCCGAGGCGGCGGTCGGCGTCGGGCGGCGCGTAGGTGACGTCGGGCATGGGCGGCGTCAACGCGCGAGCAGCGTGCCGGTCCCCGAGGTGGTCACGCGTTCACGGGTGTCCCCCGCTGCCGGCACCAGGCAGCGAGTTCGCCCTCGCCCAGCTCCCCCGAGGCGACGCCGAGCATCACCTCGACGGCCTCGGGCTCCGACGCTCCGAGGCGGATGCCGTTCGTGCGGAGGAACGTGTAGAGCACCATGAAGGCGGTCCGCTTGTTGCCGTCGATGAACGGGTGATTCTTGGCGATCCCGAACGCGTACGACGCCGCGAGATCGGCCAGGTCGGCCCCCTCCTCGTACGCCCAGCGCTGCTGAGGCCGGGCCAGTGCCGACTCCAAGAGGTTCTCGTCGCGCACGCCAAAGCGCCCCCCGTGCTTCTGGAGCTGGTCGAGGTGAATCGCATCGACGACGGGCCGCGTGACCCAGATCGGCTCGCTCGTCACTTCGACAGCTCCCGAAGGGCGTTCTTGTACTGCTCGGCGCCCTCGCGGTACGCCTCCATCATCTGCTCGAAGCCCTCATCGTACTGCTTCAGGAGCAGCCCGTCCGGCGTCTGGACGACGTGCCAGGTGCTCTTCTCGTCGATGCCGGCCGCCTCGACGACCTCCTTGGGGAAGGTGGCGCCGATGGAGTTGCCGATCCGGCGGAACGTGATCGTGGGGACAGACTTGGGCATGGCGAGAGAAGGCTGGCGTAGCTACGAATGTAATACCGTTTCGGCTCTACGATGTCAGGATCGAGCCGGTCGCTGCCGTCCACCACCCGTAGCCCGTCAGCCGAGCCAGCCGCCTCGTGTCCTCCCAGTACGGCCGCAGCGCTTCGCTCAACGCCGCCTCCAGCGCGGCCAGG